>JAFYEZ010000035.1 GCA_017544005.1 Bacteroidales bacterium
GAGTTAAGCCAAGAGGTCGGTGTACAACGGACCATTTGTACCGCAAAGGTACAAATAAGGTACAAAAGTCGGCAAATAAGTTTCGAAATGCATAGAAATCTAACTGTTAAACATTAAACCTCTGAACCCCTAACGAGGTATAAGTCAGTTAGATGTCGATTGATTCCGTAAGTTATTGATTATCAGCTACTTTCCGATGCAGAAGTGGCTGAAGATGTTGTTCAGAATCTCTGTGTCGGACACTTCGCCGGTGATGGCGCCGATGTGGTAGAGGGCTTCGCGGAGGTCCTGGGCCAGCAGGTCGGTGGGGATGTTTCCGAGGCCGGATTCCACACGGCGCAGGGCGTCGTCAGCGAGCCGGAGGGCCTCCAGATGGCGGGTGTTGGTGACCAGGGTGGATTCGGCGGCGTTGCCAAGGCTGCTCCAGGTGGCGGACAGCGCGGCGCGCAGTGCATCCAGTCCGTCGCCTTCCCTGGCCGATCCGGCCAATAAGGCGGCATTGCGGGCGGTGCTGAGCTCATACAAAGCCGTCTGTGCGGCTGTGAGAGCGGCGGGGCAGACGGCGTCCGTCTTGTTGAGCCACAGAATCAGCCGCTGGCCGCTCTCCAGCGCATCGGCCACCTGCCAGGCGCTGGCCACCAGATCGGGCAGGGGAGCGGTCAGATCGAGCATTCCGATCACAATCTGCGCCAATGAGAGCTTCTCGTAGGCGCGCTCGATGCCGATTTGTTCGATACGGTCTTCACTTTCCCGCAACCCGGCGGTATCGATCAGGCGGAAGAGTGTTCCATCGATATTGAAGGTCTCCTCGATGGTATCGCGGGTCGTGCCGGGAATCTCTGAAACGATGGCCCGTTCCTCACCGAGCAGGGCATTCAAAAGGGTGCTTTTGCCGGCATTGGTCTTGCCGACAATCGCCACGGGCACCCCGTTTTTGATGGCGTTGCCCTGGCGGAAACTCTCGATCAGCCGCCCGATATGCGACCGGACCAGGGAAAGCAGGTTGCTCAGGCGGCTGCGGTCGGCAAACTCCACATCTTCCTCGCCAAAATCCAGTTCCAATTCTAACAGGGAGGCAATCTCCAGCAGCTCCTCCCGCATTCCGGAGAGTTCATCGCTGAATCCGCCCCGCAGCTGACTCAGGGCGATCCGGTGCGCAGCAGCGGTTTGCGAAGCAATCACATCGGCCACGGCCTCGGCCTGCGCGAGGTCCATCTTGCCGGAGAGAAAGGCGCGCTGCGTGAATTCACCGGGCTCGGCCATCCGGACGCCGGAGGCGGTAAGCAGTTCCAGAATCCGGGAAACGATATAGGGAGAGCCGTGACAGGAGAGTTCCACGCAGTCTTCCCCGGTGTAGGAGCGGGGACTGCGATAGACGGCTGCTACCACCTCATCCAGGAGGGTTTCGCCATCCTGGATCGTGCCGAAGTGCAGGGTATAACCCGGGGCATCCGTGAGGGGGGTGCTGAAGATCTCGGATACTTTGGCAACGGCAGCGGGACCGCTCACCCGAATGAGGGAAAGCGCACCGCCGGCAGCGGTTGCAGGAGCGCAGATTGTATCGTCGAAAACCGTTCGCATCCTCGCAAAAAAGACGAATTTGGCTACAATTCTAAATGATATTTGGAAATTGCCTTCGAATTGTTAACTTTGTGGTTTAACAAAACGATGAAGCAATTCGTCGCACAAAGATAAGAAAATCACATAAAAATATGGCTGAGAAACAACTACTTTTGGGAGATGAAGCCGTGGCGCTCGGTGCCCTGCATGCAGGATTGAGCGGCGTCTATGCCTATCCCGGCACACCTTCCACCGAGATTACCGAATTTATTCAGGGCCATCCGCTCGCCAAGGAGGGCAACGTACACCGCCTCTGGTCCAGCAATGAAAAGACCGCCATGGAAGGCGCGCTGGGCATGTCATACGCGGGCAAGCGCGCGCTGGTCTGCATGAAGCACGTGGGAATGAACGTCTGTATGGATCCCTTCATGGGTTCCGCCATGACCGGCGCCAACGGCGGTCTGGTCGTAGCGGCCTGCGACGATCCCTCCATGCACAGTTCTCAGAATGAACAGGATTCCCGTTTCCTGGGCGCTTTTGCCATGATTCCGGTTTTCGAGCCTTCCTCTCAGCAGGAGGCCTACGAGATGACCCGGGCGGCATTCGACTATTCCGAGAAACGCGGCATCCCCGTGATGATGCGTCTGACCACCCGCATGGCCCACTCCCGTGCCGTGGTGACGGAAAACCCCGAATATCGCGCACAGAATGAGATGCACACCCCGGCCCATCCGCGCCAGTGGGTCACGCTGCCGGTCAATGCGCGCGTGCGCAACCGCCAGCTTATCAAAGACTATGCTGCCTTTGAAGAAGATGCCGTCAGCTCGCCTTTCAATGCCCTGACCGACGGCCCGGACCACAGCCTGGGCATCATCGCCTGCGGTATCGCGTACAACTATCTGATGGAGAACTTCCCGGACGGCTGCCCGTATCCGGTGCTCAAGGTCTCCCAGTATCCGTTCCCGCGCGCGTTGGCTCGCCAGCTGGCCGGAATGACCGATACTCTCCTCGTACTGGAAGAGGGACAGCCGCTGGTAGAGGAGCGCCTGCGCGGCGTTTTCCCCACCGCAACCCGGATTCTGGGCCGTATCGACGAGACTGTCAACCGCGACGGCGAACTGAACCCGGATGCCGTACGCAAGGCGCTGGGGCTGCCCGCACGGGCCGAATATCCGGCTTCCCAGGTGGTTGCACCGCGTCCGCCGGCACTCTGCCAGGGTTGCGGACACCGCGATTTCTACACCGCGCTCAACCATGTGATGCAACACTACCCGGGCGGCAAGGTGTTCAGTGATATCGGCTGCTACACGCTCGGTTATATGGCTCCGCTCAACGCAGTGGATACCTGCGTGGAGATGGGCGCTTCCTTCACGATGGCCCAGGGCGCAGCCTACAGCGGCCTCTGGCCGGCAGTGGGCGTAATTGGCGATTCCACCTTCACCCACAGCGGAATGACCGGTCTGCTGGACGCCGTCAACGCCAAGGCGGATGTCACCCTCTGCATTTCGGACAACCTCACCACCGGCATGACGGGCGGGCAGGATTCCGCCGGAACGGGCCGGATCGAGGCCATCTGCGCCGGACTGGGCGTAGAGCCGGCGCATATCCGCACCATCATCCCGCTCCCCAAGAATTACGAGGAGATGGAGAAGGTCATCCGGGAAGAAATCGAGTACCACGGCGTCTCGGTAATCGTCAGCCGCCGCGAGTGCATCCAAACCGCTAAACGTCACGCTAAGAAACAGTAACATGAAACAGGATATCATACTTGCCGGCGTCGGAGGACAAGGCATCCTCTCGATTGCCACCGTCATCGGTTCGGCCGCCCTCGAGCAGGGCCTTTACCTGAAGCAGGCCGAGGTTCACGGCATGAGCCAGCGCGGGGGAGACGTGCAGTCGCACCTGCGCCTCTCGTCCGATCCCATTCACAGCGACCTCATCCCGCACGGCTGTGCGGACCTGATTGTCTCCCTGGAGCCCATGGAGGCCCTGCGCTACGTGCCCTGGCTCGCCCCAGAGGGATGGATCGTGACCAATACCGCACCCTTTGTCAATATTCCCAATTACCCCGATCCGGAAGCCGTGAAGGCGGAACTGAACCGGTTCCCGCACTGCGTAGCACTGGACGTAGATGCCATGGCACAGGAGATCCATTCGCCCCGCAGCGCCAACATGATCCTGCTCGGCGCGATGGCCGCCATGCTGCAGATTCTGGATCCGGACAAGCTGCGCGACGGAATCCGCCGCATCTTCGGCCGCAAGGGCGAAGAGATCGTCACTGCCAACATCAAGGCCTTCGATGCAGGCTTTGCATCGGCAAAACGCAGATAGCCATGGAAAAACCGATCAGCATAGAAGCGTTCAACCGCGTGCTCGCGGAAATGGATATCGATGATATCTCCCGTACCTCCATCCGCCAATGCTCGATGGTCGGCTCCAAACTGGAAGCCATTCAGGGCGAACCCTTCTCCCACCTGGAGATTGGCGTGCCCGGCATTCCGGCTTGCACGATTGGCGTAGAGGCCCAGAAAAAGGCCATCGAGGCAGGTTATGTCTCCATCTATCCGCCCGTCCAGGGAATCCCGGAGCTCAAGAAGAATGCCTCCCGCTTTGTCAAAGCCTTCATCGACGTGGATATCGATCCCAAGGGAATCGTTCCCACCGTGGGCTCAATGCAGGGGAGTTTGACCAGCATTCTGGAGTGCTCCCAGCTGCAGCCCGGCAAGGACACCATTCTTTATATCTGCCCCGGTTTTTCGGCCCACGGCCGCCAGCCGGACATCCTGGGTATCAAGAACCTTTTCTTCGATGTCTATGAGTACCGTGCGGAGAACCTGCGGGACAAGCTGGAATCCTACCTGAAAGCGGGAAACATCGCCGCCATTCTCTATTCCAACCCCAACAATCCGGCCTGGATCTGCCTCTCGGAGGAGGAACTGGCCATCATCGGCGACCTGGCCAACCAGTATGACGTCATCATCCTCGAGGATATGGCCTACCTCTGCATGGATTTCCGCAAGGACATGTCCGTGCCGTTCCAACCGCCGTTCCAGAGCACCGTGGCGCGCTATACCGATAATTATGTCCTGCTCCTCTCCGGCTCCAAGATCTTCAGCTATGCCGGCGAGCGAATCGGCCTGACCTGCATTTCGGACAAGCTCTACGAGCGGGAGTACCCCGCCCTGAAGGAGAAGTGGGGGATCGGCCGGTTTGGCGACAATTTCATCCTGAATTACCTCTACATCAATACTTCCGGTGCCTCGCATTCCGCCCAGTACGCCCTTTCCGCCATGCTGGAAGCATCGGCCGACGGCCGCTACAACTTTGTCAAGGAGCTGCGCGAGTACGCGCTCCGTGCCCACCGTTCCCGCCAGCTGTTTGAAGAGAACGGCTTTCACCTGGTTTACGACAAGGATATCGAGCAGACCATCAGTGATGGCTTCTTCTACACGGTGGAATACAAATCTATGGGCAACAAGGAACTGCTCGAGGCGCTGCTGCGCTGCGGCATTATCGCCATTCCGCTCAACACCACGGGAAGCGGCCAGTGCGGCATCCGGGTCTGCGTCTCCCGACTCGGCAACGACGAGGATTTCCGCCGGCTGGATGCGCATCTCAAGCTCTTTGTCCAATTAGCAGGTTAGCACGCCATGAATTACGTAACCGCCGATGAGGCCGTCAAACTCGTACGCAGCGGGGATATCGTCTGCTGCCAGGGAAGTACTTCCGTTCCGGTCCTCCTGCAGGAGGCCCTTGCGCGCCGCGCTGGTGAACTGCGTGACGTACAGATCGTTTCGGGCTTCAATATCACCGAAGGGCCGGCTCCTTTCTGCAAGCCGGAATTCAAGGATTCCTTCCTGGTCAACAGCATCTTCCTCTGCGCAGATCAGCGCAAGCACGTCGCCGAGGGCTACGGCTCGCTGACGCCCTGCTTCCTGAGCGAAGTTCCGGCCCTCTTCCGCAGCGGCCAGCTGCCTGTCAGCGTGGCCTTTATCAATTGCTCGCTGCCGGATGAAAACGGCTACTGCAGCTATGGTATCGGATGCGATATCTCCGTGGCGGCCGTCGAATGTGCCCGCGTGGTGATTGCACAGGTCAACGAAAGCATTCCCTATCTCTATGGAGGCTGCCTGATCCACGAATCCCAAATCGCTGCCGCCGTGCGCTGCAACGTACCGCCCGTCGCCATGCAGTTCGGCGAGCCGACTGAGATCGAAAAGGCCATCGGCGCCAACGTGGCAGCCGAAATCCCGGACGGAGCCTGCCTGCAGATTGGCGTGGGAGGCATCCCGAACGCCATTTTGAACGGCATCAAGCACCACAAGCACCTGGGTCTCCACACGGAGGCAATGACCGACGGCGTCATCCGGCTGATGAAAGAAGGGGTGATCGACAACTCCCTGAAGAAGGTCCATCCGGGCGTCAGCATTGCCGCGCTCGCGCTGGGTTCCAAGGAGATGTACGAATTCATCGACCACAACAAGACCATGGAGTTCTACGATGTGGCCTACACCAACAATCCCTTCCTGATTGCCCAGAATCCCAAGGCCTGCGCCATCAATTCCGCCCTGGAGGTGGACCTGACCGGTCAGGTGTGTGCCGACTCCATCGGAGAGATGATCTTCTCCGGCGTCGGCGGTCAGCACGACTTCATGTACGGATGTTCGCTCTCGGAAGGGGGTAAGTGCTTCATCGCGCTCCCTTCGCGCACCAACAAGGGCAAGGGAAAGATTGTCTCCACGCTCACGCCCGGCGCCGGGGTGGTGACCACCCGCTTCCAGACCCAGTATGTGGCTACGGAATACGGCCTCGCCTTCCTGCGCGGCAAGAATCTCGCCCAGCGGGCCAAGGCGCTGATTGCCATCGCCCATCCGGACGACCGCGAAGAACTGGAAAAGGAGGCCTGCCGACGCTTCGGCTACAGCTTCCTGCGGCTGAGAGGCTGATTTACAGCCGGATCTTTACGCGAAAACCTCTGACGGTAGGCTCTTCGACAATGCCCATGACGCGGGCGCGAAGGGCCTCCGTTTCTTTTCCGTGGGGCATCGGGGACTCCGTGAGGCCTTCCGCCATGAAGTCCAGGGCGATATCGCCGGAGAGTTCCGCGTAGGTCATGCGGACGGTCAGCGGCCGCAGGCTCTTCAAATGCGTGAAAAGCATCTCCTCGACAATCTCATAGGCCAGGGCGGCCTTGTCGGAGAGGTTGTATTTGAGGCAGAACTGGTTGATGCCCGTATGGATCTGCAGGAAGTCGAACTCGTCGCTGTCCACCTCGTACACCAGCTTCTGGATGCGGTTGACAAAGACCTTGGTGGCGCTGTGCACCGGGTGTTCGAAGATCTGCTCCGGGGAACCGTCCTCGTAGATAATTCCCTCATTCATAAAGAAAATACGCGTGCTCACGTCGCGGGCAAACCGCATCTCGTGCGTGACGATCAGCATGGTCATGCCCTCTTTGGCCAGCTGCCGGATGACGCTGAGCACCTCGCCGACCATCGTCGGATCAAGGGCGGAAGTCGGCTCGTCGAAGAGCAGCACTTCCGGATGCATGGCCAGCGAGCGGGCAATCGCCACACGCTGTTTCTGGCCGCCGGAGAGCGACTCGGGATAGACATCGGCCTTCTGGGCCATGCCTACCTTCTTGAGCAGTTCCAGGGCCTCCTCGTTGGCTTCTTCGCGGGTCTTGTGCAGAAGGGAGATCGGAGCGTAGGTGATGTTCTCCAGCACCGTCATGTGGTCGAACAGGTTGAAGGACTGGAAGACCATGCCCATCTTCTGGCGCATCTTGTGAAGTGGGTACCCCTTGGCCATGATATTCTCGCCGTCCACCCAGATCTCACCGCCGGTGGGGGGCTCCAGCATGTTGATGGCTCGCAGGAGGGTACTCTTTCCGGTTCCCGAAGGGCCGATGATGCTGATGACTTCTCCTTTTTCAATTTCGCAGTTGACATCCTTCAGGACGGTGATCTGACTGCCGTCCGGATGGGTGAAGGACTTGCTTAAATGTTTGATGCTGATCATATTACTTCTTGACAAGGAAAAGTTTTAACAGCCGCCGGATGACCCAGGCGATCAGGAAATAGAGCAGGGTGACGATAAGCAGGGGAATCAGGGCGTCGAAGGTCCTGCCACGGATGAAATCGCTGGCCCGGGTGAGGTCCTGAATGGCGATATAGCCCACGATGGAGGTGGACTTCAGGAGCGATACGCATTCCGAAGTATAGAGTGGAAGCCCGCGCTTGAGCGCCTGCGGAAAGACGATGCCGGTAAAGGTCCTCAGCGGGGTGAAGCCCAGGCTCAGGCCCGCTTCAGTCTGCCCGCGGGGAACCGTGGAAATCGCATTGTCAAAGATGCTGCCCGAAGCGCTCGAGAAGAAGAGCGAGAAGGTAAAGATAGCCACCAGTGGCGCTCCCACCGCACTTCCTGCGAAAACGATGTAATACATGATCAGCAGCATCACCAGCGCAGGCGTACCGTTGAGCAGGTATCCATAGATGGCGGCCAGACGCCGCATCCAGCCGCGCCGGCTGCGCCTGAGGGCACAGACGCCGGCGCCGAGCAGCGTACCGAGCAGGATCGAGAAGAAGGTGATCCGCAGGGTCATCCACAGACCGTCCACGATCATCTTCCAGCGGTTGTCTACAATCAGGTTCCGACGCAGCCGCTCTCCGAATCCCGCGTGGCCCAGGTTCGCCCGGTCCTTGATAAAATAGCCGGGACGGCAGGCGTAGTAGGGGTTGGAGAAATCAACGGACTGCTTGCGCTCCTCCGTCACGAACAGGCAGGCGGAAATTAGGTCTGCCTGGCCCGTCTGGAGGGCGATGATGGCAGAACCGAGGTCCTGGTACTTCATATCAAAAGGCCGTCCGATCGCGTGCGAGAAGCGGCGCAGGATATCGGGGTCCATGCCCATCCACGCACCGCCGTCGCCCGGATAGCAGACGGGCGCAAGATTGACGCAGGTAATGCAGCGCAGGGGAGCGGCATCGGGTGCGATTTCATACGCGGGCTCTTCCACCGCCGGTGTGCCCTTTTCCCAATAATCGATAATCGCCTCAAGCGGGGCCGCTGCGAGGAACGCATTCAGCTGCTGCATCAACGCGTCGTCTCCCTTCTTCAGGGCAAAGGCTACGTCGAAGGTCTCTTCCCCGCGAAAGGCCATCTTCATGCCGAGCCGCTTCTGGTCTTCGGCAGAGAGGACCACCTCGTCGCCGACATAGACGTCGGCAATTCCCTGGCGGACAGCCTGAACGGCATCCGCTTCCGAGCCGGCTGCGAAGATCTTGACGTCCGCCCGTTTGGAAAACTTGACATGGTAGTAGTTCCCGTTGGTGCAGGCAATCGTAAGGCCAGAAAGGTCCGCCTCCGAACGGGGCTCCCGGGACCTGCCTTCCTCACCGGAACAACTGATTAATGTGCAGGCGAGGCAAAAAAGGGCCAATAATGCAGCCACAACCCGCGAAACTCTGTATTTCATCTGGTTTTGTTCTTGCTGCAAAGATAAATAATCCGGCGGATTTTCTTAACTTTGCCTAGTCAATTCACAGGTATATGCTCTCATTTCTTCTCTCTCTGGCTGCGCTTGTCGTGGGATATCTGCTCTATGGACGGTTCGTAGAGCGGGTCTTCGCGCCGGACGACCGGCCCACACCGGCCATCGCCAAGCGGGACGGTGTGGATTATACCCCGCTTCCTGCCTGGAAAATCTTCATGATTCAGTTCCTGAACATCGCCGGTACCGGCCCGATCTTCGGGGCCATCATGGGAGCCAAATTCGGCCCGGCAGCCTACCTGTGGATTGTTTTTGGCTGCATTTTCGCCGGGGCCGTGCACGATTATCTCTCGGGCATGCTCTCCGTCCGCCACGGCGGCGCCAACCTGCCGGATTTGATTGGCATCTATCTGGGAAAGAATACCAAGCGGGTGATGCTCGTCTTCTGCGTCTTTCTGCTGATGATGGTGGGTACAGTCTTCGTTTACAGCCCCGCCAAGATCCTGGGCGGCATCTGGGAACCTCAATTCTTTGTGAATCATCTGGGGCACAGCAGCTTTTGGATCATCATCGTATTCGCCTACTATATCATCGCCACGATGCTGCCGGTGGACAAGATCATCGGCCGCATCTATCCGCTGTTTGCCTTTGCCCTGATTTTCATGGCCATCGCGCTGATGGTGGTGCTCTTTGTCAAGTTCCCGGACATTCCGGAGATCTGGGAAGGGCTCTCGAATACACCGGGCGGCTCGCTGACCGCGAACCCGATCTTCCCGTGCCTCTTCATCTCGATTGCCTGCGGTGCAATCAGCGGTTTCCATGCCACGCAGAGCCCGTTGATGGCACGCTGCATCACCCGTGAAAAGCAGGGAAGACCCATTTTCTACGGCGCCATGATTACCGAAGGTATCGTTGCGCTGATCTGGGCGGCTGTGGCCAGCTACTTCTTCTATGGCAAGCCGGAGCCCGCCTTCCAGCTCATTCCGGGCGGAGAAGCAGCCCTGGGCAGTGCGCCCGCCATCGTCAATCTGGTCTGCCGCAACTGGCTGGGCGTTTTCGGCGGCGTCCTGGCCCTGCTGGGCGTCGTGGCTGCCCCGATTACCAGTGGAGACACGGCCCTGCGCAGCGCTCGCCTGATTATCGCAGACTTCCTGCATCTCGAGCAGAAAACCGTCCGCAAGCGGCTCTATATCTGCATTCCGCTCTTTGCGCTGGTCTTCGCGCTGCTTTTGTGGCAGATGAACGACGCGGGTGGATTCGAAATGATTTGGGGCTGGTTCGGCTGGTCCAACCAGGCCCTCTCGGTCTTCACGCTCTGGGCGCTGACGGTTTACCTCACGCTGCAGCGGAAACCCTTCTGGATCACGCTGATTCCGGCCCTCTGGATGACCTGGGTCTGCACCGCTTTCCTGATGATCACCCCCACGGCCTTCGGCATGAAGCCGCTCTGGGGCTACCTGATCGGCCTGGCGGCTGTCCTGACCGCTATCGTACTCTTTACGCGCTGGCAACGCACCCTCCGCGGAAGCCGGCTGAACGCATTGTAATATGCACTGGAACCGACTTCTTTATACGCTCTCGCTCCTGACGCTTTGCTCCTGGCAAGCCGCGGCGGAGGATCCCTATTTCTGCACGACCGCGGACCGGGTGCTCTACTACGAGCGCTACCTGGCCGGAAGTGACAGCCTCCTGCAGAATACCACCATCTCGGTGGGGGCGGTCGATTCCTCCGATGCGGGCCGCCGCGTCCATTACGGTTTTGAAATGAAAAAGGCGGACGGTCGGGCCATGCTGGGCGGCCGCACGGAACTCGTGGCGTGGATTCTGCCGGACGGCCTGGTCATGACCGACCTCTACAAGGGGGTGCAGCATTTTCTGCGGAAACTGGCGCCCCACGTCAGCGTCACTTCCGTCGGGGATCCGGGCATTTACCCGGCCCGGATGCAGCCGGGCGACACGCTGCCCGACTCGCACAGCATCATCAAGGTCTTCCTCCTGAAATACCGGATGAGTTACACCGAACGCCGGGTCCTCCGCCAGGAACGGCTGACCACGCCCGCCGGCACCTATGACTGCGTGGTGATCCGGGAACACCGGAAAGAGCGGGGATTGCTGAACAAGGTGGACCTCTGGCTCGATTCCTGGTATGCCCGGGGCGTAGGAGCCGTCAGGCACGACTACTACAACAAGCGGATGAAGCTGGAGGAGAGCGAGATCCTGATCAGCAACGAGCAGGCACCTTTAACGGCGCCGCTTCTCCCCAAAACGGCCGATCAGGTACGCGGCAAGTAAGAGTACGCCGTTCATCAACAGCAGTTTCAGGACGGCTGAAATGTAAAAGGCCCAGGGATTCCGGATCGTGACCACATCTCCGACCACGACCGCGGCGCCGAAGAGCACGATCAGGGCGAGAATAGCCCCCTCGAGAATAATCAGCAGCGTGCGCCACGCCGTTCCCCAGACACTGTATCCAAAGAGCTGCCGGAAGGCAAAGTAATAGTAAATCGGAATCAGGAACGCCAGTTTCCAGGTGGTCAGGTCCGTGATGAAAATCACCAGCAGGACGATAGAACTCATGAAAAACTGGATGTAGATGCCGGCTGTCAGGCTGTGCCGGGGGTTCCGCGGCGCATGCCGGAAAAGCAGCCAGGTGGGGACGATCAGGAAGGCCGTCAGGCCGATCATCAGCCAGGCGAGCCGGCGGCCCAGCCACTGAAAGAGAACCTCCAGCGTCATAAAATCGCCGCCTTCACCCATGTAGGACTGCAGATGAATGTGCCCCAGCAGGCTCTCTTCGATGTACACCACGATGGAAAAGAAGAAGAGAATGCTGACGGGCGAGTAACTCGACTGCCTGCGGCCGTTGATGTAGTCGTTGATCAGGTAGCCGGGGCGGCCGAGCAGTTGCGTGAGGGTACCCAGCAGGGAACTGGTTTCCCGCCCCGTGACGCGCATCAGGTCCTGGCTGACCGATTTCCAGGTGACACGGGCCTCAATATCGTATTTCTGGCCACAGACGGGGCAGAAATTGCCCTCATACTTGTTTCTGCAGTTGGCGCAGGTATGCTCTCCGGGCTCGATATTGACGAACCGGTGGGGAGTTACCTGCCAGGCGCGGAAACGTTTGTAAAGTTCCGATAGACGGCTGAGAAGCTTGGTTTTCATGCAGTTTGCGGCGAATACTGCTGCCCATTCTGCGGCGTACGGACAATCTTGAATCCGATGGCAGCCACGAGTATGGACATCAGGGGAGAAATCAGGTTAAAAAAGCAGAAGGGGGCATAGGCCAGCGTGGAAACCGACAGGATGGTGGCCTGCGTCATGCCACAGCTGGACCACGGGATCAGGGGAGAGGTCACCGTAGCGGAATCTTCCACGCTGCGGCTCAGCAGGCGGTTTTCGTAGCCGCCTTTCTCGAAGGCCTCCCGATAGATGCTGGACGTCAGGATAATGGAGAGGTACTGATCGGATACGATTCCATTGAGCGCCGTTCCCGTCACGACGGTCGAGCCCACCAGGCCGGTCCGCGTGCGGGTGAGGGGAGCGAGCGTCCGGGCCAGGTCGGCAATCATGCCGCTGGCCTTCATGCAGGCCCCGAAACACATCGCACAGATAATCAAATAGATGGTGTTCAGCATTCCCAGCATGCCGCGCGAGGCAACCAGCTGGTTCACCTCCGCATGGCCGGTCTCCAGCGACACGGAATTGTAAATGGTCTCCACCGTACCGGTAAAGAGCAGTTTCGCCGGCGAGCCCTCGGTGACACCGGCTCCGATTTCCGCGATGACCTCCGGCTGGAAAATCAGGGCGGCAATGGCCGCAGTCAGGGACGAGAGCACCAGCACGATCAGGGCCGGAAGCTTGCGCCAGATCAGGATGGCGGCAATCACGGGAACAACCAGAAGCCACGGCGTAATGTGGAACCGGTTGGAGAGGATCTCCGCATAGTCATCCATCTCCGCCGGGTTCGCGCCGCCGTGGGTGAGGCCAATTATCGTAAAGATTATCAGCGTGATAACAATAGACGGTACCGTTGTAAACAACATATACCGGATGTGGGTGAAGAGGTCTACCCGGTTCACGGAGGAGGCCAGCACCGTTGTGTCGGAGAGGGGCGAGATCTTGTCCCCGAAATAGGCGCCGGAGATGATGGCACCGGCGGTCAGGGCGTCGCTGAACCCCTCGGCCCGGCCAATTCCGAGCAGGGCCACGCCCACCGTGGCGATCGTGGTCCAGGAGGAGCCGATCAGCAGGGAGACGATCGCGCACAACGCGCAGGCCGTCAGCAGAAAAACCTGGGGGCTGATGATCTTCAGGCCGTAGCAGATGAAGGCCGGAACGACACCGCTCATCATCCAGGTACCGGATATCGCCCCAATCAGCAACAGTATCAGGATGGCGGTGGCCACATCGCCCACATGCTCCTTGATGGTGGCCTCGAAGGTCTTCCAGGGCGTTTTGTAGAGCGTCATCGAAAGGGCCACGCAGACACCGGCGGCGCAGAGCAAGGCCACCTGGGAGGCCCCCAGGATGGAATCCGCTCCAAAGATGGCAATATCCATCGCCAGCAGTGCAATCAGCACCGCAACCGGAATCAGTGCAATCAGCAGTCGTTTAGAGCTCTTCATAGAATTTTACAAACGCGGCCAATGCCTGTGCGTGGTGGCCGGGGAGAAGGATGTGATGGTTGCCTAGCGGGGCGTTCAGCAGGTAGGCGGGGAGTCCCGGCGCCTGGATATGGACCTGGGTGCGGCAGAGGCGGTCCTCATACTGGTTGGACGTCAGAAGCACATCTTCTGCGACAAAGGCGTCCAGCCGGGCTCCGATCTTGAACAGGGTGAACGGGCCGCGGCGGAATTCCCCGTGGAGGGCGACCCCGATTCCGGACTCGAAATGGGTATCAAAGCAATAATCTTCCACCAGATCGACGGGCACGGTGCAGTGGGCGAAGAGCAGGTCGTCTCCCGTAATCTTCGACAGATTGACCTGAAAGCCCGGGGTTCCAGCCGCCTGCCGGGCCACAGCCATCGTCAGCATGGCGGGAATATCCCCCTCGCAGGTTGCGACTATTTGATGGCTGTTCAGGAGGGAGAGCGCCAGGCAGCCGGTTGTGCCGATTGCCGTCAACAAGTCGAAGCAACGCAGCGTCAGGCCGCTGAGCCGGTATTTGTCAACGAGAATATGCAGGCATTGGTACACGCGGAGCACCTTTTCGAACTCCGCTTCCGGGATCGGTCGGCCGAACTTCGGCCGGTTCAGCGGCTTGAGGCCCAAGCGTTCCGCCGCTGAGGCATCGGAGTTCCGCCCGGCGGAACGGAAAGAGCCTTCGGCGAGTTCCGCCTCAGCGGAATCTCCTCGCCCTGACGCGGCTGAATCCTTCCACAGGCTAATCAATTCTTCGATATCGATATCTATCAGCTCAGCGCCCAGGACTTCGGCGGCCTTTGCGTAATCTACGTCGCTGCTGATGAGCCAGTCCGAGGGACGGCCGACTACGCCGTAACGCTGGCCGGCGAGCACCCGGTTGTGGCCCATCGGGCGATGAAGGGTAGTGGAAGGGCAGGGGGCACTGCCTTGCAGACGCGCGGCAATCTCGGCGGGGGAACCGTGCAGAATCTCGCCGGGAAGGCCATAGAGCCGCAAAAAGGAGAGGATCTCCATCGAGGCGGCCAGGGAATTGCTTTCGTCGCTGGTCAACAGCCGGACGGGCGCGCCGCCGGGGATTCGGGGCGTGGGCTCCTCCGCACAGAATACCTGCTTGAAAAGCCCTTCCGTGCCGCCGGTGCGGACATAAATCAGGTCAGTCGCTCCGGCGCTGCCATAATCCGTAAAATCTGCGCCCCGCAGGCAAAAACGTTCGCCAAGCGCCGTTTCAACGCCCTGTACAAAGGGTTCTGCGGCCGCATCGGCCATCATCTCGCTGTGGAGATCGGAAGTGAGCGTATAGAGTCGGATCATTTTCTATGCAGGCTGACCACGTTTTCCACGTGGGTTGTGTGGGGAAACATATCCACCGGTTGAACAAAGTCAATCTCGTATTCCGGGGCGAAGAGGGCCAGGTCGCGCGCCTGGGTGGCCGGATTGCAGCTCACATAGACCATGTGCTTCGGCGCAGCCGTCAGCAGCACCTGCGCCACATCCGGGTGAATACCGGCCCTGGGAGGATCCAGAACCACGATATCGGGCTGCCCATGGGCGGCGATGAAGTCCGCCGTCAGGATATCCTTCATGTCGCCGGCCACGAATTCGGCATGGGTAATGCCGTTTACCGCCGCGTTGACCTTGGCATCTTCGATGGCCTCGGGTACATATTCAATGCCGACCACCTTTTCCGCCAGGGCGGAGAGGAAGAGGGCGATGGTTCCGGTACCGGTATAGAGATCGTAAACAACCGGCTTGCAGGCCTCTCCAGCGCCATTATTATACAATTGTAAACAAGCGTTCCGCACCCGGTCCCGCACCACGGAGTAGAGCCGGTAGGCCTGTGCCGAGTTGGTCTGATAGAACGATTTGGGGCCGATCTTGAAACGCAGGTTCTCCATCTGCTCATAGACCGCCTCGTTGCCGGCGTAGAGCGTGCAGGGGAGGTCGCCCAGGGCATCGTTGCACTTGGGATTGATGGCGTAATAGAGCGAGGTAATCTCCGGAAAACGCGCCTGGATGGCATCGAGCAGGTCCATCATCCGCTTTTTTGCCCCTTTTTCGAGCGCCTCGGGGCCGAACGCCACCAGAAGCATCACTTCCCCGGTGGAGGTGGTCCGGACCGTCAGATTGCGCAAAAAGCCCTTTTGCTCGCGCAAATCAAAGAAGGAGAGCCCGTGCTGGATGGCGTATTGCTTGATAAAGAGCCGGATGGTATTCGATGGTTCTGCCTGCAGATGGCAGTGTTCGATATCCAGGACCTTGTCGAAAAATCCCGCGACGTGAAATCCCAATCCGAGCCGCTGCTCGTCCGAGAGGGCCTCCGGATCTTCTCCGGTCAGCACCCAGCGTCTCCGGGAGAAGGTGAATTCCAGTTTGTTGCGATACTCCGTGGTCCGTTCAGAGCCTAGGGTGGGGAGGACCTCCGGCACCTGCAGATGGCCGATCCGGATCAGCTGATCCTCCACCTGCTGCCGCTTGAAGGCCAGTTGCTGAGGGTAGGGCAGGAACTGCCAGGAGCAGCCGCCGCATACGCCGAAATGGCGGCAGAAGGGGGCGATGCGGTCCGCAGAGGGTTGAATCATCTTCACCACATAGCCCTCCATGTAGCCTTTTCGCACTTTATTTACCTGTACGTCAACGATATCGCCCGGCATCGTTCCGGAAACGAACAATACTTTTCCATTCACGTGTGCGAGCGAGTTGCCTTCCGCAGCCACCGCTTCGATGGCAACATTCGGCAGAAAGGGCTTGGGTTTTCGACTCATTGAAAAAAGGGTTTCGCCTTGCAAAGATAACCAATAAAAAAACGTATCTTTGTTGAAAATGCAAAATCCAGCGACAAATGAAACGATTCACCATCTTTCTGTCTGTAATCCTGCTGCTTGCGAGCCAGTTGCTTCCAGCTCAGGAGGCGGGCGGGTTCCTGACGGTCGCCGGACGCGTGATTGACAACCGCACCGGACGTCCGTTGCCCTATGCCTCCGTGACGCTCAGCGAGACCCATCTCTCGAATATCACCAATTCCGAAGGCGTTTTTACCCTGAAAATCCCGGCCGCCGACGCCGGAGAAAAGCTCTCAATCAGCCACCTGGGCTATGCACAGACGGTTAAGCCCGTCAGCGAATTTGCCGGAACGAGTGCTGATAAACCATTGACAATCCGAATGATACCGGTTTCTCTGACGCTGGATCCCGCCACCATCAAGGCGATGGATGCCGAGGAGCTGGTGGCGACGGCCTTTTCCCGCGTACGGTTCAACTATCCGCAGGAAAAGATGGGCTTGACGGCCTTCTACCGCGAGATGATCCGCAAGGGAGACACCAAGTATCTATCATTGAATGAGGCGATTATAGACATCAATAAGGCCGCTTATCATGGCTTTGGCGCGGACCGGGCCGGCATCTACAAGGGCCGCGGCAGCGTCAATTACGACGCCTCGGATACGCTGCTGATCCAGTACCAGGGCGGCGTGATCGGCTCGCTGGCCGTGGATCAGGCCCGGAATCCGTTCTGCGGCGTGGCCCAGGCCGAGATGTTCAAGTACTACGATTTCCGCCTGGAACAGACGGAAATGCTGGACGACAAGCTGTTTTACGTGGTCAGTTTCGACCAGAAGCCGGGCATCGACGAAATATGGTTCCGCGGCAGACTCTATATTGACGCAGAATCGCTGGCAATCGGCCGCGTGGAGATGAACATGAATGTGGAAGGCCGTGAGGACGCCACGCAGATCTTCATCAAGAAGAAACCGCTGAGAACGCGCATCGACGTACTCTCGGCCGAATATGTCGTCAATTACAAGAATCTCGGCGGGTTGTGGTACTACGATTACGCCCGGATCTGCATCCGGATCGATACGAAGCGGAAATACGCGTTGCTCAAGACGCATTACAGCATTACCTCGGAACTGGCCGTCACGGACCGGAGTCTGAAGGAGAAGGCGATTCCCGCAGAGAGCAAGATCAAATTTTCCGACAAGCTTTCGCAGCGCGTTTCCGATTTTACGGACGATAATTTCTGGGAAAGCTACAATATTATCGAACCTGATACGTCCATAGACATTATTATAAAGAAGATTGTCAAGCAGTTAAAGAAGCGGGAAAGAGACTGAATCCCGAATCCTCCGCATTTTTAACACAATTTATATTATGTTAAGTAGCCACCATGGCACCCAACATCGATAAACCTATGATTCCCCTTCCGGAGCGCCTGCGCCCCAAGACCCTCGCCGACTATGTCGGCCAGCGGCATCTCGTAGGTCCCGGCGCCGTGATTCGCAAGATGATTGAATCCGGCAATATCTCCTCGTTTATTCTCTGGGGCCCTCCGGGCGTAGGAAAAACTACGCTGGCGCGCATCATTTCCGCTGAAACCGGCTGCGAGTTCTATACGCTCTCCGCCGTCTCCTCCGGCGTCAAGGACGTGCGGGAAGTCATCGAGCGGGCCAAGGCCGGCCGGATGTTCGCCACCCACGCCCCGATTCTCTTTATCGATGAGATTCACCGGTTTAACAAGGCACAGCAGGATGCCCTGCTCGGTGCCGTAGACAGCGGAACCATTACCCTGATTGGCGCTACCACCGAGAATCCCTCCTTCGAGGTCATCACTCCCCTCCTCTCCCGTTGCCAGGTTTATGTGCTCAAAGAGCTGGAAATGAGCGATTTGGACACCCTGCTGGAGCGCGCCGTAAAGCAGGATAACTATCTGAAATCCAGAAATATAACTCTTAAGGAAAAGGAGGCAATCTTCCGCTTCAGCGGCGGCGATGCACGCCGGCTGCTCAACGTGCTGGAGATCGTCATCTCCTCCTTCCCGGACGATGCGCCGGAGATTACGATCGACAACCAGACGGTCATCGACTGCCTGCAGGAGAACATCGCCCTCTACGACAAGAACGGCGAACAGCACTACGATGTGATCTCGGCCTTTATCAAGAGCATCCGCGGCAGCGATCCCAACGGCGCCATCTACTGGATGGCCCGCATGATTGCCGGAGGCGAAGATCCCCTCTTCATTGCCCGCAGAATGTTGATTCTGGCCTCGGAAGACGTGGGGCTGGCCAATCCCAACGCGGCCCTGCTGGCCCAGAGCTGCTTCGATGCGGTGCACCAGATCGGCATGCCGGAGGCGCGCATCATCCTGGCGGAGACCTGCATCTACCTGGCTACCTCGCCCAAGAGCAATTCGGCCATCTGCGCCATCGACGCGGCCCTTGCTGAGGTGAATGCCACCGCTGCGCCGCGTCCCGTGCCGCTGCACCTGCGCAACGCCCCCACCAAACTGATGAAGGAACTGGGTTACAGCAAGGATTACAAATACGCCCATGCGTTCGAGGGAAATTTCGTGGATCAGGAGTTTCTCCCGGATGGCCTTACCGGCACCAAGTTCTACGACCCCGGCAAAAACGCCCGCGAAGAAGAACTTCGCAGGCGTCTGAAAACCCTCTGGGAGAAATACAATTACTGATTCAGCGCATCAGCACTCTTGATAAACCGCGCGAGGTCCTCCTGACTGACGTGGTAGTTCTGCATTTCGCCGGAGAAATAACTGTCATAGGCCGACATATCCACGAATCCGTGGCCAGACAGATTGAAGAGGATGGTCTTCTTCTCACCGGTCTCCTTGCACTTGAGAGCCTCCCGAATCGTGGCGGCAATCGCATGGCAGGACTCGGGAGCCGGGATAATACCCTCGGTCTGAGCGAACAGCACGCCTGCTTTGAACGAATCCAGCTGTTCGATATCCACCGCCTCCATGTAGCCGTCCTTCATGAGTTGGGAGAGAATCACACCTGCACCATGGTAGCGCAGGCCGCCGGCATGAATGGACGCCGGCTTGAAGGAGTGCCCGAGCGTAAACATCGGAAGTAGCGGCGTCATGCCGGCCTCGTCGCCAAAGTCATACTCGAACTTGCCCTGCGTCAGTTTCGGACAGGAACAGGGTTCAGCTGCGATAAAACGGGTCTTTTTACCCTCCAGGATATTGTGGCGCATGAAGGGATAGGCGATTCCGGAGAAGTTCGAGCCGCCGCCGAAGCAGGCAATCACGATATCGGGATACTCTCCGGCCAGTTCCATCTGCTTTTCAGCCTCCAGGCCAATCACCGTCTGGTGCAGGCAGACGTGGTTCAGCACGGAGCCCAGCGCATACTTACAGTTGGGCGTGGAGACGGCCAGTTCGATGGCTTCCGAGATGGCACAGCCCAGCGACCCCTTGTCATTCGGGTTGACGGTCAGGATATCCTTGCCGGCACGGGTGGACATCGAGGGCGAAGCAGTAATGGCCGCGCCAAAGGTCTGCATGATACTGCGTCGGTAAGGCTTCTGCTCGTAGCTGATCTTCACCATATAGACGGCGCAGTCAATGCCGAACTTCTTGGCGGCGTAGGAAAGCGCGCCTCCCCACTGCCCTGCGCCTGTTTCAGTCGTGATATTGGTAATTCCCTGTTCTTTTGCATAATAAGCCTGTGCCAAGGCGGAATTGAGCTTATGCGAGCCGGCGGGGCTCACGCTCTCATTCTTGAAATAGATGTGGGCCGGCGTGCCGAGCGCCTCCTCCAGTTCATAGGCGCGCACCAGCGGCGTGCAACGATAGGCGGCATACTGCTGCCGGACCTCTTCCGGAATGGGAATCCAGACATCCGTCTGATTCATTTCCTGGTCGGCGCAGGCCTTGCAGAAGATGGGATAAAGATCCTGGGCGGAGAGCGGCTGATGGGTAGCCGGATTCAGGAACGGGAGCGGCTTGTTGGGCATCACGGCCTGGATGTTGAAATAGTGGGTGGGAATCTCGGATTCCGGCAACAAGTACTTTTTCTGTTTCATAACGGATGTGGTATTAATAAAGAATAAGGTATATCAACGCGTAAAAAAAAGAGAGGTGGCAACCTGTAAGTCGGTTGCCACCTCCAATACAAATACAACGCAGCGACTTACAGAGGGAATCTGCAAGTGCGCCACCAGTTGTTATTTGCCTGTATCATTTTCATTTCTGCCACAAATGTAGGAAAGGATGATGAATGATGCAAATTTTTTGTTACTTTTTGGTTTCCCAGGTGTAGTAGAAGTTCTCAACCTTGCTGTCCGGCTTGGTCGGGAAGGACTTGATTTCCTGCTTGATGTTGCCGTTCTCGTCGTACTCGTAGTTCAGCTGGGAAGGATCCTGGGAGTAGTCCCACTGGTTGGTGGTGCAGAGCAGTTCGGTTCCCTTGCCGAAGAGGCCGGTCTCGCGGAAGAAACGGCCTGCGCCGAATTCAGCGTAGATGTTGTGGATACCGCTGACGTTCTTCTCTTTGCCATAGGTGTGGATCTTCTCATACACCGTCTCGCCTTCGAACTTCGACCACTTGGTGATGTTGCCGTTTTCGATGGTGACATTGGACTTCAGGTCATCGAACTTCTTGACGGAAGTGATGAAGCCGTTTGCGTCATAGGTGTAGGTGAACTCGTCTTCGTACTCGTCGACGAACTTCGTGCAGTAGCCGTTCTCATTGAGCGTCATGACGATGTCATGCTTTTGCTCGCCACCCTTGGTGTACTTGATGGTGACGGTCGTACCGCTGTAGTTGAACTCGTAAACGCGGTCGTTTTCGCCACGGACGATCTTGCTGACCTTACCTTCTGCGTCGTAGGTGTAGGTCCAGGTGTCCCAGTCATCCGAGAAGGTTGCGATGCGATACTTGGAAGTAGCCTCATCGCCGCCGCAAGCGGTAAAGGAGAGAACTGCAGCCGCAAATGCGAAAAATGCAAAAATCTTTTTCATAAAAAATGTTTGGTTAAATAGGTTGGTTATTAAAAAGTTGGTTAGTATTTCATACAGGAAACCATCGCCTGCATCCCCTGCAGCAGATCCATCTCCGGATCGCCCGTATAGTTGCGGCAACGGTATTCAAACATCGTGATTTCACTCTTGCTGGCGTAGAGCAGCCGGCAGGCCTTGTAGAGGGCGCCGATCTGGCTGTAGCAGGCTCCCTCGTCGTTCTGTCCCATATAATAGAACTTGCCCTTGACGGGGGTAATCGTGGCGGGATCATCCGCCAGGGTAGCGCTTTCAAAGTAGAGGGAACCGAATTCCTCCTGCAGCGCGTATACCTGTCTTCCGGCCTCTCCCACCGCCACGGCACAGCGGCTGGCGGGCGTTCCGCCCACCAGGTAGCGGGTGGCATAATCGGAGATCCAGTGTTCGAGGTCCTGCTGCGTCAGGTCGCAGGGCAGGATTGCGAAGCGCTTGGAGTCGCGTGCCCCCTGCAGGACGGCCGCCATCTTGCGGACCTGTGCCTGCTCAAGGCCGTTGTGGACCAGATAGATGGCCGTTCCTTCCTGCGAACCGCTCTCTTTGAAGGCCCGCGAAAGGAATACGCCGTCGGACTCAAACTGAACATCGGGTACGCTCACATAGACATTGGAATAGGTCCAGGGGCCGCCGCCGGCGAAACAGTGCTGGATGTAAGGCAGCGCCTCGTCCAGGGCCGGACGCCAGTAGGAGGAGGAGTGTCCGCCCTCACCGACCCGGAACTCGTGGGCATAACCGTTCCGCATCAAAAGCTGATGCAGCTCGTCGTTGGCCACGAGCAACTGTTCTTCGTTGTCGCCGCACGTCAGGAACCAGTTCACCTGCGAGAGGGCGGTCTTGTTTTCCGGAACGAACTGATAGAGCGGACAATGCTGCTTGTAGTATTCCGTAATCCGCCCCGCACCGGACTGGTCTACGCCGCCGAAGATCTTGCCCCACTGGTTGTTCCAGCCACTTTGGGACTCGGCCATATACTGCGCGTCGGTGCGGAAGGACATGCTCAGGGGTACGGAAACGGAGAACATCTCCGGATGCTTCATCGGCAGCACCATGGCGCCGAATCCGCCCATCGAATACCCGACGACGGCCCGGTGGTTCCGGTCCGCAATCGTGCGGTACTTGCTGTCGATATGGGGAATCAGCTCCTGGATAAACATATCCATGTAGCGGAGCGAGCCGTCGTAATAGTTGGAGTAATAGGTATTCCAGCCCATCGGGCAGACGTAGATCATCGGCTCGATCTTGCCGTCCTCCTCCATGCGCATAATCTTGGCAGCGCCCTGCATCCACTGCCCGTTCCATGAGGAGTTGTTGTCGCCGTAGCCGTGCAGGAGATAGACCACCGGATAGCGGCGCTCCGGGTTGCTCACGTAATCCGCCGGAAGCAGGATGTCGTAGGGAACCGCATAGGGCTGTCCGGGCTTGAAGATCTGGCTCTGCATGGACAGGCCGCTGTTGTAGCGGATAAACTCCGGCTCCGGAGCCGGCTTGTCACCCCCGCAGGCGCAGGTGGAAACCACGCAGAGCAGCGTGGCCAGAAGGAGGGAAAACCTATTCTTTATCATAAACTACCATTTCCTGGACGTTAATCGCATAATCCCGGTGGGGATTCTCAAGCACCAGCCGGAGCGTGTGGTTTCCGCTTTCCAGGCAGTAGGTCGAGAAGATCTCGTACTTGCGGACGATATAGTCGAACGGCATCTCGAATCGGGAGACCAGTTCGTCGTCTATATAGGCGCTCACCTGTGCCCGGTAGTCGGAATCATCGTGTCCGGTCTTGATCACGCTTCCTTCCACCACGATGGAATTTCCTACAAAAGTAAGCAAAATATCTTTTGTAAGCGTCTTTTTCAGAACAGTCTTGCTCACGGGCTTCAATCCCTCAAAGGATTGCTCGAAGCGGACCGGCTCCGGGCGCTGGAGGCGAACGGTGATGCCCCCCTCCTCCACCAGGCCGCCTTCGGAGGCTTCGACCGCCTGCCTGAGCAGCGTGAGATTCTTCTCGCAGGCGGTGTTGAGGCTCAGCGTCGTGTACGGGAATGGCAGGTCCTCGATGCGGGCAATTCCGCCCTTGAACGCGTCAGGAATGGCATTGTAGCCATACATGACACCGAGGATGCCGGCCGCGGAAGCCGGATTGCAGTCGGAATCCTGGCCGCAGCGGGTGGCAATATCCATCGTCCGGAGGAAGTCCCCTTCGCCGTAGAGCAGGCCAATCACGACATAGGCCGCATTGATGCGCGCGTCGATATTGAAACCGTTGAACACCCCTTCCGGGCAGCCGATATCGTAGGCGTGGCGCTGGTCCACTTCGAACCAGCAGCGCTTCCAGTCGCGGGGGTACTTCTTCCAGAAGCGCAGCACATCCTCGATGCAGGCGCGGAACTTGGTCCCTTCGGGAATGGTTCGGATGGCTTCGCGGACCACGGTCGGAATGTCGTCGCAGACATAGGCCAGCGAATACATCGCCGCCGTGAAGACGCCGCCGTACCAGCCGTCCCCATAGTTCATGATGTGGCCGATCCGGTCGGAAATCTCAGAAGCCGTGTTGGGCAGGCCCGGGGTCATCATGCCGATAAAGTCCGCCTCAATCTGGAAATCGATGTCATCCGCGTGCGGATTGTTCTTCCAGTGGCCGGAGGCCGGTGCCGGAATCCCGTTCAGGATGTTGTAGCGGGCGGCCTGGTTGGCATGCCAGAGTTTGTAGGGCGCGTGGGCGAAGGACTCCGCAAAGTACTCCACGGGGGCCTCGATTCCTTTTTCCGCCATCACCTCCAGGAAGGTCAGGTCCATATAGACATCGTCATAGAGACCGGGATCCTCGATAAAGGTATCATAGATATAGTCGTCGTACCAGATGATCGGCATCTCATCCTGCAGCAGGCCGCCCTTGAATTTGAATTCGGTGGGGCCGCCGTAGGTGCAGCCGATCGTCTGGGCGAACCAGCCTCCCTTGATCTTGTCCGTCAGTGTCGCCTGGTCGATTGTTACGCTGCTTCCGTAGGGAATCGCTTTCTGACGGCACGAGGTGGCCGAAATCAGCGCGGTGGCCATCAGGGCGAGGGTCAATACTCTTTTCATGGCTAATTGTGGTAAAAGCGGTCCGTATTCGGTTTCTCGCTGTAATACATAATGTCATTGATGCGCAGCAGGTAATCCTTGTGCGGGTTGAGCCACTTGAGGGTTACCGTGTGGCGACCTTCGTCCATACAGTACTTCCAGGCGGGCTCCAGCTTGCGCTCGGTGTTCTTCATGGGCATCACGCTGACCTGGTCCAGAACGCCGTCGATCCAAACCTCGATGCGGGCCACATACGGATCGTCGGGCTCGGCCAGGGCAAAGACCTCAGAACCGATGTGTTTGATGGAGACGCGGTGGGCGTAATCCGGGGTGATGCTGCGCGTGCAGACCAGATTGCCCCAGATAACAAAGCCGTTGCCGGAAAAATCGAACGTGTAAGTGTCTTTCATCCAGCAGTCTTTGCGCTCCCTGAAGAGCGGCCAGGTGTCCGTGAAGTTCTGCTCGAGCGGCAGCACGTCCGGAGTCTGGACCGGGATGGTGACCTCCGTTTCCCGAACGGCTCCCCCCTCGCCTTCAATCAGCGCCAGGGCCTGGTTGAACGAGTACTGCGATCCTTTGGCCAGCGAGACGTCGGTGCCTTCGAAATCGCTGTCCCAGATCTCGGAGAGCGGCTCCCGCCAGAAGGCAGGAATCCGGTCGTAGCCCAGCATCACGCCGAGCACGCCGCCTACCGTGGCCGGATTGCAATCCGAATCCTGCCCGCAGCGGGTAGCGATCTCCAGCGAACGGGAGAAATCGCCGCCGCCGTAGAGCAGACCCATCGCCACATAGGCGGAGTTGATCTTGGCGTCGATGTTGAAGCTCAGGAAAACCCCTTTCGGACAGCCTACATCGCGGTTCCACTTCTTGTGCAGCTCGAACCAGGCCTGCTCCCAGTCGTTCGGATACTTCCGGTGCAGCTTGCGGACTTCGTCCACACACTGGTAGAAGGTGCTCTCCTTGGGAATGGGCGCGAGGGCCATGTCCAGAATCCGGGCCGGATCGTTGCAGATGAAGGCGGCGCTGTAGAGGCCGGCCACAAAGGCGCCTCCGTAAAAACCGTCACCGCTGTTCATGATATGCCCCACGCGGGAGGCGATCTCCAGCGCCTTGGGCAGCATACCCGGGGCCATCAGGCCGATAAAGTCCGCCTCGATCTGGAAATCCAGGTCATCCGCATGCGGATTGTTCTTCCAGTAGCCCGAAAGCGGCGGCATGATGCCCTGGCGGATGTTGTAGCGTCCTGCCTGGTTGGCATGGGCCAGGTGATAGTCGGCGTAGGCGAAGCGCAGCGCCAGCGAATCCGCGCTGCAGTCGAGGCCCATCTGCTCGAAGGCCTCCACGAAGGTCAGGTCGTTGTACACATCGTCGAAGAGGCCGGGCTTCTTGTCCCACCAGTACTTCACATACCCATCTCCCCAGGGAATCGGCTGATAATCCTGGATGGTGGTACCGGTAAACTTGAACTCGGTCGGCGCGCCGAAGACCACACCGATGGTCTGGCCGGCCCAGCCGCCCTTGATCTTATTCAGCAGCGCCTCCTTGGAAAGGGTTACCTCGGCGGGCTGTTTCGGCGCACAGGCTGCGCAGCAGCAGGCTGCAAGCAGGAGTATCAAAACTTTTTTCATTGCGCTTCAGATGTTTCGGGTGCTTCGTAAACCTGAACCTCCGAGACGGAGATGAACGAGGAGACATTCTTCGTATACTTGTTCCAGTGCTCCTGCACCTTGTCGTGGCCGATCACGCGGATGCCGGTCGTGCGCACGGGGTTGAAGAAGAAGAGGAACTCGGCAAAGTGCGGCTGGATAAACACAATATCGCTCTCGGGGAGCGCCGGATGAACCACCGTGTTGAGCCGCTGCCAGTCCCCGAACGGATTCCGGTATTCTACCCACATGTCGGAATACCAGCCACCGAACTCTTCGAGACAGCCGTAGTGGAACGACACCAGATCGACGGTGACCGGCTCATCCCACTCGTAGCCGAACCAGTCCACCTTGGGGGCGTTGGACTTCTCGGTGAGCGAATAGAAGCAGGAGCCCTCCCCGTCCAGGATGCCGTCGGCAATCACATCGACGCTCCGGGCATAATAGGAATGGGAATTGGTGGTCCAGCAGGAGTCGAGCACCGCGAAGTTGGTCTCCCTGGCGGAGGCGATCACGTGGCCCTTCGGGGCGATGTTGCGGCCGCGGACAATCAGGTTGAAGTCCTTCTCGAGGGTCTCCTTGCCGTTGCTCAGCGAGAGCCGGATGGGGAATTCCCCCACCTCGGTCGTCACGCCGCTCAGGTGGCCGCGACGGAACTTCAGCCCCTTCGGGAGGGTGCCGCCGACCATCTTCCAGTCATAGCGGGCATTGGTCACGCAGCTGAAATCGTAGTTTACCTTTTCCCCGCAGACGATGCGCGGCTCGGGCCCTACGCAGAACTCCATCGGCGGGTTGAAATCCGCCTTGGTGTTGATCACCAGGTACTTCTTACCGTCCCGTTCGACGGTGCGGCCGCCGCGGGCCTCCACCACCTGGACGGCGAGCGCCACGGTGCGGTCGATCATATCTTCGATCGACGCATCCGGCATGTCATAGCGCGTCACGTTGATGTACCGGTCGTTGAAGGGCTTGGTCCAGTGCGGGAAGGCAATCGAATACTCCGTTGGAACGCATGCCTGGCCGCCGATCACGCCCAGGATGCCGCAGACGGTAGCCGTCTGGTTGTCGGCATCGAAACCGAGGGCGCAGCCCACGTTGAGGGTCTTTTCGAAGTCTCCCCCGCCGTAGAGCATCGAGAGGATGCCCATCGCGCCGTTGAGGTTGGCGTTCCAGATGGTCTTGGTCACGGACGGTTCGTTGAACCAGTACTTGTCGGCAATGGCCTTGCGGGCGGCGCGCCAGTCGTCGGGATAGCGGTCGTAGAGCGCGAGGCATTCGCGGACAGTCTGTGCATAACGGTCATTCTTGGGAAGATAGCTGATAGCGTGCTCAATCAGCTTGCGGAGATCCTTCTCGAAGAAGGCTTCGGCATACATCACGCCGTAAACCACGGTCGGCGAGGTCGCCCAGCTGTCGCTGGTGATGCGGGCCGCCCACTCGGAAATGCCTGCCGCATAGGCCGGCATGCCGGGTGCCGTGTAGCTCCAGATCTCGTTGATCAGCTGGGGATCAATCTGGAACCAGTGCGGATTGTAGCGCATATCCCCGGTGAAGGGCGGCGTGAGGCCATAGTGCATCAGGCCCAGCGAGGCGCGGTTGGCCAGCCAGACGCGGTCGCGGATGTGGTACATCCATCCCTCGCGCATCTGCGCATAGGTGGGTTCCACCCCGTACTTTTCCATCATCAGCAAATAGATGTACTCCACGTCGGTGTCGTCGTCGGAAAAGGCGCCGTCCACGGCCGCCATCTTGGTCATCGATTTCTCGAAGGTGAAGGGGCCGTCCGGTCCGGGCTCATCCACGAAATCGTTCTCATATTCAAGTCCGTAGATATTGCCGACCATCTGGCCCAGCCAGGCGCCGGCAATCTTGTCGCGCAGCTCGTCGTAGGAGATCTCCTTCTCCTGCACCTTGAGCGTGCAGGAGAAGAGGATGCCCAGTGCGAGCAGCAGAAATGCTGTTTTTTTCATGTTACTTCGGGTTCTGGGTCAGGTTCGGATTGGAAGCGAGGGCGGTGGAAGGAATCGGCAGCAGAAGGTCCTTTTCATCCTTGGCCGGTTTGTTCCACCAGGCGTTCAGGTACTTGCCGAAACGGATCATATCCTGGCGCTGCCAGCCTTCGAGCGCCAGCTCATGCATGCGCTCCAGGTAGAGGTTATCCAGCGTCATATCGTCTACCGTCAGCTTCGGGAGACCCGCACGCGTCCGGATTTTGACCAGTTCGGGCATTCCTGCGGCCTCTTCCTTCCGGTTCAGGCGCAAGAGGGCCTCGGCACGCATCAGCACGATGTCGGCATAGCGCATCAGGTAGAAATCGTTGTCCATGCTTACCTGGCCGCCGGTCAGCAGACCATCGCTCTGGTAGGGCCATTTGCCGATACGGGCGCCCTGCAGGGCGGTGCGGCGGTTGGTATAGACGCTTTCATCCATCGCGCCGTCAATCACATAAGGGACATATCCTGCGCCCAAATCAATGTAGAGGTCATTGCCCTCCAGGTCTTTCAGCTGGCCATAGATCCAGGTGTCCGCCTTGCGGGTATCGGCCGGATCGTAGGAGGCAAAGAAGTCCGGATCGGCCACGAAACCGTCCCAGGGATCCTTGTTGACATTCCAGGCCAGGCTGTAAACAGGAGAGGCTTGGGCCTCCGGATCCAGCAATGCCGGAGCCGGTTTGACCATGTTGGCCGGAAGGGTCAACATGTAGATAATGAAGGCATTGTGGTCGGATTTGGTGTAGATGGTGCTGTAGGGAATCGCAAAGATACCTTCCGCCGTATTCTCATTTTTCACGGCGAAATTATCCTTGTAGTCATCGATGATCTGGTACTGACCGGATTGCATCACGGAATCGCAGCAGGCAAGCGCCTCCGTCCATTTTTCGGTGCCGATCCACACTTGTGCGTTGAGGTAGAGCTTGGCCAGAAGACCGTATGCAAAACCCTGCGTGACACGGCCGTAGGTAGCCATCGAACGCTCCTTCGACAGATTCGCCACATTCTCCTTGATTTCAGTTTCGATGAAATTGAACATAAAGGCGCGGTCCTTTTGCGGCGGGTAGGTCTTGTCCTTCTTGGAAATGGAGAACGGCACATTGCCCCATCCGTCGATCGCCATCAGGTAGTAGTAGGCGCGCAGCACCTTCATCTCCCCTACGATCTTGCTTTTGCCCGGGAAGTCGGCGGCATCCTCCACCTTGTCCAGCACGTCGTTGCAGGCAGCGATTCCGTCAAAGCAGTACTCCCAGCCCAGACGCAGCAGTTTGTTGGAAGAAGGAATGTTGTGGAACTGCAGTTCCCCGTAGCGTTCGTCCGCCCAGGCGCCGTCCGGATTGAGCGGAGCGACGATTTCATTGGTCAGCTGAATAATCAGCGTCCAGAGGCTCTGCTCGGTTGCCCAGGCCTGCAGCGTACTGTACGCGCGTGCCGAATACTTGGCGAAGGCCTCTTCGTTGGTGAAGAACTGATCTTTCGGAATGCTGGAATAGATCTCCTCGTCGAGGTTCGTGCAGCCGCAAAGCAACGCGGCCAACACGCCAATCAGATAAATATGCTTTTTCATGACATTCCGGATTTATAAGGTTACATTGACGCCCAGCGTAAAGACGCGGGTTCTCGGATAATAACTGGTGCCCTCGATACCCGGAGCGAGGCCGGAGAGGGATACTTCGGGATCGACCCCCTTGTAGCCGGTCAGGCAGAGGAGGTTCTGGCCCGTCAGGTAGAGGCGGATGTTCTTGACAAGCGACTGTTCCGGTTTGATGTTGTAGGAGACCGTCAGGTTGTCAAGTTTGAGATAGGTGGCATCCTCGATATACTTCGTGGAATAGGTGATCGCGCCCAGGAAGGTGGGATCATCCAGCCAGGAAGCCAGGATGTTCTTGAGGCCGATGTAATTGATGTTCTCGTAGAAGGCACGGTAGGAGTTGAAGACCTTTCCGCCGAGGGCGGCACGCAACGAGCAGCTGACGGAGAGGTTCTTCCAGCGCACGGAGTTGCCCAGGCCCAGCGTAGCGAACGGATAGGCGGTTCCGATCCGGCTCCAGCGCGGCTCCACCACACCGCCGGCAATCTCGTCCTTGAGGACGTCGCGGCCGGTGACCGGATCCACATGGTCGAAGATCGGGGCGTAGAACTGGCCGAGGCTCTCTCCTTCCACCAGACGCTGGCTGTATACGTCAATCGGGGAATTGATCCGGGCTACCTTGTATTCAGCTCCCTTGAACTCCTCATTCTTGAATTTGATGAGTTTGTTCCGGTTGCCGGCAGCCGTAAAGTTGACGTTCCACTCGAGGTCCTTCTTCTTGACGGGGGTTCCGAAGAGGGTCAGTTCGAGACCCTTGTTGCTGATGGAGCCCACATTGGTAAAGATGGTGTCGTAATCATACGGCGGCACGGGGACGGAGTAGTCATAGAGCAGGTCGGTGGTCAGGCGGTAGTAGTAATCGAGGGTACCGCCGATCCGGTTGTCCAGAAAGGCGAAATCGACACCGACGTTGAACTCGTTCTTGCGCTCCCAGCCCAGGTTCGGGTTCTCGTTGGAGGCCGGTGCGTAGGAATTGATCCACTCGCCGTTATAGAAGAACATCGTACTGCTCTTCATGAGCATCAGTGACTTGTAGTTGGAGAAGTCCTGGTTGCCCGTCACGCCGAATCCGGCGCGGAGCTTGAGGTCGGAGAGCCAGTTGAGGCCCTTCATCCACTCCTCCTGGTTGATGCGCCAGCCCAGGCTCACGGCAGGGAACCAGCCCCACTTGTGGTCCTTTCCGAACCGGGTAGAACCGTCGCGGCGCAGCGAGACCGATGCCAGGTACTTCTCTTGGTAGTTGTACATCACACGGCCGAAGAAGGCGATATAGCGGCTCGAGGAACGGGAAGATCCCATACCGGCCAGGCCCTGCTTCAGGGCCGAACCGATTCCCAGATTGTTGGTCTTGTAAAAGTCCGTTTCGAATCCATAGTTTTTCCCGTACATCTCATAATAATCCGAACGCTGCCAGGTATAGCCGGCCACCGCCTGGATGGAATGGGAACCGAATACCTGGGAGTACTGGACGGTGCTCTCCCACTGGAAATCCCGGGACGTTTCGTTGCTGACCTCGGCTACGCCGTTCTTGCCGATCTCACCGGGATCATAACGGGTGGAATACTTCTGGGATTGATAGAGTTCCGTATTGTAAGTCACGAAGTTGTCCCACTTCAGTCCCGGAATGCTGAGCACATTGAGGGTGGCACGGACGTTCGCAGTGATGTAGTTGGTCTCGCGGTTGTTCGTGTACTCGTTGAGCATCGCGACCGGATTCATATAGTCCATGGCGGTAATCGTGTAATAACCGCCGTAGGTCGTATTGTTCGGATCATAGACCGGCTCCGTCGGGTTATGCAGGAAAGCCTGCCGGAACGCGCTCGTGTTGGAAGAGACGTAACTGCGCTTGACATAGCCCAGGTTGTAGTCCAGGTCGAGCCATCCGTCCACCGCCTTCTGGTGAATGTTGGTCTTGAAGAGGTATTTCTGGGCGTCGTTGCGCTTCTGGAGGCCCTGGTTCTGCTCCACGTTCAGCACCGTGCGGTGCGAGAAGTCCGGAGAACCGCCCGATACGGCCAGCGAGTGCTTGTGGCTGAACGGGGTGCGGGTAATCTCCTTGAACCAGTCGGTATCGCCAGTGAAGATTGACGCGGTTTGAGAAGGCGCATAGGTCGTTATGGCGTGCTTGAACTGCTCTGCCGTCATCGGGACGGCACGGGAGGCCACTGTCTGCACGGAAGCCTGGCCGTCGTATTCCACGACCGTGGTGCCGGCTTTCGCACGTTTGGTGGTGATGATCAGCACACCGTTGGAACCGCGGGTACCGTAGATGGCGGCGGCGGAACCGTCCTTGAGGACGTCCACCGACTCCACCTCCTGGAAGTTGATGTTGCGGATGTCGGCATCGGCCACGCCGTCGATAATGATCAGCGGGCCCTGGCCGGCCTTCAGCGTATTCGTACCACGGAGCAGGATTTCATAGGAGGCATTCGGGTCGCCGCCGTTCGGGTTGGTGACCGTCAGGCCGGCCACCTTGCCCTGCAGCATCTGCGCCGCCGTGGTAAAGGACCCCTTGTCCAGGTCTTCCGCCTTGAGGCTCGCCACCGAACCGGTCACTTCCCGCTTGGTGGTCTTACCGTAACCGATGATCACGGTTTCGTCGAGCATCGTGGCGGCAGAGAGCTGCAGGACAATATCATAGACAGCCTGCTTGCCCACGGTGAAGGTTTGCTCGTCGTATCCGAAGAAGGAAACGGTGACCGTCTCCCCCTCCTTGGCCAGCAGGGTCCAGGCACCATCGGCGTCGGCGATGGCATATTTGCCACTCTGCGCCACCAGCGTCGCGCCGGAGAGGATATCTCCGTCGCTGCCCTTCACGCTGCCGCGGATCGCACCGTTCTGCGCCAGGGCCGGAGCGGCTGCGGCGCAGAGCAGAATGATCGCAAGTATGATTCTGTTTTTCATAGGTTTCCGAGGATTACAGGCCAGCGATGACAATCGATGCCAGGCCGGCGATAAAGAGAACGAACATGGCGCCAAGCAGCAGGTTGACCCCTTTCTTGGCTCCCTTGAATTCTTTCCAGATGAAGACGCCCCAGATGGCTGCCACCATCGGAGCACCCTGTCCGAGAGCGTAGGAAACAGCCGGACCGGCCTTGGCGGCGGTGATGTAGCTGAGTGCCGTACCGATTGCCCAGATGGTTCCGCCGAGCACGCCCACCAGGTGGGTCTTCAGGTTGCCGGAGAAATACTGTTTGTAGGTAACAGGCTCGCCCACAAAGGGTTTCTTCATGACGACGGTATTCACGATGAAGTTGCTGGCGAAAACGCCGAGGGAGAAGATCACCATGGCGGTGTACGGGGTCAGCTTGCCGGCCTCGGGCGCGACAAAGTTGGCGGTATCCATCGCACGCATCACGAACGAGGAGAAGAACGACATCACCACGCCGGCGATGATTGCCAGGAGAATACCCTTCTTCTGGTCCTTCTTGGAGACGCCGCTGTCCCCTTTCTTGCCGGCCGCAACACCGTTGCAGACCACGGCGCAGACGACCAGCGCCACACCCAGGGCCAGAAGACCGACGTTACCGGTCTTGGAGCCCTGCTCGATCGCAACACGGTAGTTGTTGATCACGCCGAGCACCAGGGCCAGGCCGACACCCACGGGGAATGCCACGGAGAGGCCTGCGATGGAGGTGGAGGCCGAGAGCAGGATGTTGGAGATGTTGAAGATCACACCGCCGAGCACCACCCAGCCGATATTCGACCAGTCGGCCTGGGAGAGATCCTGCAGGAACGGACGGCCCTCGCTGCCGATACTGCCGGCCGTGAAGGCGAGCAGCAGCGAGAAGAGCACCATGCCGATCACATAGTCCCAGTAAAACAATTCATAACGCCAGCTCTTGGCTGCCAGCTTCTGGGTGTTGCCCCAGGAGCCCCAGCAAAGCATGGTAACAAAGCAGAGAACAACTGCGAGAAGATAACTGTGAACGATAAACATAGTTGTATGATTTATAATTAATTACTGAATATCTTTGCGATACGGGATGGAATCCTGCGCGCCCATCTTCTGGACCGCCAGGGCCGAAGCCTTGGTGGCGAATGCCGCGGCCACGGTCAGCGACTTGCCCTCGCTCAGGGCCACGCAGAGCGCGCCGCAGAAGGTATCGCCGGCCGCGGTGGTATCCACCGCCTTGACCTTGCAGGCAGGTACGAATTTCTGTATTCCGCCCGTGCAGACCAGCGATCCGCGGGAACCGAGGGTGATGATCACATCCTGGACGCCTTTGGAGCGCAGGACAGCCACAGCCTTGTCCAACGAGGCTTCATCGGTCTCGATGCCCGTCATCAGGGCGGTTTCCGTCTGGTTCGGAGTGATCAGCGAGAGGTAGCGGAAGAGTTCCTCGGGCAGCGGGCAGGCCGGTGCCGGATTGAGGATCACGTAGACGCCGGCCTCATGGGCAATGCGGGCGGCCTCCAGCACCGTTTCCACCGGAACTTCCAGCTGGAGAATCAGATACGATGCTTCTGCAATCACGCCGCGCAGGTTGCGGATATCCTCCGGCGTGAGGTCGCCGTTGGCACCGGGCGCCACGGCGATGCTGTTTTCCGCCTTGGCATCCACCAGGATCAGCGCCACGCCCGAGGGGGCGTCGCTGCGCAGGATATGGGAGGTGTCAATCCCCTCTTTCTCATAGCCCTTGATGGCGTTGTCGCCGAAAATGTCGCGGCCTACCTTGCAGACGAAGGTCACATCACCGCCCAGGCGGCGGGCAGCCACGGCCTGGTTCGCCCCCTTTCCGCCGGCGCCCATCAGGAACTTGCCGCCCAGAATGGTCTCGCCGGGAGCCGGGAGTCTTTCGCTCTTGATGGTCATATCGGTATTGCTACTGCCAATGACCAGAATCTTTCCGTTTTTCATATTCGAAGAATTATTTGATAATTAGACATATAGGCTGCCGCCCACGAATTCGCGAAGCAGCGAAGTCGGCGGAATCTCCTTGTCCGGCACCGGGGTGAAGTAATGGATGAACTTCAGCAGACGGTGCGCCTCGGCATACTCCGGGCAGTCCTGCGGCACGCTGGCCAGAATCGGCTCGGCATGGTTGCGCAGCACTGCGAACTCAATCAGGTAGGAGGAGTTGAACATCATGTCCGCGTTCTCCTGGTAGGGATTGATCCACTTGGCCTCCGCCGCCCGCACGTTGGGCCACTGGGCGATCGTCTCGCGGGCCGAGAAGGCGCCCTTGTTGTAGTCGCGCACGATGCGGCGCAGCAGACGGTTGTCGCTGGTAGGGATCCAGTTGTGGTTGTCCAGCGAGATGCTGGTCAGCGTGGAGATGAAGATCCGGAACTTGACCGATTCGGGAATCTGGTCCGTGAGGCGCGGATTGAGGGCGTGGATACCCTCGAGCAGCAGCACGGAACCGGAGCGGAGTTTCAGCTTCTTGCCGTTGTACTCGCGGATGCCGGTCTTGAAGTTGTATTCGGGCACGTCCACCGTCTCGCCGGCGAGCAGTTTCAGCAGGTCGGCCTGCAGCATGTCGTGGTCCACCGTGTCGAAGTTGTCGAAGTCATAGCTGCCGTCGGGCAGTTTCGGGGTCTCCACGCGGTTTACGAAGTAATCGTCCGTCGAGAAACTGATGGGACGGATGCCGCACGCCTTGAGTTGGATGCTGAGCCGGCGGCAGAAAGTGGTCTTGCCGCTGCTGCTCGGACCGGTGATGAGCACCACGCGGAGCGGGTCGCTCTCCTGCTGGCAGCGACGGGTGATCTCCTCGGCAATCTGCACGATTTTCTTCTCCTGCAGCGCCTCGGAAACCTGGATCAGCTCGCTGGCGCGGCCGCTCTGGCAGGCCAGGTTGACATCTCCCACGTTGGTCAGTCCCATGATGATGTTCCAGCGGAGGTTCTCCGAAAAGACCTCGAAGGTCTTAGGTTGCGGAAAGAGCTGCGTGGGGCGGCCGGGATTATCCGAATCCGGCGTGCGGAGCAGCATACCGCCGTTGTAATGGTCCAGCGCCCAGACCTTCAGATAGCCGGTGGAGGGCACCAGACGGCCGTAATAGTAGTCTGCCGAATCCTCCAGCGTGTAGTAGTCTGTATAAGTCTGTCCACTGGTTTCCAGGAGTTTGACCTTGTCATCATAGCCCATCTCCTTGAAAATCCGGACAGCCTCTTCCACCTTGGCTTCGAAGCGGTGGAAGGGAATGTCCGCATCCACCAGCTCCTTCATCCGCTTGCGGATGTCCACGACGTCGGCCTCGGTCAGGGGCTCCCCGCCCTTCTTGACGAAGTTGCAGAAGTATCCGCCTGAGATGGGATGCTCCATATAGATGCGGCTCTTGGGCAGCACATCCTGCGCAGCCTTGCTCAGCAGAAAACAGAGCGAGCGACAGTATACCCGTCGCCCGCTGGCGTTCGTGCAGTCCACATACTCGACATCCTTGCTGTTGTAGGCCTTATACTTGAGTCCCTGCGAAACATTGTTCACGCGGGCGGAAACGATGGGCCAGGGCTGGCTGAATTCAAAGGAAGGGAGCATTTCCAGCAGGGAAGTTCCCTCCGGAAACTCCTTTGTAACACCGTTGTTTTTACAGAATATGCTGATCATAACATATTGTTTTTGCAAAAATACGAAGAGCGATGCGGATAACCTGCGCGTTTGCGCGCGCGAACGCGACCAATTATTACCATTTTATCAACAGGATTCCGTATATTTGCCCCGACAAAAACGAAGGACCCGATATGAAGCGCAAAATCCCCACCGTCGCCCTGATCTACGACTTTGACGGCACCCTCTCCCCAGGAAACATGCAGGAATTCGGTTTCATCCAGGCAATCGGCAAGACGCCGAAGGAGTTCTGGGCGCTGAGCAATGTCAATCCGGAGGGCCAGGAGGTCAACCATGTGCTCTCCTACATGAAACTGATGATCGACGAGGCCCGCAAGGCCGGCGTCTCTCTCACCCGAGAGAGTTTCGTCTCGTTCGGACGCGACATCCGCCTGCTGGACGGCGTCAAGGAGTGGTTTTCCATCATCAACCAGTACGGCAAGGAGCACGGGGTCCATATCGAGCACTACATCAACTCTTCCGGTCTGACCGAACTCATCGAGGGCAGCAGCATCGCGGGCGAATTCAAGAAGATCTTCGCATGCTCCTTCTGGTACGACGAGAACGGCATCGCCGTCTGGCCCGCCGTGGCGGTGGACTATACCGGCAAGACGCAGTTCCTCTTCAAGATTGCCAAGGGCATCACGGACATCAGCGACAATACTAAAGTCAACGAAAGCCGTCCCGAGGAGGACAAGCCCATCCCCTTCACCAACATGATCTATTTCGGTGACGGAGAGACGGATATCCCCTGCATGAAGATTGTCAAGATGTTCGGCGGAAACTCCATCGCCGTCTGGCGGGACGGGAACGAGAAACAGCAGAAGACGGCACACAAGCTGCTCCGGCAAAACCGGGTCAACTTCATGTGCAAGGCAGATTATACCATCGGCGGAGAAATCTACAAAGTGGTCACGACCATCATCGACAAGGTGAAGGCCGAGGACGAATTCACCCGCCTCCAGCGCAAGAAAGGCAACTATGTCCGCTAAGAAGAAACAGCACAGCTGGCGCAAGGTGTTCGTCGTGATGTTCGTCCTCTATATGGGCGTCCTGATCTACCTCTATTTCGGAGAGATGCCCTCTTTCCTGAAGCTTCCGCGCACCATTCTGGACATTCCCTCCGACAAAGTGGGACACTTCCTCATGTTCCTGCCGTATCCTTTCCTGGCGCACGGCTCCTCCTTTACGGGCAAGCGCAAGTGGCGTGACCTGCTCTTCGTGCACCTGAGCGGTATTCTGATCGCCTTCGTTTTTGAACTGCTGCAAAGCACACTGGCCGTCCACCGCACCACCGATCCCTGGGACCTGGTGGCCAATGTCGCTTCGCTCACCCTCGCCACGCTGATCCTCTCCGTCATCGACCTCTTCAAAAAGTAACCCGATGCGCCGACCGCTGCTTCTGACCGCACTGCTGCTTCTGCTCTTTTCCGGCAGAATCGCCGCACAAGTCCCTGCAGACTCGATTCCGGGTCTGCCGGAGTTCACGCCGCTCTGCGATTCGATCGTGGCCTTCATGAAACCGCGGGCCGAACTCTACAAGCCGATCTTCGTGGACAAGGCCGTCTGGCTCCCGCGCAAAGGGGTTTTCCAGATCACTTTCTGCAAGGACCTGGCCACCTACCCCTTCCGTGCGGGCGATGCAGCCCATCTCTATGCACTTCTCCGGGAGCAGATGCCCGAGCCATACAGCCAATATGCCGACCGTTTCGTCATCATCAGCAACGGGCACGATATCAAGGATATAGCTACCGATTACTTCGAAGGAGGCAAAACCCCGGTCCGCGAATATGAAAAGCTGGTGGCCCCGCGCCGCGACAAGGGATTCGTGCCGCTCGTCACCCCGCTTTCGCGCCCCTACAAGATCAGCCGGGGTCTGCAGGGACGCCACATCGCCCTCTGGCAGAGCCACGGCTACTATTATGAATCTTCCCTCGACCGCTGGGAATTCCAGCGGGGCCGCATTTTCGGCACCGTCGAGGACCTCTATACGCAGAGCTACGTGCTCCCGTTCCTCGTGCCGATGCTCGAGAATTCCGGCGCCGTGGTGTTGCTGCCGCGCGAGCGGGACTGCAACCCCGTGGAGATCATCGTGGACAACGACCAGCCCTCCACTGGCTACCGGGAAAGCGGCAAGTGGCGCAAAGCCCCCCACAGCGGCTTTGCCGATCCCAAACCGGCCTATACGACCGGCGAAAACCCCTTCCGGATGGGAACGGCCCGCATGATTTCCGGCAGCAAGAATGCCGCTGCGGAGGCCTCCTGGACGCCTTCCTTCCCGGTTGCCCGGGACTATGCGGTCTATGTCTCCTACCAGTCGCTGGACAGCAGCGCCACCGACGCCTGCTACGAAGTCCGCCACAAAGGCGGCAGCAGCCGTTTCGCCGTGAACCAACAGATGGGCGGCGGCACCTGGATCTATCTGGGTACCTTCCCCTTCGACCAGGGCGCGGCCAAGGGACAGGGCGTCTATCTGACGGGCAAAACCGCCCGCAGCAAGGCCGTCATTACGGCCGATGCCGTCAAGTTCGGCGGCGGTACGGGCAACATTCTCCGGGGCGGAGAAAAGCCCGGAGAAGGCACCGTATCGGGCTATCCGCGCTTCACCGAGGCCGCCCGCTACTGGCTCCAGTGGGCCGGTTTCCCCGATTCCGTCTATGCCCCCAACAAACTCTCCAGCGACTACCGGGACGATTTCCAGAGCCGCGGGCACTGGGTCAACCTGCTCTCGGACGGCTCCTACCTCAAACCGGACCGCAAGGGATACGGCATCCCCATCGACCTCTCCTTCGCCTTCCACACCGATGCCGGCCTGCGGGAGGGCGATTCCATCGTCGGCACGCTGGCCATCTACACCGAGCGCGCGCACGGCAAGGTCAAATTCCCGACGGGCGTCTCGCGCAGCGTCAACCGCGACCTGGCAGACCTGGTGCAGACCCAGGTGGTGGAGGACATCCGCGCCCGTTACGACACGGCCTGGACGCGGCGCGGCCTCTGGGACCGCTCCTACTCCGAATGCAGCACGCCCGAAGTCCCCTCGATGATTCTGGAACTCCTTTCGCACCAGAACTTTGCCGACATGCGTTACGGCCTGGATCCTGCCTTCCGGTTCGACGTCTCGCGGGCCGTTTACAAGGGCATTCTGAAGTACCTATGCTGGCTGAACGACCGGCCTTACGCCGTCCAGCCCCTCCCCGTCACTTCGCTGGCGCTTGAGGTGCAGCGCAGCGGCGCACAGGCTACGGCCGCCCTCAGCTGGACGCCCGTGGAAGATCCGCTCGAGCCGACGGCCAGTCCCACCTCCTACCGCGTCCGGATGCGCGTGGACGAGGGCGCCTTCGATGAGGGATTCATCGCCGACGGCGTGAGCGCCCGCATTCCCATCGAACCCGGCCATCTCTACAGTTTCCAGGTGACGGCCCTCAATGCCGGCGGCGAAAGTTTCCCGTCGGAAATCCTGGCGGCCGGAATCGCGGAAAAGTCCCGCTCCAAAGGAAAAACCGCGCTGATAATCAATAATTTCAATCGCGTTGCAGCGCCGGCCAGCTTCTCCGACTCCACCTTTGCCGGTTTCTTCCCGGCCATCGAGAGCGGCGTTCCCTATCTCCACGATATCTCCTTTACCGGTGACCAGTACGAATTCCGCCGGCTCGTTCCCTGGATGGACGACGACAACCCGGGATTCGGTGCATCGGGCAGCGAATGGGAGACCCGCGTCATCGCCGGCAACAGTTTCGACTTCGTTTCCGTTCACGGCGCCGCCCTGCTCAAGGCGGGCTACGACTTCGCCTCCGCCAGCCGGAATGCCGTCCTGGAGGGCCGCGTAACGCTGGGTAACTATCCGGTGGTCGATCTTCTCTGCGGCAAGCAGCTCTCCACGCGCACCGGCCGCAACACCTGGCGCCACCAGGTCTTCCCCGCCCGGCTGCGGGAGCATCTGAAAGCCTATACCGACGGCGGCGGCAACCTGCTCATATCCGGCGCCCATATCGCCTCCGATGCCTGGGACGACCTCTACAGCACCACACCGGACTCCGTCTGGTTTACGCAGGAGGTGAAACCCACCCGCGACTTCATCCGCGGCACCCTCAAATACAAATGGATGACCACGCGCGGCACGACTTCCGGCCGGGTCCGCAGCGTGCGTAACGACGCCGGTTTCCCGGACGATCTCGCCCTCCGTTTCCAGAACCGCTACGATGCGAATCTCTATAGCGTAGAGGCCCCGGACGGCCTGATTCCGGACTGCCCGCAGGCCCGGACCATCCTCCGCTACGGCGACAACAACATCTCCGCAGGCATCTTCTACCAAGGTGCCTACCGGGTCATCGCCATCGGCTTCCCCCTGGAGACAGTAACAGGCGACCGCCAACGCGACCGCCTGTTTGCCGAATTGCTCCGCCTGTTCGAATAGCGGAAGTCTCTCAATTAGAAGAAGTAGCCGAACGTAAAGTAGGTTCCGAAACCGTGGGTCTTGCTCCAGCTGCCTGCGACATGGATCGGGCCGAGGAACGACTTGAGGCCCAGATCCAGGGCGAAAGCGAAGTCGTTCACCGGCTTGTGGAACAGGTTCTTGAAATCGATCGTGGCGGTGTAGGCCACCGGATTGGTCGGAGAAGACAACTCAATCTCGCTGTTCTGTAGCAGGGCGCTCCTGGCCGTCAGATAACTCTTGTGGGTCAAACGAAAGCGAAGATCAAGTCCCATACTGAAGGTATGGCCGAAGCACTTCTGATAGCCTTGGGTCATACCAAAATAAGGAATCTGGTAGTCATAGTAACGCCCTTCCTGGATACCGCCGGCATAAACATCGTGTGCCTCATGAATATCTTCCTGCATCCGGTTCGGCCGGAATCCGTAATAGAGATGCGGGAGAAGGGTGAAACGGCCTATCGAAATGGCCCCTTCCAGGACTCCTATTCCCACCACGTAAGGATCCACTTTCGCAGTCTTGATGCTCTCAGAAGCATTATCCCATTTGTCATAGAGACCGCTGTACATATAGCGTCCTGAAAGGCCGAACCGGAATCCTTTCGTGGGGAAATACCCGTCGTTGAAGGTATCCAGCTTAAAATCGACGAAGGAGGATATCCAGGCGTTCTTAAGATTCCAATCGAACATCCGGCCCTGCCCCCAGAGGTAATTGTACAGCGGAGCGGTATCCGCCGAAACGCCCACGCGGAAGTGACCGAAGACCAGGTTTCCATCCTCCAGGTAGAAGTTCACCCGGGGATAGAACGTATTGTAGGAAGAGCCGCCGGATTCCTCGTGGCGCAGGCGGGTATCCAGTCCGATACCCAAGACCGGCAGGCGGTTGAGCGGCTTGTAGGAAGCCTCCAGGTTCAGATGGGGGTTGTTGCCGAACTTGAGTTCGCCCAGGAAGCGGAAGCCATTGAGTTTGCGGGTGTTCAGACCCAGCAGCAAACTGGCATACACCACCTCGTCGCTGTCGGCGTGGAGGCCTACACCCACCTCGTTGGTCTGCCCTTTCTGGCAATCGAAAACGAGGATGTAAGGCTCCGAATTGCCCACAAGATGGTACGTGACGGATTCAAAGGCGCGGGTACCGTAGAGATACGAGATCAAGCCATCCACTTCCCGACGGCCGAAATAGGCGTCTTTGGGAATCAGGCGGGTACCGATCAGCCGGTTCTCTTCCTTGTGGGTCACCCCCTTGAGGGCGATGCCGGCGATGCGGACCTTCTTCTGTCCGAGGTCGATCGCGCAGGCTGCCTCCCGTTTGGCCGGCACGGCGCCCACTTTGGCGGCAATGGCGTCGAAATCGGCGCTGTGCTGCTGCGCGAGTTCGTAGCCCTGACGGATGATATCCGCTACGCTCGCATCGTCAAAGGAGAGCATCGTATAGCCGGGCAGCTCGTGCTGAAGCAGCACATCCGTGTTTTCGCGGTTGGGACGCGCAGCATCGGAGGCCATCATCGTGATATTCTGCATCGCCAGGCTGGCCACGGTACGCAGGTCCGCCAGCGAACGGGGAACCGGCATCTCGGAGCCGATGACGATATCCGCCCCCATGGCGCGGGCCACGTCCACCGGGAAATTGTTCCGGGTACCGCCGTCCGAGAGGATCATGCCCTTGGTACGGACCGGACGGAAATAGAACGGGATGGCCATCGTGGAGCGCATGGCATCCACCAGGTCGCCGTCCATCCAGTTTTTCTCACTCATCGAATACATGTCGGTCACCACGCAGAAGAAGGGAATCGGCAGCGCGTCAAAGGCGATGGAGTCCTGATAACCGACGGAGAGGGAACTCAGGGTGTTTCGGACGTTGAACCCGAAGAGGAAGCCGTCAGGCAGACCGAGGCCGGCCTTGGCCAGCATTTCGGAGGCCATGTCGGCGGTTTTGGTCTCCATATCCTTGATGGAGCGTTCAATCTCGACCTCGCGACGGACACGCGACAGGACATCTTCTTTCTCGTAGTGGAAGGGAACCGTCAGCGCAAAACGCTCGCGGTTCTTACGCTGGCGGAAACTCTGGTAGGAGTCCGGCACACGGTCGGACATCATGATGGACCAGTCGATATCGCGCACCAGGGAGTCCAGGTAATTGGCATCGTATCCGAGGGCGTACATGCCGGAGAGCAGACCGCCCATGCTGGTACCGCCGATCAGGTCGACGGGAATTCCACGCTCCTCCAGATAACGGAGCAGACCGATATGAGCCATACCGCGGGCGCCGCCGCCGCCGAGGATCACGGCCACCGTAGGCCGGTGCTGCCGGATGGAATCCATCCTGGCCCGCACGCGGGCAATGGCGATCGAATCGCCGACCGGATCCACACTGGGCATGACCAAGCCGTTGGCATTCTGTGCATTGGCCGTTGTGAACGCCAATAACACAGTCCAAATGACTAACAGTTTTTTCATGTAAATGAGGATAATTTAGCGGAGCTAAGTTACGACAAAAATCGCAAAGGTGCTAAATTTGCACCCGCATGGAAGGTCACTACGGATATCGGCGCATCCTGAAAGAACTCTGGCCCATGGTGCTGATGCTGATGGTCACATCGGTTTACAGCATCGTGGACGGCTGGTTCATTTCCAACTATGCGGGCAGCACCGCCTTCGCCGCCATGAACATCATCTGGCCGGCCGTGGCCATTCTCTCGGCCCTGGGCCTGATGGTGGGAGCCGGCGGCAGCGCACTGGTATCCAAGACTTTCGGCGAGCGGAAGGTAGAACGCGGAAACCACATCTTCACGATGCTCATCCGCCTCACCTTTCTCGCCGGTGCAGGAATCTCCCTTCTCCTGTTCGTAGCCATGCGGCCGGTTGCCGTCGCGCTGGGCGCCGAAGGCGACATGATCGGCTATGCCGTCACCTACGGCCGCATCCTCACCGCCGCCCTGCCCGTCTATATGGTCCAGCTGGCTCTCCAGCCCTTCTGCATGACCGCCGGCCGGCCGGAGATCGGCACCTATACCAGCATCGCCTGCGGCGTGACCAATATCGTGTTCGACGCCCTGTTCGTGGCGGTATTCGGCTGGGGACTGACCGGTGCGGCCATCGCCACGGCACTTTCCTTCCTCGTAGGCGGACTCCTCCCCGTTCTCTTCTTCCGCTCCCGCCGCAATACCACCAACCTGCGGTTTCTTCCGGAGAGTCCGGCGGAAGGGCCGGCCATCCGTCAGTCGCTGCTGAACGGCCTCTCCGAATTCGTCGGCAACATCTCCTTCAACGTCATTGCCATCTGCTATAACCTGCAGCTGATGAAGTATATCGGCGAAAACGGCGTCTCGGCCTACGGGGTGCTGATGTATGTGGGATTCATCTTCGGATCCATCTTCATCGGCTACAACATGGGCGTTTCCCAGGTCATCTCCTTCAAATACGGCGCGGGCGACAAGGCGGAACTGCGCAGCCTCCTGCGCAAGAGCTGTACACTGATTGCCATCGGCGGCCTGCTCATCACGGCCGTCGTGGAAGCCCTTGCCCCGCAGATCTCCGCCCTCTTCGTGGGCTACGACGTGGCCCTGCGCGATCTGACCACCTACGCGATGCGCATCTACATGCTCTCTTTCCTCATCTGCGGCTTCAACATGTTCGCCTCCGCCTGGTTCACGGCACTCAACAACGGACCGGTTTCCGCCGTCATCTCCTTCACGCGGACGCTGGTATTCGAACTGGGCTGCGTCTTCCTGCTGCCGCTGCTGCTGGGTATCGACGGTATCTGGCTCTCCGTCAACGCCGCGGAAGTCCTGGCGCTGATTCTCTCCGTGATTCTGATCCGAGTTTTTCAAAAAAGATATGGTTACTAATCCTGGCAAGATGCCGCTGTTCTTCGCGGCTGCCCTTCTCCTGGCGCTCTTCGCTGCCTGCACCCCCAGACAGGAACTCCGGCTGCGCACGGCCGAACTCTGCCGTCATATCCCCAATCCGGAATGTCTGGAACGCTCCCAGGGCTTTCTGACCCCCGATTATTATGCGGCGCTCGAAGCGGTGTTCACCGCACCGGACTCGGTTCCTCTCCTCCATGAATGGGAATTCTGGTTTGCCGCCGCCGACGGCAGCCCGATTGCTGAGATCAACTGCAAGGTGCGCTCGGTCCGCCCCATTGACAGCTTGCATGCCCTGGCCCGCCTGCACATTCATCCAGCCGACCAGGACTATCCGCCTGAGGTTCACCTGCTTCATTTGGAAAAACAGGACGGAATCTGGCTCATCTCCGACTTCGACGACACCTACGCCGCCGCCCTCCGCCGCCTAGTGAAATAGGAAGGGTTCCCACAAAAAAAGAGTTGCGCTGCAACTCAAAAGCGCCTGTCAAGGCGCTAGCGGAGCGAGAGCTTGCCCCGAAGCGGGAGCGGCGGGGGTTCGGGGGTGTCCCCCGTAACAACAATGTTCCCACAAAAAAAAGAGTCGCGTATGCAACTCTTTTTTTTGTGGGAACAATAGGAGTCGAACCTATGACCCCCTGCTTGTAAGGCAGGTGCTCTAAACCAACTGAGCTATGCTCCCGGTTTGGGAGCGCAAATGTAGGGACTTTTTCGGTTATTCACAAATTTAATCGGATTTCCCTCCCCATTAATTGCGATTGCGGGACCGGCTGATTGTGATTACTTTTGCAAAAAAACGAAAATGGAACACGCGGAACATCCCCATACACATCATCACGCCGACGCGCACGACCTGCAAAGCGCTTCCCTGCGCCGGGTTTTCATCCTGTCCATCGTACTGAACCTGGGATTCGTCCTGATTGAAGCGGGAGTCGGCCTCTGGAAAGGATCCCTCGGCCTGCTCTCCGACGCCGGCCACAACCTGAGCGACGTCTTCTCCCTGCTGCTGGCGCTGGTCGCCTTCCACCTGGCCGCGTCGCACGGCACCAAACGCTTCACGTACGGTTTCCGCAAGGGCTCCATCCTGATTTCGCTGCTCAACGCCCTCATCCTGCTGGTGGCCGTCGGCGCCATTCTGGTGGAAAGCATCCACAAACTCCGCCATCCGGCCCCGCTGGACGGAGCAGCCGTGGCCTGGACCGCGGGCATCGGCATTCTGGTCAACGGACTGACCGCCTTCCTGTTGATGCGTCACCAGAAGCAGGACATCAATACCCGCGGCGCCTTTCTCCACATGCTGGCCGACACGCTCGTTTCGGTGGGCGTCGTCATCTCCGGAATCGTGATTTCCCTGACCGGCTGGACCCTCATTGACCCGATGATCGGAATCGCCATTGCACTGGTCATCCTCATCAGCACCTGGAAGCTGCTCGCCGAGAGTCTCCGGATGAGCGTGGACGCCGTTCCGGAGTCCATCAATCCGGACGAGATCGTGGGTGAGATGAAAGAAGTTCCCGGCGTACAGGACGTTCACCACCTGCACATCTGGCCCATCAGCACCACGGAAACGGCCCTGACCGCCCATGTGGTGCTCCGGGAAGGAGTGGACAGCGCGGAGATTGTGGCCGCCCTCAAACACGAACTCGCCCACCACGGCATCCGGCACGCCACCCTGGAAACCGAACGCGAAGGCCAGCCCTGCACCAATCCCCACTGCGCATAAAAGGCCGCCCTGCACTGCGGCAGAGCGGCCTTTTTCAGAAGATGACAGACCGGTCTATTCTGCGTCGGGACGATATTCCAGGAGGTCGCCCGGCTGGCAGTCCAATGCCTTGCAGATGGCCTCGAGCGTGGCAAAACGCACGCCTTTGGCCTTCCCGTTCTTGAGAATCGACAGATTGGCCGGGGAGATTCCCACCTGGGCGGCGAGATCTCCCAGCGACACCTTGCGGCGGGCCATCATCACGTCGATATTGACAATTACGGCCATAGAGCCTACTTTTCAGCCTTTTCGGGTTCGACCTCTTCTACCTTGGCAGGCGCGTCAGTCTTGCCCTTCAGGTAAGACGGGAGTTCCATTCCGGCCATCTTGAACAGATCCTGGAGCGGCGGAACAGCGCCCATCATGCCTGAAATGAAATTGGAAGTAGCGGTTTTGCCCTCTTTGCCGTTGCCGCTGTCCCAGACGGTGACCTTGTCGATCTTGATGCCCTTGACGGCCTCGACCTGCGTACGGACCAGTTCAGGCAGCTTGTCGGAAATGAGCATCGTGATGGCGTCCTTGGCGTCTCCGCCGGCCGCTTCGACCAAGCGGTTGAAACCTTCTGCCTGCTTGGAGAGGATTTCGTACGCACCGCGTGCCTGCGCGTCCATCTTGGCGAAGATGGCGTCGGCTTCACCCTTTGCCTCGCGGCGCAGACGCTCTGCAGCGGCCTCCGCCTCGATAATCATCTTCTCTTTCTCGATCTGTGCAGCGACCACGATGTTGGCCTTCTGCGTAGCCTCTTCGCGCTCGGCGCGGGCCAGCTCGGCCTCACGCTCGCTCTTGTAGGCCTCTTCGAGGGCCTTGGCAGCCTGCACCTTTTCGGCAGCAACCGCAATGCGCGCAGCCTCCGCCTCTTTCTCGCGGCGGGCGGCATCGGACTGGGCGATAGCGATCTTGGCGTTGTTCTCACCCTTGACGGCGTCCGCATCGGCGGCAGCCACGTTCACGCGGGTATCCTTGTCGGCGTTGGCCTTACCGGTCTCACCGTACCGGTTCTGCTCGGCCACGCTCTTCTTGGCGTCGTTGATAGCCTTGGCAGCCGCCTCTTTACCGAGTGCCTCGATATAGCCGGATTCGTCGCGGATATCGGTGACGTTCACGTTGATCAGCTTCAGACCGATCTTGCGGAGCTCGGCCTCCACGTTGGTGGAGACATTGGCCAGGAACTTGTCACGGTCGGCGTTGATCTCCTCGATATCCATCGTGGCAATCACCAGACGCAGCTGGCCGAAGAGGATATCGGTGGCGATACTGCGGATGTCCTCGGTATTGAGGCCCAGCAGACGCTCTGCGGCGTTGGTCATGCTGTCGCTCTCGGTGCTGATACCCACGGTAAAGCGGCACGGCACGTCCACGCGGATGTTCTGTTTGGAGAGGGCGTTGGTCAGGTTGCACTCGATGCTGATCGGGGTCAGGTCGAGGTAGGAATAGCTCTGGAAGACCGGCCAGATGAAGGCGGCGCCGCCATGGATACACTTGGCGGAGGACTTGCGTCCGGTCTTACCGTAGATGACGAGAATCTTGTCTGACGGGCAGCGGCGGTAACGTTTGAGGATGGCCGCAAACGTCACGAAGAGCACGAAGACAATAATCAGGATAAGATAGAGTGACATAGTGCAGTAGATTTATTGATGAATAATTGATTCAGAATTGATTAGATGATTAGGGAATCCTGGCCCTCTACGAGCAGGGTATGGTCGTCCAGGGCCTCGAGCACCTTGATGTTGGAGCCGGTTGCGAGCGTATCGCCGTCGGTCAGCGCGTCGTACTCGCGGACCGCGCCGCCGATCGTGATCTGCACCTTGCCGGAACCGCTCCGGGCGGCAGGAATGGCCAGATAGACCTTGCCGGTGCAGCCCACGGCCTGCTTATAGACGTTGATCGTGCCGGACTGCTGCATGCTGCTCAGCCACTTGAAGAGGTACATCACGGCAAAGACCAGAGCGATGCCCACCACGATAGCCACCAGCATCAGCAGCGCTGTGGAGGCGATCTTCTCGCGCAGCAAGATGGCGGTCCAGCCAAAGCCCAGGAAGAAATTGACGAAATTGCGGAAGGTCAGCAGGTTCATGCCGCTGCCCATGTCGGAGAACTCGGAAGAGGAGTCGACGTCGGTCGTGAGGTCGCCCCCGTCGAAGTTGCCGTCGATCCCTCCGTCACCGACATCCGCACCGATGAAAGTCATAATGCTTTGGATGATGAAGATCAGGGATGCCGCGAGGGTGATGATCCACAGAATCTTCATGAAAAGCGTCAGGGAAGTCCACCAGAGAATCATAGTCGTATCATTATAAGTGTTAAACTGCTTGTGTCCTGCGGACCGTTTCGACCGGTTCGCACAGCAAATATAATAATAATTTATCGTAAAACAATAAATATTTTACGATTTATCCACAAAGTTATGAACACTACAGAAAGAAGAGCGTCCAGACTCCGAAACGGAGAAATTTGCCGACGAAGAGAAGGATCAGCGTCCAGAAGGCCGGCGCCTTGTAGAAACCCAGCCCCAGCGAAATGACGTCGCCCACGATGGGGAGCCAACTGATCAGCGCCATCCACACGCCGTATTTGTCGATGTTTTTCTTCTGTTTTTCAAGTTTTTCCCGTTTGACCTTGAAGGTCTTTTCAAGCCATTCCCACTTGCAGAGACGGCCCAGAAAGTAGGTGGTCACGCTTCCTGCCCAATTGCCGAAGGAGGCGACCAGCAGGCAGGTCAGCGGTTGTTTGGTGGCCCAAAGCACGGCGATATAGAGCGCGTCCGAACTGAAAGGAACGACGGTCGCCGCCAGAAATGTGCCCAGGAACAGGCCCCAAAGCCCCAAACTGCTGAAATCCATCTGCGTTGTCGATTGAACAGGCTGCAAAGATAAAAAAGGATTACCTTTGTAGGTAGTTTGCTTACGAGAAAATGAAGGCTTCCCTGCGTTCCACCCTGCTGCTGACGCTGACCGCCCTGATTTGGGGCGTAGCGTTCGTCGCGCAGAGCGAAGGCAGCAACTATATGGGGTCAGGGACCTTCATCGGCATCCGGTTCCTGATGGCGGCGCTCGTGCTGCTGCCATTTATTCGGATTTCTGACCGGCGAAACCACCGTAAAGAGTCACCCGCACAGCGCAAAGGCCTCTGGAAGGCGGGGATTCTTTGCGGCTTCTGGCTCTTCGTGGCCAGCTTTTTCCAGCAACAGGGCATCACGCTGGGCACCGGCGCCGGCAAGGCAGGCTTCATCACGGCCACCTACATCATCATCGTTCCGATTTTCAATTGGATTCTCTTCCACAAACGTACCGGCGTAGCGGTCTGGATTGGGGTCGTCATCGCGCTTGTCGGGCTCTGGCTGCTTTGTATGACAGAGAGTTTCTCGCTGCAGAAATCCGATTTTCTGATCCTGATGTGCGCCGTCACCTTCTCGTTCCAGATTCTGGCCGTGGACCGCTTCTCGCCCCGGTTTGACGCGCTTAAACTGGCCGCCATCCAGTTCCTGGTCTGCGGAGTATTGGGTATTATTGCGATGATTCCCTTGGAGATTGTACCGGCCGGATTCGCAGCGTGGGCTGCTCCCCTCGCCTCCTGGTCCGCCTGGATCCCGCTACTTTATGCCGGCATCCTCTCGAGCGCCGTCGGCTATACGCTTCAGATTGTCGGACAAAAGGGCTTCAATCCCACTGTCGCCTCGCTGCTGATGAGTCTCGAGTCGCTCTTCGCCGTCCTCGCCGGCTGGCTGCTGCTCCACCAGACCCTCACCCTCCGCGAAACCCTCGGCGCCGCCCTCCTCTTCGCCGCCGTCCTCATCGCCCAGCTCCGCCGCGACTGACAATTTGTCGCACCCGTGCGGGTGGTACTCTTTTTGCCGTAGGCCGTATGCGTTTTTAAACGGAACGATACGGATATAAACGAAACAAAAAGATACAATACTATGGCAAAAGGTACAATCGGTGTAACCACCGAAAACATTTTTCCCGTCATCAAGCAGTTCCTCTACTCGGACCACGACATTTTCGTGCGAGAACTGGTGGCCAACGCCGTGGATGCCACGCTGAAACTCAAGGCATTGGCTTCCAGCGGTGAGTTCAAGGGCGAACTTGGCGATCTGACCATCCACGTGGATGTGGACAACAAGAAGAACATCCTGAAAATCACCGACCGCGGTATCGGCATGACCGAGGAGGAGGTTGACAAATACATCAACCAGATCGCCTTCTCCAGCGCCGGCGAGTTTCTCGAAAAATACAAGGACCAGACCGGCATCATCGGCCACTTCGGCCTCGGTTTCTACTCCTCGTTCATGGTTTCCAAGAAGGTCACCATCGAGTCGCTTTCGTGGAAAGAAGGCGCCCAGGCCGTGAAATGGGAGTGCAACGGCGACCCTGAGTACAAGATGGGCCCCTGCGAGAAGGCCGACCGCGGAACGGTCATCACCCTCTACCTGGACGACGACAGCAAGGAGTTCGGCGAAGAGAGCCGCATCGGCGAACTGCTCCACAAATACTGCAAGTTCATGCCGGTTCCCATCGCCATGGGCAAGAAGAAGGAGTGGAAAGAGAGCAAATACGTGGATACCGACGAGGATAACATCATCAACGGCACCGAACCCCTCTGGACCCGCAAGCCCGCGGACCTCAAGGATGAGGACTACATGAACTTCTACCACAGCCTCTATCCGACGCTCGACGATCCGATGTTCTACATCCACCTGAACGTGGATTACCCCTTCAACCTGACCGGTATCCTCTACTTCCCCAAGATCAAGAACCAGCTGGAAGTCAGCAAGAACAAGATTCAGCTCTACTGCAACCAGATGTTCGTGACCGACTCGGTGGAGGCCATCGTTCCGGAGTTCCTGACACTGCTGCACGGCGTGATCGACTCCCCGGACATTCCGCTGAACGTCTCCCGCAGCTACCTGCAGTCCGACGCCAACGTCAAGAAGATCTCCGGCTACATCACCAAGAAGGTGGCCGACCGCCTGGAGGAGATCGCCAAGGACCATGCCGATGATTTTCAGGTCAAATGGGACAATTTGAAGCTCTTTATCGAGTACGGCATGCTCACGGAGGAGAAATTCTGCGAAAGGGCCCTCAAATTCGCCTTATTCAAGAATTGCGACGGCAAGTACTTCAAATACGACGACTACCGCAAGGCCATCGAGGCCGAACAGACCGACAAGGACAAGAAAGTGGTCTATCTCTACGCCTCCGATGTGCAGGCCCAGTTCCCCTATATCGAGGCGGCCCGCAACAAAGGCTACGACGTGCTGCTCTGCGACTGCCCGCTGGACGCACACTTCGTGAACCTGCTGGAAAACAAGCTGAAAGATGCGAAATTCGTCCGTGTGGACGCCGATGCGATTGACCGGCTGATCGAAAAGAGCGAAGCGCCCAAGTTCGAAACCACCGAGGAGCAGCAGAAAGCCCTCAAGGAAACCTTCGAGGCCATCCTGCCCACCGATTACAAGTATGACATCAAGATGGACAACCTCGGCGAAACGGCCCAGCCCATCCTCATCACGCAGAGCGAATTCATGCGCCGTTACCGTGACATGGCAGCCCTGGGCGGCGGCATGAACTTCTACGGAGAACTTCCTGAAAGCTACACGATTACGGTCAACGCTCAGAATCCGGTCATCAAGAAGCTGATGGGCGAGGAAGGCGTCAGTGCCCTCAAGGCCGACAACGAGACCCTCCGGCAGCTCACCGACCTGGCCCTGCTCTCCAACAACATGCTCAAAGGCAAGAATCTGAGCGAATTCATCAAACGCAGCGAGGCGTTACTGCTCAAGTAACGCCCCGCCCGTAAAAGCAACGGAATGAGCCGGTTGCCCCTAGGCAATCGGCTCTTTTGTGCAGTAGAGGTCGCCCAGCGGAACCAGCACCGACAGGTAGAGCAGCGTCAGCACCGCGATTCGCCAGAAATCGGCGGAAGCCACGCCCGAGGCCAGCGGCACGCAGTAAACCAGCGCGCAGAGCTCCACAGCCAGGAATCCCAGCAGCAGAAAACCGCGCCAGGAGAGCAGCCGCCAGAGCAGGAAGGAGAGGCTGGCCGCCGCCACGGGGAAGAAAAGATAGTGGGTGGCCTCCCCCGTGCAGAGGGCCACGACGCCGCCCAGCAGCAGCACCAGCAACGCGCTGAAGAGCAGGCGGTAATTGTACTTGACCGCCGCGGTCGTATGGGCGCTGCGGCGCACGGCCGACACCGAGGCGTTGCGGACAGCCTTGCGGCGGCCCCGGTAATAGAAGGGCAGGTAAACGGCCAGAATCAGCACAGGCGCACCGATATAGGCCACCATGCCGACGATTCCGGCGGCAAAACGCACCAGCAGCCAGGCCACCCCGAAGACAATCAGCACCCAAAGGGCCGAAAGCAGCGTCAGGTGAAGCACCGGGGCCACCAGAATCCGGCCGCGGATCACCGAGAAGGTGAACGCGACGCAGAAAACGGCCAGCGACAGGGCGCAAATCAGGATATAGAGGCCATTCCGGAGCGAAAACGCTTCGGCAGCAGGCACTCCGGCAATCAGTTTCTGCGCCACGGGCACCAGGGCCACCATCAGCAGCAGAAGAAGAATCCAGCGAAATCTTTTCATATTATTCATTTTGATCAGTCAGTGAACGCTTCTCGAGCAGTGAGGAATCCCCGTAGCTCAAAAAGCGGAAATCGTGGGCAAGGGCAAAGTCGTACAGCTGCCGCCAGGCCGGGCCGATAAAGGCCGCAATCAGCAGCAACAGGGTACTTTGGGGTTGGTGAAAGTTGGTAACAAGATTGTTAACCAGCCGGAAACGGAACCCGGGGACAATAATGATCTGCGTGCGGGACAGCAACTTAGCCTTACCCGAGTGTTCGACATAGGCAATCAGGGCGTCGAGCGCCTCCGCGGTCGATACCGAATACCCTTCGTCCCGGTACGGTTCCCACTGCTGCACCACGCCGGGCGCTCCCCGCTCGATACAGTGGACACCCAGGTAGTAGAGCGACTCCAGGCAGCGGGTGGAAGTGGTTCCCACGGCAATCAGCGGACCGCCACAGGCTGCACGCACCTTCTTTAAAAAGGCAAGCGACACCTCGAAGGGCTCACTGTGCATCGTATGGTCGGCGATTTTCTCGCTCTTGACCGGCAAGAAGGTACCCGCTCCCACATGCAGGCAAAGCCTTTCCCGCACGATACCGCGCGCATCGATCTGGGCGAACTCGCGCTCGGTAAAGTGCAGCCCAGCCGTCGGCGCGGTCACCGATCCTTCGCGCAGTGCATAGCAGGTCTGGTAGCGCGTCAGGTCAATCTCCTGGGTTTCGCGCTTCAGATAGGGGGGAATGGGAATTCGTCCGCAATGGCCCATGACCTGCGAAAACGACTCTCCGGAGCACCAGGAGAAGGAAACGATACAGGATTTTCCGTTATTCTCCACCAGAGACGCCTCCAGGCCTACGGCGGCAATGACCGGATCATTCTCCGGGTTGCAGAGGGTCAGGCGGTCCCCCTTCCATTTCTTCAGGTTTCCGACTATCACCTTCCAGCTGCAAGAAGCCGTCTGCGCAAAAGAGAGCTGGTAATCGGAAGGATCGGCCGGTTCCAGGCAAAAGATCTCAATAATCGCGCCTGTAGGCCTCTGGAAGAGCATTCTGGCCGGGACAACCTTCGTTTCGTTGAAGACCATCAGTGCGTCAGCGGGCAAAAAACGGGCAATCTCCTTGAATTGCGACGAAACAGGCGATTCTCCGGCACTCTTGGTATAGACAAGTAACTTGGAATCGTCCCGGTTCGGAAGAGGAAATCGCGCAATGCGGCCCTCAGGAAGGGGATATGTGAAATCTTCTATGCGAATGTCAGGCTTCATTTCGTTACAAATGTAGCAATTCTGAAACGAGAATTTACAATTAACTTGTGTAAACATTAATTTTACAATTGTATAGAATCCTGATAGAGATTACATTTGTGTACTTGTTTACAGTTCTATTTCGCGGCCGCAGCGTGGTGGAAGGCCTAGCCTCGCAAGAATCCGTAATATTGTAGTGAGAATTTTCAAAATAACCGGAAAATCAGTTAATTATAAAGATTACTTAAAGTATCTGATAGCTGTAAATCGGGCGTTTGGGCGAAAAATGGCTTAAATGGCACTCGAATCAATTCGCTAACTACCTATATTCCTTATCTTTAGACTCGTTAATCTCCATTATTTTCCAAGTAGTATTTCCGGCAACTGGATCCAGGGGACACAAAACAAGTGTAATACCTGCATTTCCAATTTTGAAATAGTTGCCCCTATCCTTGCGATTGTACCGTTTTTGCATTACATTTGTGGTAACTTAGTTTTACAGAAAAAATGGACACAGTAAACAGTCGCATTCAGCAGTTCCTGAATATGGAAGGTGTCTCCCCGGCCCAACTCTCCGATCAGCTCGGCATCCAGCGCTCCGGTCTCTCCCACCTTCTCTCGGGGCGGAACAAACCCAGTTACGATTTTCTGACCAAGCTGCTCTCCACCTACCCGATGTTGCAAGCCGACTGGTTGCTGCTGGGCCGGGGCAAACCCTACAAAGAGGCCCTTTCCCCCTCTCCGGCCCCGCTGTTTCCCGAGGAAGCGCCCGTTGCGGAGGATCTTCCGCCAATCGAGGATTTTCCCGAGGATCTTCCCGTACAGCCGGAAATTGCGCTTAACCCCATTGAGACTGAACAAGTTACAGAAGAAATTCCCGCTTCTCAACCTCGTGAGAATCCCAAATTGACCGCCAGGACTGTCCGTCGGATCACGATTTTCTACTCCGACGGGACCTTCGAAGAGCACTGACCGCGTTTTTTCGCTAACTTTGGAGCGGCAACCGGTGTCAGCCGCCGGCACCTATATTATATATGTACCGAATTCTGGTCAGACCCTTCTTCAAGTTTTTCTCTCCCCGCAAGGCGAGACAAGTTGCACTCCGTGCCCTGGAGTTCATCTGCAAGGTTCCGGTCCTTCGGCTGGCGGTTACCTCTTCCTACTCCCACCCCACCCTGAAGCGCTCCTTCTTCGGCATTGATTTCAAGAATCCTGTCGGAGTCACCGCCGGGGTTGACAAAGAAGGTCGTTACTTCGACGAATTCAGCCGGATGGGCGCCTCTTTCGTGGAAATTGGCCCCATCAGCCTGATGAACGAACGGGCGGAAAAGGTCAATATCCGGGAAATTATCGAAAATATCCGGGACAACGCGCCGACCAACCGCGCCGTTATCGCTGCCGATATCTGCCGCAGCAACGGGACACCGCAGCGCAAGGTGGCCGATGAGATCGACCGCATCTACACCCTGCTCTACGACTTTATCGACGTGGCCATCATCGACCTCAAAGGGGTTCGGAGTGAGAATTATGCGGAGATTATCGACCGCGTAACCACCATCCGGCGCTTCAATGACGACCACCGCCCCATCCTCTTCCGCCTTACGCCCGAGATGTCGCAGGAAGAGATGGATCTGGCTATCCATCTGATACTTAGCTTTGGTCTGGACGGCATCGTACTGGGCGGCCACATCCGCCATGCGGATACCTTGAAATATGTGCTTGAAAAGAGCCGGCACCTTCTTCCGGTGGTGGTTTCCGGCGGAATCAGCACCGTTGCCCAGGCCCGGGAATTGCTCGAAGGCGGCGCATCGATGATTGCCGTCGGCTCCTTCCTGGTCAATGGCCCGCATTTTATCCGGCGAATTCTTAAGTCGCTGGTACCCAAGAAGAATAAATAACTGATACTATGATTACTGCTTCCATCCGCACGATCGGTGACGAAATCCTCATCGGTCAGATTGTGGACACCAATTCCGCTGCCATTTCGCGTGAACTGCAGCAGATCGGCGTCAAGGTCCGCTACATGGTTTCTATCGGCGATGACCGTCAGGAAATCCTTGACGACCTTGGCAAGTGCCTGGACGACACGGATATCGTGATTGTTACCGGCGGCCTCGGCCCCACCCGCGACGACATCACCAAGGAGGCGCTCTGCGCCCTGAGCGGCTCGGGTGGCTACCGCGAATCCGCCGAGCAGATGGCCGTCAACGAACGGATCCTCTCCGCGCGCCACATTCCAATGCTGGAGACCAACCGCGCCCAGGCCCTCGTTCCGGACCGGTGCGAAGTGCTGCTCAACGAACTGGGAACGGCTCCGGGCATGTTCTTCAGCGCACTCGGAAAGAGCGGAAAATCCGTACTTTATTCGCTCCCTGGCGTGCCTTTTGAGGCGTTGGGACTGCTGCCGAAAGTAGTCGAATCCATTCGCAGCCACTTCGCTCTCGAAGAGATCTCCCACCGTACCATCCTAACCTTCGGCATTCCCGAATCGGAACTGGCCGAGCAGATCCGCAGTTGGGAAGACGCCCTCCCCGCCTCCATGCACCTGGCCTATCTCCCCAACCCCACGCTGGGCGTGCGGCTTCGCTTGACGCAGGTGGGTGGCAGTCACTGCGATTTTGAGCCGCAAGTGGCTCAGTTAAAAGAGATTCTGGGCGATGCTATCTACGGTGAAGGTGAAGATTCCCTGCAACACGCAATCGGGCAGCTGCTGCTGAAGCAAGGCAAGACGGTGTCCGCCGCAGAATCCTGCACCGGCGGCCGCATCTCCGCCCTGTTCACCTCCGTTTCAGGCTGTTCCGCCTACTACAAAGGCTCCGTGACCTCCTATGCCAACGAGGTGAAGATGGGCGTGCTGGGCGTCCGGGAATCCACCCTGAAGGCCCACGGCGCCGTCAGTGAAGAGACCGTGATTGAGATGGCCCGCGGCGTGCTGCAAAAGCTGGATACGGACTATTCTGTCGTCTCGTCGGGCATTGCCGGTCCCGGTGGCGGCACGCCGCAGAAACCGGTCGGCATGGCCTGGCTGGCCACTGCCTACCGCAACGAAAAGGGAGAAATCTCGGTTACTACCAAAAAGGTGCAGTTCCGCTCGAGCCGCGAAATCAACATCGAGCGCTTCGCATCCAGTGCCTTGAACCTCCTGCGGCTCAAGATTCTGGAGAACCGATAGGCTACTTTTTCTTTTCGGATTTTTCCGCCTTTTCCGCCCGCTTCCACTCCCGGGTGCGGTTGGTGATTGCTACCCAGACAAAGCCGAACAGGAAGCCGAACACCGTCCAGAGGGTAACGGTCATCATCCGCTTGGGCGCATAGCGCTTAAGCGGCACGGAGACCGGAGACAACTCGGTGTAGGTCACCGTGTTCTCAGCCACCTTCAGCCGGGCGGTCTGTTCGCTCTTGGCCAGTTCTGAGTAGAGCTGCTGCGCCAGGCTGCACTCGGCTTTCAAGCGGTCCTCCTCAATGGAAGCACGCGCCGTGAAGGAACCTTTGTTCGAATCCTTGAAGCGCGCCAGCTGTTCCTGGCGGCGCTCGTAGTTGCGCTTGGCATCCGCCAGCTGCTCCTGGATAAACTCCAGGTTGGCCTGCGATTTGGCCTTTTTGAAGGCGGAAACATACTTCTGAATCAGCTGGTAAACCGCCTCGCAGAGCTCGGCAGAGGCCACGGCTTCCGGCAATTCGGTCGTGAGGGTCAGGTAACCTTTCTTGGAATCCACCTCCAGCTTGATGCGGCGCTTGATCATGCGCGCCACCTCATACTCCTTCTTGGTCAGCGTATAGACGGGCAGGTCCGGGGTACTCCCCTCGCCGATCATCCGCGCCAGCTCGGCCTCCACATCGGTCGGCTTGGGCGCCATGCGGTGGGCAATCAGCCGCGGCAGGCCGATCGTGTACTTGGCCACCGTCTCGAAGAGGTTGAACTTGTGGTACTCGTCTTCCGTGAAGTAGGTATAGAGCGTGATGGGCTCGGCCGCCTTGGAGAAATGGAGCGGCGTTTCCATCAGTTCTTTCTGGAAACCACTGTGTTTCAAAATAAAAGGATAGACGCGCGGATTGATCTGGCCGTCGTTGGCACTGCTCAGGTCGATCGAGATGCCCGCCATCGCGGCCAGCGACGCATAGCGGCCGCTCATTCCCTGGCTGACCTGCGGCACGAAGATGCACTGCGAGCGGTAGCGCTCGGGCGCGAAAATGGCCACGAAGATGCCCAGCAAAAAGGCAATCAGCGTAATGATCCAGATGGCTTTGCGCCGTTTCCAGATCTTGGCGAAGGAACCGATCAGGTCAATATCGACCTCTTCAGGATTGATACTCGGACGCGTCATACTAATTGGACTTGAACAGGTTGACAAGCAGGGCTACGACATAGACCAGCGAGGTGCTGGCGGAGGCGATGGAAACGGCCTCCCCGATCGACATGCGGTTGTGCTGCGTGGTATCCACCGGCACCACGATTTCCATACCCGGCTCCATGCGGAAATGGCTGCTGCCACGCACGGCGGACGATCCGTCCTGATAGACGGCGTAGGTCTTGCCCTTGCGGGCGCCCTTGACGAAACCGCCGGCCATATTCACATAGTCACGCCAGGAATAGGAAGGGTTGTAGGTCACGGTGTTCGGCATGTAAACGCCGCCGGAAATCTTCACCGTGTTGTTCATCTGCGGAACCTCCAGCACGTCGCCGTCGCAGAGAATCAGGTCGGCGTCGGTGTTGGGATTCTTCATGGCCTTGGCGATATCGATCGAGACGTAATAAGTGGGCACATCCACCTCTTCCTCTACGGTCTCCTCTTCCGGCTCCTTGCCCTCTTCCGTCTTGGTTACCGTCCTGGTTTTAATCAACTTGCCATTCTTGAAGGTAAATTGCTCAGGCAGCGGTTTGAGGGTGTCGCCGGCGGAAAGATTCTGCCGCTCGGCCACTTCCTGTGCCAGCTGCGAACGCTCGAACTCGTATTCGGTCATCTTGCGGCGCAGCTTCGCGCCCTTGACGAAGGCGTCGTCGGTGAATCCGCCGCAGCGGTCCAGAATGCTGGAAAGCCGCACGGAATTGCTCTCAACGGCGTAGAAACCCGGATATTTGACTTCGCCGCGCACCTCGATCGACTTGATCGGACGGAAGTTCTCCTGCGGGCGGATAAAGACTTTGTCAAACGGCTGCAGTTCGGTGCCCATCAACTGCGGATCGGTAGCCACATCCAGCTGGCGGATAAAGCCGGGCTCTTCGCGGCCGCGGACGGCAATCTCCACCTTGGAAACATCCGTGCCGTGCTTCATGCCGCCGGCCATCAGAATCAGGTCGCCGAGGGTCAGTCCCGTACGGTAATCGAATTCGCCGGGATCGTTCACATTGCCCTGAATGGTCACCTTGGTGCTGTCCTGCAGCTCCATGGTGGAGAAGACCCGCACGCTGTCATCGCGCATCAGGTCGATATTCAGGCGGCCGGCCATCACGTCGGCCAGGTCAAACGACACGCTGGTGGGCTTCATATCCGCATCAAAGCGGCTGATATAACCTCTTGACATATAGGTACCTTCCTGCAGGCCACCGGCCGCATCGATCAGGTCCTTCAAGGTCTTCAGACGCTCGGAGATGGCATAGGGACCGGGATGGTGCACCGAACCGTCGATCACCACGCGGTTGTCAATCTTGGCCACCATCGAGCTGACCCAGACGCTGTCGCCGGCAGCCAGGGTAAAGGTGCCGAACTCCTCGGCAGGAACGTCGTAGGAGGTTCCCACGGCAGCCACCTGGCGATCCACATGGATCAGGTCGCGGCGGGCGATGGGCGTAAAGCCGCCGCTGTAGCGGAGCAACTGCTCCAGGGTCTCATCCGAACGCATCTCGAACTTCATGGCCCGCTGAACGGAACCGTCGAGCGAGACGATGTTTTCCACCTGACCCACCGAGACGATATCGCCGTCCTGCAGCATCATGTCCGCATGGTACTTGCCCTCGAAGATGAAGGCATAGAGGTCGAAAACGCCGACCTCTTCCCCACCGCGGTAGATATGGATGTTACGCACGGAGCCGGATTCCTTGATACCGCCCGCCATGAAGATGGCCGTGGCGATGGATGCCAGGGAAGGCAGCGTATAGACGCCAGGAACAATCACGCCACCAAGCACATAGACCGAGATACCGCGAATCTTGCCCACGGTAATCTGCAGCGAGGAGGAGCCGTTGCGCAGGCCGCCGTAAATGGAAGAGAGACGGCTCTTGAGGGTATTCTCCGCCTCCTCCACCGTCTTGCCGGCCAGGGGAATCGGACCGACGCCCTCCACACGGATCGTACCGTCGCTGCCAATCTGGTAGTCGTCGTCCGCATTGGCGGAGCCCCAGACGCTGACGGAGATATTGTCGCCCGGGCCCAGCACGTAGCTGGCGGGAACCGGTGCCGTGATGCTCGGAATCAGGGAGAGACCTTTGGAAATAAAGAAGTCATGGCCGAAAACCGGGCTGGAGGTAGCCGTTGTATCGATAGGCTTGACTTCGATGGGATACTCCGTACCGGCGATAAACTGGCCGGGAAGCGCCTGGTTGGGGACGGTAAGAGGCTGTGTCTTCAGGATTCCGCGCTGCTGCGCCGGGCCGGAAACACGGCCGGAAATATCGTGATTGAGAACCGCATTGATCTCATCGTTGGAGTATCCGTAGGAGCGGGCCAGGGACTTGGCCGCGGCAATTTCCGCGGCGGACTGCGCCGATGCCCCGAAGGCCACCAGGCAGAGTGCCAGACCAATCAACAGTAACTTCTTCATATCTTGCCTATTTGGTTACAGACCGCTAATTTACAAAAAATATAATCGAATCCCTACTCGTCCGCCAAATCCTTTGGGCAGCATATTTCCCCAGTCGGCGAACAGACCGTAGGAGAGTGAAAGCCCCACACCCCCGTCCAGGAAGGTGGCAAAAGGGATTTCTCCCTGGAAGGCACCGGAGAACTGGCTCTCGCCCGATTCGTCTTCGTGAAGCGGCGCATCGTAGGTGCCATAGTGGGTGCTCCAGGAAAGCATCAGCTTGTAGGGTGCAAAACGGAACAGCTTGCCGCCCAGGCCAATATGATGTGCCCGGAGCCGGTTGGAACGGATGCCCGGCTGGTTCCGGGAGGGATAGAGCAGCGGATCGCCGATCGTGCGCCCGAAGTAGGTCCAGCCGGAGCGATAGACCGCATGGTTGAAGTAATTGTCCCGGCCGCCGATGATGACATACTGATCTGCGACGACGGCATCGTGCACCGGGCCGGACTGGCTCATCGTGTGGTGGTATTCATAGAGGATATCCGACAGCCAGCGATCCTTGTCATCCCACCCGAACCAGAGGGTATTCACCCCGTCCGGGAAGTTCTGGAATCCCATTCCTGAGCCGTCCTCGTACGGGATATCGTGCTGAAAGGCCGCCTTCCAGCCATCTCCCCGCCAGTCTAAACGCCAGAGTTCGCCGCCCAGCTGGTTGCCCTGCACATAGGCCTGGTCCTGGGCCGGGTTGGACCCCGTGGCGTGACGGCCGGTAATCACCCGGAAATAGTCCGCCAGTGAAGCGGGCTGCCGTCCCACCGCCGGATCGCGGCTGACGCCGCCCCAGAGGGCATAATGGTCCAGCCCGAGCCGGAAGGTCAGGCGCGAGGTGATCTTGAAGATGAAATTGAACTGCGTCCGGTGCAGCAGCGCCCTCCGGACATAGCGGTCATCCAGGGTCCAATAATCGCCGTAAGCACCTTCCAACCAGAAGATTCCACCGGTATAAGGGACTTGGACCGGCTGCAGCTCCAGGGTATAGCCTGGCATCGAGCGGGCGTTGCCGCTCCAGGCCACGTGGCCGCCGGTTGCGGAGAGCGAACCCAACTGACGGTCCGCCACGAAGGCCTGCTCCCTCCGCTTCATGCCCAGATCCAGGGAAAGCAGCTTCCAGCGCAGGCCGGCGTAGAATTCGTCCGGAAGGACCTGCAGGTCGCCGAAATGATCTACCGTGCCGGCGGAAACCCCGGCCCGGTAGTCCAGCTGCCCCAGGGGCTGATAGCCCACCTGGAAACACACACCGGAGGCAACCGGGAAACCGGCAGCCGTCGCCGGCATCACGCCGCCCTGGTTCGCCTGCGCCCAAAAGGGCATCTCCCCGAAAGAGGAGATACTTCCCAGCAGCCAGACGGAGATGAGCAGCGAATCGAGCATCAGGCGTTCTTCTTAGCCGTAACTTTCCGTTTATAAACGTTTATTCCAATGATTCCCAGGATAATGAGGTACATCAGGATGATGCAGGCCACCGCCAGCGCATCGCCCTTTCTGACACTGTCCGGAGCAAATTCAAAATGAATCGCGTGTTCCCCGGCGGGAACGTTCATGGCGCGAAGCGTGTAGTTCACCCGGAAATGGTCGGCGGGAGCGCCGTCAATCGTCGCTTTCCAGCCGTAGGGATAATAGATCTCCGAGAAGACGACGGTGCCGGGAAGCGAAGAGCTGTAGCGGTAATCCAGGTAGCGCGGCGTGTACTTTTCCAGGACGATCCGGGCGTCTTCCGCGATTCCCGGATTCGGATCAACCACCTGAACGGCAAAGCTTTTATCAAAGACAGCCGTCTTGGCGAGGTCGATTTCACCCAGCAGGGCCATCTCCTCGTCCGCATTCTCCGCCGGAATCAGACTGCCAACGAACCAGGCGTTGCCCAGGGCCTCCGGATTGCGCTGCGGCGTGGGCTGCCCACTTTCGCCGGGCACCACGAAGTACTTGGCATTGAGCATGCTCAGCACATTCATGTCGCCCTTGCGCAGATAGACGTCGATCAGGTCCTGGTAGCGGCGCAGCTTGGCGGCACTGTAACCGCCGATCGACTTCACATAATAGGAGGTTCTCGAATCGCTGAAGGGATCGCCGCCGCTGACGTTGAACACGCGGAAATGCGGGTCCGGATCGGCCAGGACGGCCTTTTCCCAGGGCTGCATCGCAAAGGCGCGCCGCTCCGTATAGACCGGCACGAAGTTGCTGTCATTCAGGTAGCGCTTGTCCACCGGCCAGAGGTCCACCAGCAGCAGAACGCCCAGCAGGGCCACCATCCACCCTTTGCGCAGCTTGCCGGCCACAAAGAGCCACAGCACCGCCGCGGCCGAGAGAATCAGGCCGAAGGAGCGCCAGCAGTCCGCCCGGAAGAGCGAAGCACGCTCGTCCAGCAGCGCCGCGTAAATCCAGTCCGGCCACTCGCCCGAAAAGCGTGCATCCTGCGTAGAGGTGAAGTCGAACAGCACGCTGCCCAGCAGCGCGAAGAAGAGGCAGATGCCCGCGCTCACGCCCCCCGCAATCCAGAGGGCCTTCAGCGCTTGCTTGCGCTCCGACTCCCCTTCCATCAGCCGTTTGAGAGCCAGGAAGCCCAGCAGCGGCATGGCGATTTCCGCCACGATCAGAATGGAAGAGACCGCGCGGAACTTGCTGTAGAGCGGGAAGTATTTGAAGAAGAACTCGGTGAGTCCCATCCAGTTGTGCCCCCACGAAAGAAAGATGGAGAAGAGGGTGGCCGCGAGCAGGGCCCACTTATAGGGTCCTCTTACCAGCAGGAGTCCCAGCAGGAAGAGGAAGCAGACGATTGCACCCACATAGACATTGCCCGAGGTAAAGGGCTGTTCCCCCCAGTAGAGGGGCGCCTGCGCGCAGAAACCGGCCGCCGAGCGGGCCGGAACGCCGCCCTTGACCAGGGCTTTGTAGAGTCCGGAATCCGTCCCGATATCCACCCCGGAGGCGCCGCCCTTGAACCCCGGAATGAGCAGGGTCATCGTCTCGTCGATACCGTAGCTCCACTGAGTGGCATACTCAAGATCGAGCCCGGAGCTCTTCGAGGCCGCTCCGCTTTCAGCCGAAGAGAGGTCGGAATGGCCGCCGCGCATCGTCTCCTTGACATATTCGGCGTTGGCAAAGACATTGGCCGAACTGGTGCCCATGCCCAGCCCCACCGAGGCTGCGAAGAGGAGCGTCGCCACGGCAAAATCCTTCATCCGTTTCTCGCGGATATGAGTATAAAGCTCTGCAAACCAGCAGAGTCCGATCATCATAAAGATATAGTAGGCCATCTGCGGATGGGTGCTGAATCCCAGCGCCGTAAAGAGCATCGCGAAGATGACGCCCAGGCCGTACTTCTTGCGGAATATCAGGTAGAATCCCGCAAAGACCACGCTCATCAGCGCAATCGTGGAGGTCTTTCCGTTGTGGCCTGCCGCAATGATCACCACAAAATAGGAAGAGAGGGCGATGGCGACGGCGCCGGCGATACTCAGCCACTTGTCCACGCCAAAGGAGCGCAGGAGCGCAAAGAAGCAGAGGAAATAGATGATGAACACCCACGCCGTATGGCTGTGGCCGCGGTGGAAAAAGGCTGTGAAGGGCGCCAGCAGGGTGTCGGAAGCATAGTGGCCGCCGCCCACCTGATAGGCCGGCATACCACTGAACATCGATCCGGTCCACCAACTGTGGTCGCCGGTCGCCTCGGTGTAGGCCACCCCTTCGTGAACCACCGCCTCGGCGTTGATGTTGTCGCCGGCATAAATCACCTTGCCCTGCAGCACGGGGAAGCAGTAGGCGAAGGCGAGGATGACGAAAATCGCGGCGGCAGCCAGGTAGGCGCCATATTTCCGGAGAAACTTATTCTTCATGTTTGCGCTGCTTGAGTTTACGTTTGAGTTTGTGCGGCCAGCGGGAGACGCGCTGCGGGACCTTGATGATCCAGCGGATCACCTTGTTGCCGAAAAAGGCCAGGGCGTCCCGGGCACCGAACTGCGGAACTTCCAGACCGCGAAGGGCATAGCTCTCCCGGATCAGGGCGTCGATGCGCTCCTTCTGGCGTCCCTGGTCCTTCTGGATGCGCCGCACGATAAAACTGGGCATCGTGTAGAAGCGGGCGAACCAGGAGTGCTGACAGATGAGCCGCCCCTGCGGGTCGTAGAGCATCGTGGAGATGCCGTCGCTGTGGTATTTGGCGGGCAGATACAAAGTTTTGAAGTTGTCCGCCAGCCAGAGGAAGAACGGATAATAGGGCTCGTACTCCTCCGTATATCGCTTGAGTTCCGTCCGGTTGAACTTCGAACGGATCAGTTTGAGGTTCAAGATATTGAAGAACGGATTTGTTACCTTGGGATTGCCCCACCGGGGAAGGCCCTCCCCCGCATCCGCACACCCGATATTGGCATACCCCTCGCGGAGCATCAGCGCCACGAGGTCGTTCACCGCCTGCGGGTCGGTAATGAAGGCGTCCTCGTCGATATTGATGGCGATGTCGCACGAGGTATCGCGCAGCAGGGCATAGAAATAGCCGTCTGCGCTGCGGTCCGTCAGCCGCCGGATACCCGAACACGCAATTCCAGGGTACAACCCTTTGGAGAGGCGGTACAGCTTCAGGTCGAACGAGCGCGAAACAATCTTGATACGGGGTTTTTCCATGACTCGGGCGTTACAGGTTGCGAAGTCGGTCGCGCAGGGCGTTCAGCCACCCTTTCTTGAGCATCAGCAGGCGGATTTCACAGCCATAGGTGCGCTGGAGGCCATGCGCGCGGGCATAATCCCGCATCGCCCGCATCGAGGCGATCCGGCTTTTGGCGCGGCTGCGGTCCCGCCGTTTGCTGACCGAGGTACTGCGGATAATATAGTGATAGAGAGACTCTTCAATATGCACGGCCCGCTCGGCGGTCAGCCAGGCGCAGGTCACAAAGCAGGAATCTTCCGAACTGTGCTCGTGCGGAAAACGGATCTCATTCCGGAGCAGGAATTCCCGCCGGAACAGGTAAGTCCAGAGGTAGGTCACGAAACTCCGCAGGATCTTTTTGCGGACGGGTACCGTGAGGGCGCCGGCCTCAAAGGTCGGACCGCTCAGGACGCGGCCGGCCGGATTGCCGAATTCCCCGATATAGGCATCGCAGCAGGCGATATCGGCCTGATGGGTACGGGCCGCCTCATAGAGTCTTGTGCAGTATTCCGGCTCAAGTGTATCGTCGCAGTCCACGAAGGCGACATATTCGCCCCGGGCCTCGGAAAGGCCCAGGTTGCGGGCCGCCCCGGGACCGCCGTTGACCGGGGTCTTCAGGAAACGGAACTGCTTGGGCCCCTGGTAATCGGCCACCATCTGGCGGGCGATATCCAGGCTGGCATCCGGGTCGCAGTCGTCCACGAAGATTACTTCGATTTCCTCCATCGTCTGGGCCTGCAGCCCCGCGATGCACGGGGCGATATAGCGCGTAGCGCCATAGACCGGAATAATCAGGGAGATGTGTATCGTGTCCATCGCTATCGGATTCGTTGACGAAGTGCTTCAAAGAGAATCACGGCAGCGGCCACCGAGACGTTCAGGGAGCCGATTTCGCCGCACATCGGGATGCGGGCGCCCACCGTGCAGAGCCGCAGGACGGGCTCGGAAATCCCGTGTCCTTCGGATCCCATCACAATGGCGGTGGGTTTGCGGAGGTTCACGTCATACATATCGTCTTCCGCCTTTTCGCTGGCTGCAACGATCTGAAAATCACTGTCGCGGAAGTAGAACATCGCCACCTTGAGGTTGGACACTTTCGCCACGGGAACGCGCAGCAGCGCGCCCGCCGACGATTTGACCGCCTCGGCATTGATGGCGGCGCCGCCCTTGGCGGGCAGCACGATGCCGTCCACCCCGGCGCACTCCGCACTGCGGGCAATCGCGCCCAGATTACGGACGTCGGTGACCCCGTCGAGAATCAGGAAGAGCGGCGCCGCCTTGCGCGAGAGCGCCCCCTCCACCATTTCTTCAAAGGGAACGTATTCAATCTGAGAGATATAGGCGATTACGCCCTGATGCGCACCGCGGACCAGACTGTTCATCTTCTCCGCCGGTACGAACTGCACGGGCAGGCCGTTCTCCTCGGCCAGTTTCAGCAGTTCCGTAAACTGCGGACCAGCCGCCCCTTTGCGGACCAGGATCTTTTCAAATTTCCGTCCGGTGCGGATGGCTTCCGTCACCGGGTGTATTCCAAACAGGTAGTGTGACTGTTTTTCTTCCATCATGGTTGTTACATTTCGGCCCACAGGTTCATCTTTTCATCCAGTTCCCGTTTGAGTTCCAGATAGTTGCGGGTCAATTCCAATATATCGTCTTCCGGCGTCGGGGCCGAAAGCTTCTTTTCAAGTTCCGCCATCTTCGCCTCCAGTTCCCCGATCTGTTTCTCGAGTTGCTGCTGGCGGTTCTTCTTCTTTCTGTCTTCTTTGTAGTTTCCGGAACGGGAATCACTCTCTGCGCGCAGGCCTGGTGGAGCAGTCACGGTTCCTGCAGACGCGGCTATTTCTGCCGCGGCAGCAGGGTTCTGACTGCGCGCAGGGGCCGTAGCGGCTTTCGACGCGGATGTCGCGGCGGCCTTCGAGGCCTGGATTTCGAAGTCGCGGAAACTCTCCGCCCTCTTGGCCCGCAGGAAATCATCCACGCCGCCCAGATGCTCCTTCACGCGCCCGGAAGTAAATTCATACACCTTGTCAACCAGGCCGTTCAGGAAATCGCGGTCGTGGCTGACCACGATCAGCGTGCCGTCGTAATTCTTCAGCGCCTGCTTCAGGACATCCTTCGAGCGGATATCCATGTGGTTGGTGGGCTCGTCGAGCGCCAGCAGGTTGTAGGGATGCAGCATCAGGCGGGCCATCGCCAGGCGCGAGCGCTCGCCGCCGCTGAGCACCGACACCTTCTTGTCGATGTCGTCGCCCTTGAAGAGAAAGGCCGCCAGGATATCGCGCAACTTGGTGCGGATCTCCCCCACGGCCACCCGCTCGAGGGTATCATAGACCGTGTCGTTTCCTTTCAGTATATCGTCTTGATTCTGTGCGTAATAACCCACATTGACATTGTGGCCCGTGGCAGCCGAGCCGGCAAAGGGTTCCAGCTCGCGCATCAGGACGCGCATCATCGTGGTCTTGCCCTCGCCGTTGCGCCCCACGAAGGCCACTTTCTCCCCGCGGCGGATGGTCATATTCACCTCGCGGAGAATCACTTTCTCATCCTCCCGGCCCGCATGACCATAGCCGATCACGGCCTCTTTCACCCCGAAGGCCACGTCGCCGCTGCGCGGAGCGGGGGGAAACTTCACCACCAGCGTGGCCAGGTCTTCGTCGTCGATCTCGATGCGGTCCAGCTTCTTCAGCTGCTTGACCCGCTGCTGCACCTGGTTGCTCTTGGTGGGTTTGTAGCGGAAGCGTTCGATGAAATCTTCCGTCTTTTCAATCATCCGCTGCTGGTTGGCATAGGCCGCCTTCTGCTGCGCAATGCGTTCCGCGCGGAGTGTAACAAACTGGCTATAAGGAACTTTATAGTCATAGATATGGCCCAGCATCACCTCCACCGTCCGGTTCGTACAATTGTCCAGGAAGCGGCGGTCGTGCGAGATGAGCACCAGCGAACCGGGGAAATCCTGCAGGTAATCCTCGAGCCACTGGATGGATTCGATATCCAGGTGGTTGGTGGGCTCGTCGAGCAGCAGCACGTCCGGCTTGCGCAAGAGGATCTTGGCCAGTTCGATACGCATGTTCCACCCCTGGCTGAAGGTCTCCGTCAGGCGGTCCAGTTCGTCGCGCCGGAAGCCGAGGCCGGCGAGGGTGCGCTCGGCCCGCTGCTGCGGCGGATCGGCGCTCAGCATCGCCAGGGCGTCGTTCACGTCGTTGAGCTCGATAATCAGCTTGTTATAGGCCTCCGACTCGTAGTCGGTCCGCTCGGCCAGTTCGGCCGAAATCGCCTCCAGGCGCTGCTCCATGGCCTGATGGTCGGCAAAGACGGTCATCGTCTCCTCCAACACCGTGCGGCCGCGGTGATGCTCCATTAGCTGCGGCAGGTAGCCGATCTTCAAGCCACTGGGTTTCAGAATCTTGCCGGAAGTCGGAGCCTGCAGCCCCACAATCAGTTTGAGAAGGGTGGACTTGCCCGCCCCGTTCTTGCCCACCAGGCCGATCCGGTCGCGGTCGTTGATGTGGAACCCGATGTTGTCCAGCAGCGTAGTGCCGCCGAAGGAGACCGTCAGATCGTTGATCGAAATCATGCGGCCGCCTCCTCTTTTTCCGGGTCACGGCAGAGCGCAATGCCCAGCATATAGAGCAAAAAGAGCGGCAGGGAGACCACCATCAGCGAAAATGGATCGCCCGAAGGGGTGATCACGGCCGCCAGCACCACCACCGTCAGCACCGCATAGCGCCAGCCGCGGCGCAGCATCCGCCGGGTCACCAGGCCCAGCCGGGAGAGCAGCGCGAGCAGCACCGGAATCTCGAACACCAGTCCGAAGAGCAGCACGGTGGAATAGAAGGTGGACATGTAGGAGGTCAGCGAGATGGTGTTGGTCACCGAATCGCTGACGGAATAGCCCTGGAAGAAGTTGACCATCAGCGGTAAAACCACGACATAACCGATAGCCAGCCCCAGGTAGAAGAGCCCCGCGGAGAGCAGGAAGGCGCGCCGGGTGGCCCGCTTTTCCCGCGTATAGAGCGCCGGAGCGATAAAGCGCCAGATCTCGAACAGCAGATAGGGCGTGCAGAGAATCAGGGCGCAGAGGAAAGTCACCTTGATGTGGGTGATGAACTGCGCGGCCACTTCGATATTGACCAACGACAGTCCGCTGGAGATGCCGAGCCACCGATAGACGAAGAAATCCCCCCGCGTCGGCGCCAGAATGAGGCCGTCAAAGAGGAATTCCTTGAAAAAGAAGAGCCCGACCGACACCGCCAGCGTCACCGCCAGCGCGCGGAACAGACTGCCCCTCAATACATCGAGGTGGTCCCAGAAGGTCATCTCACTGGCCACGTCAAAAGCTACTTTTCTTTTTTCTTGTCATCGTCGCGGAGCTCTTTCTTGATCTCCTTGACATCATCATCCACCTCCTTCATCCCCTCCTTGAAACTCTTGACGCCTTTGCCAAGACCTTTCATAAACTCGGGGATCTTCTTGCCGCCGAGCAGCAGGAGTGCGACGAGCGCGATAATGACCCATTCCCAACCGGTAATGGCGAGCGGTACAAACAGCAGTGCTTTCATATCGTTGTTATTTTAAGGAATTTAACCGTAATTTGAGATTCTCGATCTTGGTCGTGGCGTCGGCCTGTTTCTTGCGCTCGAGCGCCACCACGGCCTCGGGCGCATTGGCCACGAACTTCTCGTTGGAGAGTTTGGCGTTGACTCCGCGCAGGAAGCCTTCGTAGCGCTGGATCTCCTCCTCGATCTTGGCGATTTCCGCCGCCGTATCCACCTTGCCGGAGAGCGGCACGCGGAACTCGGTGGTTCCCACCATGAAGGCGTCACCGGGTAGGTCGTCGAAGGCCTTCACCACGGCTACCTCGCTGATCACGGCAAGTTTGCAGATGACGGGCGTGGCCGATGCGGGATAAGCCCCCTTGACCTGCAGCGAGAGCGGCTCCTTGGGCGAAAGGTTCTTGCCCTGGCGCACGGCGCGGATGGCCGTCACGGCGGAGACCGCCGTCTCGAAATCCGTAATCACCTGTTCGTCAAACGGCTGCGCCTCGGGCATCCGCTGCAGCATCAGGGTCTCCCCCTCCGCCCGCTCGCCGAGATTCTGCCAGAGTTCCTCGGTGATGAAGGGCATCACCGGATGGAGCATCTTCAGCAGCGCATCAAAGAAACCGAGGGTGGCCTCGTACGTGGTGCGGTCAATCGGCATCTGTCCGCCGTCCGCATAGGCGGGCTTGATGCATTCGAGATACCAGGAACAGAAGTCGTCCCAGAAGAGTTTATAGACGCCCATCACCGCGTCGTTGATGCGGAAATGGCTGTAATCGCGGTCCACGGCAGCCAGCGTGCGGTTCAGTTTGGCACGGAACCATTCCACCGCCACGCGGCAGACCTCGCTCTGCGGCGCCTCGTCGGACACATTCCACCCTTTGACCAGGCGGAAGGCGTTCCAGATCTTGTTGGAGAAGTTGCGTCCCTGCTCCACCTGGCTCTCGTCAAAGAGGATATCGTTGCCGGCCGAGGTGCAGAGCAGGATGCCCAGACGGACGCCGTCGGCGCCATATTTGTCGATCAGGCCGATCGGATCGGGCGAATTGCCCAGCTGCTTGCTCATCTTGCGGCCCAGCTTGTCACGGACGATGCCGGTGAAATAGACATTGCGGAAAGGCACATCCTTCAGGTACTCCTCGCCCGCCATGATCATGCGCGCCACCCAGAAGAAGATGATGTCCGGGCCGGTGACCAGGTCGTTGGTGGGATAGTAGTAACGGATCTCCTCGTTGCCCGGGCTGTTGATGCCGTCGAACAGGCTGATGGGCCAGAGCCAGCTGGAGAACCAGGTGTCCAGCGCATCTTCCTCACGCACAAGTTCTTCCGGCTTAATATTCGCATAGCCGGGCATCTTGCGGGCCTTGGCCAGCGCCTCTTCTTCGGTCAACGCAACCACGAAACGTTCCTCCTCGCCCTCAGGCGTCGGCAGGAACCACGCGGGAATGCGGTGGCCCCACCAGAGCTGACGGCTGATGCACCAGTCCTGGATGTTTTCCAGCCAGTTGCGGTAGGTCGTGACGTATTTCGACGGGTGGAACTGAATCTTGCCCTCGAGCACCGGCGGCAGCGCAATCTCTGCGAAGTGCTTCATACTGAGGAACCACTGCTTGCAGAGGCGCGGCTCCACGGCAGTGTCCGGGTTGCGCTCGGAGTAGCCCACCTTGTTGTCGTAATCCTCCACCTTCTCGAGCAGGGCGGCCGCCTCAAGATCTTTCGCAATCTGCTTGCGGACCACCATGCGGTCGAGTCCCACATAGAGTCCGGCGGCCTCCGAGAGGGTTCCGTCGGGGTTGAAGATGTCGATCGATTCCAGGTTGTGGGCCTTGCCGAGGGCATAGTCGTTTACATCGTGGGCCGGGGTCACCTTGAGGCAGCCCGTACCGAATTCGATGTCCACGTAGCGGTCCTCGATGACCGGCACCACGCGTCCCACGAGGGGCACCGTGACTTTATGGCCGCGGAGCCAGCCGTTCTTGGGGTCTTTCGGGTTGATACACATGGCGGTATCGCCCATGATGGTCTCGGGACGGGTGGTGGCCACCACGGCGTAGTAGCGGCCGTTTTCATCGCGGTGCACAACCTCTCCCTCCTCGCCCGTCGGGCGCACCGGGTTGGTGTCGGCATCCGCAATATAATATCTCAGGTAATAGAGTTTCGACTTCTCGTCGCGATAGACCACCTCCTCGGTGGAGAGCACGGTCTGGGCCTTGGGGTCCCAGTTCACCATGCGCAAACCGCGGTAAATCAACCCCTTCTCATACAGATCCACAAACACCTTGGCCACCGAGGCGCTGCGCTTTTCGTCCATCGTGAAGGCGGTGCGGTCCCAGTCGCAGCTGGCGCCCAGGCGGCGCAGCTGCTTGAGGATGATGCCGCCGTGCTCCTCGGTCCAGGCCCACGCATGCTCCAGGAACTGCTCGCGCGTCAGGTCGCGCTTTTTGATGCCCTGCTCCGCCAGGCGTCCCACCACCTTGGCCTCCGTGGCGATAGAGGCATGGTCGGTACCCGGCACCCAGAGGGCGTTCTTACCCTGCATCCGCGCCCGGCGTACGAGCACATCCTGCAGGGTATTGTTCATGATATGTCCCATGTGGAGCACGCCCGTCACGTTGGGCGGCGGGATCACCACCACATAGGGTTCGCGCCCATCCGGTTCCGAATGGAAGTATTTGTTTTTGAGCCAGTATTCGTACCATTTGCCCTCGGCCTGGGAGGGATCGTATTTGTTCGGTAATTCTTGCTGCATAATGACAGTTTCGCTATAAACATACAAAATTAGTAAAAAAACGGTTCACACGCGCGCTACGCACGCGAAATCATTCAAAACGTCGAAAAAGTGAATAATTTATTTCAATTTATTCTATCTTTGGCAGAATAAAAACTGTAACTCATACTAACCTAACTCATTTATGAAAAGGCTTTTTTTAACGATTGCGGTTTGCTGCATGGCCTTCTCGGCAGTTGCCCAGGAGAAGCAGTATAACCAGTATGGCGTGCAGGTCGATATCGATCCGCTCGTCGCAGAGGCCCAGGACGGCATCCTCGTGCTCCGCTCCAAGGGCGATTCCGGTTACAAAATTTGGTTTGACAACCGTGTCCAGACCGATGCAGCCGTCTTCTTCGGCGCTCCTGACTGGGCCGACGAAATCAGCAGCGGCTTCAGTATCCGCCGCGCCCGTTTCGCCCTGAAAACCCAGATTGACAAGAACTGGTACGGCGAAGTGGACCTCGACATGGCAGACGGCGAGTTCGAACTCAAGGACGCCATCATCCGTTACACCGGCATCAAGCACCTTCAGCTCCAGGTCGGTAACTTCAAGGAGTTCTTCTCCATCCAGCGCAACAACTCTTCGCGCTACCTCCTCTTCATGGAGCGTCCGATGGTCTGCTCCGCACTGGCTCCTTCCCGCCACCTCGGTTTCAATGCCAATTACACCAACAACGGCATCTGGCTCAACCTGGGTATCCACGGACAGGCAGTTGCCGGGGCTGAGGAGCGCGGCTATGTAGAAGAGTCCAGCAAGGGCAAAGGCCCGGACGAGGGTCTTTCCTACACCCTGAAGGGCATCTGGCAGCCGGGCTGGAACAAGGAAGGCTGGGGCCTGCACATCGGTGCAGCCGCTTCCTACCGCACTCCGAAGACCTCCGACGAGACCTTCGGCAAGGCACGCTACAGCACCCGTAACTCCACCGCCATCAACCGCAAGAAGTACATCGACACCGGTGACTTCGATTTCCACCACCTCCTGCTCTACACCGCCGAACTGGCCGGTTACTGGGGAGGCTTCCGCGGGGAGGCCGTTTACATGGGCAACACCACCTTCCTGCCCGACAAGAGCAGCCGCAACTTCTGGGGCTGGTACGCACAGGGCGGTTACCTGCTCTTCGGCGGCACCCAGCGCTATGACACCGCCGGTGCCAAGTTCACCCGCGTCAAACGCGGCCAGAAGTGGGGCGACCTCGAGCTCTGCGGCCGTGTGGAATACATCAACCTCAATGCCGACGCCAAGCTGGCAGCCGCTGATCAGAAGATCATGGGCGGCAAGTGCATGGCTTACGCACTGGGCCTGAACTACTACGTCACCGACCACGTCAAAGTCCAGCTCAACTGGCAGTACAACGACAACGACCGCTTCAGCTCCGGCAAGGGCAACAAGTTCTTCTGCGGCGTGGACGACACCGGTGCTCCGACCCGCAACCCTTACTACACCAAGGGCAAGGCCGGCGTGGACTACCACATGGTCTCGATGCGTTTTGAAATCGACTTTTAATCATTATTCACATTTACTTATTTAATCCTTTAAATTAAAGTGTTATGAAAAAACTGCTTTTGATTGCCTGCACTGCTGTTGCAGCATTCGCATTCACCGCTTGCGGCGACCCTGAAGTCAACAAGGACAAAACCACCTATGACTACACCAAACTGATCATCAACGAAGTCAACGCTACGGCATCTGTCGACCTCGACAAGTTCGTCGAATTCTACAACACCGGTGACAAGGAAATCTCCCTGGAAGGTGTCGTGATCAAGAGAACCGACGAAACCGGAACGGAAGGTGAAGTCTGGACCGGCCTTGCAACCGAGAAGGTTCCTGCCAAGGGCTTCTTCGTCATCCAGGGCACCAAGAACTCCGGCACGCACAGCCTCTCCAGCGGCGTTTCCGCCAAGAAGGGCGTGAAGCTTGAGGTATTCGACCCGAACGGCAAATCCATCACCTCTGTCCAGCATGGTATCCTCACCGACGCTACCAACGTACCGGCTATCATTACCGGTATCTGGGCACGTATTCCGGACGGCGGCGCTTGGAAGAATGTCACCAACGCTACCCCGGGTGCAGCCAACGATGCAACGGGCGCAAAGGACGACGCCGAACTCAAATAACCAGCTATGGCAGAATTGAAGATCGGCGAGATTTCGAAGCCCCGCTTCGAATTCCGCAGTTTCGGACAGTGCTTCTGTGAGGCGCACAAACGCATGGCGCGCCTCTCAGAGCCTGTGCCGGAGAAAGTCTGGGAGCGCTCCAGCGACGAGATCTACATCATCTCCCGCAAGAACGACATCAACAACACCAAGATCCGCGACGGCAAGATGGACATCAAGACCTATGTCCAGACCGTGGACGGTTTCGAGCAGTGGAACCCGCTGATGAAGGGCGAATTCCCCATCAGCCGCGAAGTCCTCGAAAAAGAGGTCTTCCCCGCTTTCATGGTGGAGATGCCCAAGCTCACCAAGGACACCTATACCTATGACGAATTCATCGCCATGGTCAAGGCCAATCCCGACCTGGCAGCTGTCCGCGTCCACAAGCAGCGTTTCGGCTACATGGTCAACGGCACCATCTGCGAGGTGGGCAACGTCCTGATCAACGGTGCGAAAGTCGTCACCATCAACTCCGAATCCACGGAAATCGAGGACATCAAGAAGACGGTCAAGGACTGCGGCCTCGAGGGCGTTGAAAACATCAACTACCTGCAGGCCATCAAGCGCGTGATCGGCATGTCCGACAAACCCCTTGCAAACGAATAGCACCATGGCACAGGAAATTGAAAAGAAATTCCTCGTAAAGGGTGACTTCAAGGGCGAAGCCTTCAAGGCCACCCGCATCACCCAGGGCTACCTCTGCAGCGTTCCGGAGCGCACCGTGCGCATCCGCGTCAAGGGCGACAAGGGTTTCATCACCATCAAGGGCATCGGCAACGCCTCCGGCGCAGCCCGCTTCGAGTGGGAGAAGGAAATCCCGGTGGATGAGGTCAAACAGCTTCTGGAACTCGCAGAACCGGGTGTGATCGACAAGACTCGCTATCTCGTGAAAAACACGGACGGCAAGCACACCTGGGAAGTCGATGAATTCTACGGCGACAACGACGGCCTGACCGTCGCGGAAGTCGAACTCACCGACGAAAACGAACCCTTCGACAAGCCCGCCTGGCTGGGCGAAGAGGTCACCGGCGACCCGAAGTACTTCAACTCCATGTTGATGAAGAACCCCTACAAAAACTGGAAATAATGTTTTATAGACATTGTGTCCTCTTCCTTCTTACGGTATCGTCCCTGAGCGCCTGTCTCAGGGATGATCCCGTAAATGGAGGAGAATCCCCTGAATACAAAGCCTATACAATGGGCACCCCCTCCTCTTTTGAGACCAAGCTGGAGGGTCTTTCCGCCATCTGCCTGAATGAGACCGGCGACGGCCTGCTCGTGGCGGAAGACAACGGCCACATCTATGAATTCGGCCTGGACGGTAGTCTCAGGAACTCCTATACGGTTCCCAATCCCGACGGCCGCACCAAGGTGGACCTCGAGGGAATCGCCCTCTCCGCAGACGGCAAGCTGTTTGTCTGCGAGGAGCGCTACCGCGAAGTGTACCAGCTGGGCGCCGACCACAAGACCCTGACCCTGCTCTCCACCGGCCCCACGGAGCCCAACGCGGAGGACAACCAGGGCTATGAGGGCATTGCTGCCGGAAACGGCGTGCTGTACATCGCCAACCAGAGCAAGCCCAAGCGCGTCTATACCTATTCCCTGTCCACCAAAGAGTGGGCAACCGCTTTCGATGCCGAGTGGGCCACCAGCCTTTCCGACATCTACTTTGACAAGGAAGACGGTACCCTGTGGATTACGGACGCCAAAACCCAGAAATTGACACACCTGAAAACCGACGGAACGGTTCTGTATACCTACGACATCTCCTTCGTGAAGAAGCCGGAAGGATTCTGCAAGGATGCAGCGGGCAAGAAGTTCTGGTTCGTCTGCGATCAGACGAGCCGCCTCACCTCCGTCAGTTACCAATAAAGACTTAACCTATGGCAGAAGCAAAGAAAGCAGCGGTCTTCGATCCGCTGGACATGAACAACTACAAGATTGAGAAGCTGCCCAAGATGCAGAAATCCAAGTTCGAGATCTGGATGGCGCGCCTGGGCGGTCCGCTGGCCGCAATTGCCTTCGTCTGGATCTGCTGGTTCTGCCATATCGATTTTATCGACAACCTCGATCCCACCGGGCTCGCCGCCACTGCCCAGAAGCGGCTCGGCGTGCTCGGAATCGATGCCTTCATCCGCGCCAACTACGCGATGCTGGCCATCTTTGCGGCCAGCCTGATTCTCTGGATGACGGAGGCCATTCCCAACTACCTGACCTCCCTCCTGCTCATCCTGGGCATCGTTTTATTCAATGTCACCACCCAGAAGGAGGCGCTCGCCCAGCTCGGTCATCCGGTCATGTGGCTGAACATTCTCTCGTTCGTGCTCGCCTCGATGCTGGTCAAGACGCAGTTCGCCAAGCGGCTCGCGCTGGCCTTCGTCATCAAATTCGGCAAGAGCGCCAAGGGCGTGCTCTGGAGCTTCCTGCTGATCAACCTGGTGCTCTCGGCCTTCATCTCCGCCACTACGGTCAAGGCCACCATCATGCTGCCGATCTTCATGGTGGTCTGCGCCATCTACGGGGCCTCCGACGGCCACCGTAACAACTTCGGCCGCAACCTCGTCATCCAGAACCTCTTCCAGGTCAATATCGGCGCCAACGCCTTCTACACGGGTTCCGGCGCGCACCTGCTGGCCATCTCCCTGATCGCCGGCTTCGTGGGCAGCTGTGACTTCGGCTATGCCGACTGGCTCGTGGCCGTGGGCCCGATGAGCGTCATCATCCTCATCGTGGGTCTGCTGCTGGGCATGTATGTCTTCTTCCCCATGAAGAAAGAGGAGCAGCGGCCGCAGATCGAAGGCGGTATCGAACGGCTCCGCGAAGAGCTCAAGGCCATGGGCAAGATGAGCGGCCAGGAGTGGCGCGCCGTAGGCATCTTCCTGCTGGTTCTCTTCCTCTGGGTCACCAAGGGGACTTTCCACAATATCGACGAGACCATCGTCGCCCTGATCGGCGCCGTGCTGGCCCTGATTCCGGGCATCGGCGTGGTCAAGTGGAACGACGTGGACATTCCCTGGCACCTGATGCTCTTCTCGGCCGGTGCCTATACACTCGGCAGCGGCCTGAACGCCACCGACCTCCCCAACACGATGGTCAACGCGGCCTTCGACGCCATGGGCATCACGGCCGATACGCCGTTCTGGGTGCTCTACGTCATCATCACCTTCCTGATGATGTACTCGGGCCTCATTTTCCAGAGCAAGACCATCCGCACGATGGTTTCGTCAATGTTATGGAAGGTCCCCTTGGTGATCCACAGGAAGAGCACGA
>JAFYEZ010000036.1 GCA_017544005.1 Bacteroidales bacterium
ATCCAGTCCATCCCTTCCAAGAAAGCTGAGCCATTCAAGCGCTGGCTCGCACAGGTGGGTGCCGAAAGGATTCACCAGATGCAGGACCCGGAACTGGGCATCCAGCAGTCCCTTCAGGATTACAAGCGGCTGGGATACTCTGACAACTGGATCAACCAGCGCCTCAAGAGTATCGAGATTCGCAAAGACCTGACCGACCAGTGGAAAGCCCACGGAGTTGAAGAAGGAACAGGCTACGCTACCCTTACCGATATCATCTACTACACTTGGGCCGGTCTTACTGCCCGCGAATACAAACACCTCAAGGGTCTCAAACAAGAAAACCTCCGCGACAATATGACCAATGAGGAGTTGGTGATGAATATGCTGGCCGAGCTTACCACCAGCAACATCACTAAGGAAGAGCACCCGGAAACGATGTCTGAGCATGCCCGAGTTGCCGAGCGCGGCGGATCCGTCGCCAAGGTGGCCAAGGAAGCTTTTGAGAAGCAGACAGGGAAGAAAGTCGTCAGTTCCATGAGTATGAAACGGTACATTGCGTCACAGCAGCCGAAATTGGAGTTGGGAACGGATGAGGCAGCAGATCTTGGCGGACAGAAGGAATGAAGAGATGATACTTTAATCCAAATACTCAGTTAGTATGAATTATCTGGAAAGACTCTTCCATTCCAAGGCGGCCTCAAAAGAGGCTACCTTAGATGACATGAACCCCGAAAGTTAGACAAAAAACTTTCGGGGTTCATGTCAGATTCCGCGGCTTTTATTCTTCTTTGGTAAGGTATGTGGCGACGGCCGTGTAGATGGCCTCGCCGCGGAGGCCGCGCTTCAGGATGGTGCCGTCCGGGGCGAACAGAATGAGGTGGGGGATGGCGTTGACGCCGTAGAGCGTTGCGGGAATTCGCTGGCCGTCCAGTATCTGAAGCCAGGGCAAATCCAACTTTTTCAGGGCCTCTTCCGTGTCGGTGCGCTTGTCGAAGACCGCGATGCTGACCACGTCAAACTTTTCGCCGTGAAAAGCCTCCCAGACCTTTCTGATATAAGGCATTTCCGCCTTGCAGGGGCCGCACCAGGAGGCCCAGTGGTCCAGCAGGATATATTTGCCGCGCCCCACATAATCCGACAGTTTCACGTCCGTGCCGTCGGGATTGCCGCCGGGAACCCGATAATCCGTGAACATCTTGCCCTCCATGCTCTTCTGAATCAGGATGGACTGATGAGCCGACTGAACCAGGGAGAACGCTTGATTGTCGGGCGAAACCAACTCATAGAGTTCCAGAAACCGCTCCTTGTCCACATGCGCAAGGTCTTCCAGGGCCAGCGCCCCGACAAGATTGTCCGGATTGGTGCGGACGACCGAATCCGCCAGTGCGACCCGCGCTTCCCGCTGATCCCGGGGGAGCCCGTAAAACCTCCGGTGAAAATCCAGATAGGCATCCTCGAGCGGGGTGCCGTAGGAGACGCGTTCGTTGATATCAACCGTCACCACGCCCGGTTCCAGGATCAGGTGCACCCGCTGCCGACCGTTGCCCACATACAGATAGGTGGGCGCAGAAATCTTTCCCTGCAAGGCGAACCGCCCGTCCTTGACAACGGTCTGCGCCAACGTATCCCGGGCATCCGTATCGATGAGCCAGACCGGGGTCCCGTCTTCCGCATTCCAAATCCCGTCAATCCGGAAGTGATTCTGCGTGCAGGCGGTCAGCGCCGCTACGAGCAGCAGGTAGCGCACGATTTTTTTCATGGTTAACGGCAGACGGGGCGTACCGTGCATCCCATGTATACATATTGGCTGTTCCATCCATAATAATTCCCAAGCTCCATCTCGGTCGATGCTCCTACGTTGACGCTCGCCCACTTGACGCTCAAGCCCAAATCTACCGCGTATTTGTCATACGGACTTTTTTCTTTACCATCTTTGTCACAGGATGAAAGCAATACGGCGGAGCATGCCGCCAGAATCAATAAAACAGATATCTTTTTCATGATACATTTCTTCGTTCATACAAAGTTAGTCAAATAGGGAAAGAATCGCTACTTTTGTTTCCATGATCAATCGCGAAATGGAAGAACCGGTTCTCAACGCCCACAACAAGGAGGAATACCCGCCGATGCACACGGCGGAGCATATCCTGAATGCGACCATGGTGCGGCTGTTCGGCTGCCCGCGGTCGCGCAACGCGCATATCGAGCGCAAGAAATCCAAGTGCGACTATCTGCTTCCTGCCGCGCCGACTGAGGCGCAGGTGGCGCAGATCGAGGCTACGGTGAACGCTGTGATTGCGCAGCGCCTGCCGGTGACCGTCGAATTCATGCCGCGCGAGCAGGCCGCCGCGATTGTGGACCTGAGCAAACTGCCGGAGGATGCTTCGCCGACCCTGCGCATCGTGCGGGTGGGGGATTACGATGCCTGCGCCTGTATCGGCGCGCACGTGGCCAATACCGCTGAAATCGGAACCTTCCGGATTCTGAGCCACGATTATGAAAATGGCCGCTGGCGGGTTCGCTGGAAGGTAGAATAGAACAATAACCCCTTGTAAAGAAGATGCAGTACAGGAATGACAAATCCGGTGCGCCGCTCTCCATCCTGGGATATGGCTGCATGCGTTTCAGCCGCAAGGGCGGCGCCATCGATATCGACAAGGCGGAGCAGGAGTTGCTGGCGGCTTATCGGGCGGGTGTAAACTATTATGACACTGCTTATATCTACCCGGGCAGCGAAGCGGTGCTGGGCGAAATTCTCCAACGCAACGGAATCCGTGACAAGGTCCGGATTGCCACCAAGCTGCCGCAGTATCTGGTGCGGAACGCCGCCTCGTTGGACAAGTTCTTCGCCGAAGAGCTCTCGCGCCTGCGGACGGACTATGTCGATTACTACCTGATGCACCACCTGACCGATATCGCCCAGTGGGAACGGCTCAAGGCGGTGGGCGCCCTGGATTGGATTGCCGGAAAGAAGGCCTCGGGCGCCATCCGGAATATCGGTTTTTCCTACCACGGAAATACGGAGAACTTCTTGAAGATCCTGGCCGATTACGACTGGGATTTCTGCCAGATTCAGTACAACTACCTGGATGAGACTTCCCAGGCGGGTGTCGCCGGCTTGAAAGCCGCTGCGGCGCGGGGCATTCCGGTGGTGATCATGGAGCCCTTGCGCGGCGGCAAGCTCGTCAACAAGCTGCCCGAGGCAGCAAAGCGGCTGATGGCGGGGCACGAGCGGGGCTGGAGCCCTGCCGACTGGGGCCTTCGCTGGCTTTGGAACCAACCCGAGGTGACGGTTGTTCTTTCCGGAATGAACTCCCTCGAGATGGTGGAAGAAAACGTGCGAATCGCTTCGGAGGCAGCTGCGGGTGCGTTTACGGAGGCGGACCACGCATTCCTGCAGCAGGTGATCGGCATCATTCGGGAAAAGGAAAAAGTGGGATGCACCGGTTGCCGCTACTGTATGCCCTGCCCCCGGGGTGTGGACATTCCGGGCATCTTCTCCAGCTACAATGCGATGTACACGGAGACCAAGCGCTCCGGCCGCATCCAATATCTGCAGGCGGTCGCCCTGGCCGCCAATCCCTCCTTCGCTTCACAGTGCATCGGCTGCGGCAAGTGCGAACAGCATTGCCCGCAGGCGATTCCCATCCGCGAGAAGCTCAAGGAAGCCGAGCGGGCGCTGCTCCCCTGGCCGATGAAGTCCTTCGTCAGGATCGGCCGGAAGTTCATGCTGCGCAAAAAGTAGGAGCTATAGCTTGAAATCCACCACGATAGGTCGGTGATCGGAGGGCCTCCAGAAGTTGGAGAGCTGCTGCGGATCGCGGACCGGCTCGGTATAGAAATCGTGGCAGACCCGGCACTCCACGGTCCGCTCAAGCAACGGCCGGGTCATATAGACATAATCCAGCCGGGCGGGGTAGTGCATCGTGACGTGCATCTCGCCCGGATGCTTTTCCAGCAAGGCGTCGAGGTAGGGCGTCTGGGAGGCAATATAATCGTGGACATAGAGTTTCGTGTCATTGTCCGGATAGCGGTAGAAGGCGTTGTCCGCGCGGGAGCGGGAATTGAAATCGCCCATCATCATCCAGTATTCGTCCCCGGCCTCCGGATGGGTGGCGACGGTATGCTCGCAGATGTACTGGATCTCCATCCGGCGGTATTTGTCGCCTTCGCATCGCTCGGCGCTGGCCTTGCGTGCCTCATCGGAAGGCAGCCCGGGTGCCCACTGATGAGGCGCCAGGTGCAGCGTGACGATATTCAGCCGCTTGCCGCGGAATTTGATCTGCGCCCAGCCGCAGCCATGCAGCACGACGCTGTCCGCTCCGTTGCCGATAATCCGGTCGATATTATCAATGGGGTGCGTGGAGGTGATGGCCTGCGGAAAGTCGTCCCGCTGACCGCCGATGTAAACATACGGATGACCGTATCGGGCTGCCAGTTCGCTCCAGTGGGCCACGAGATACTGCTCGTCGGGGCGCATCGGGCGGTCCGAATCGGTATAATAGATGCTCTGCGCTTCGGCCCAGACGCAGATGTCGGGCTGCTTTTCACGCACCCAGGCCACGAACCGGTCGTAGTTGTCGTTCTGGCCGTCCCACATGCCGTTCTGGATGTTCCAATAGACCAGCCGGCAGTTGGCGCCTGCGGCCCGCTGTTTTTCGAGGCGCAATACAAAGAAAAGCAGCACTGCAATGCCTAGCGCCAGGGCAAGGGTGACAAGGTTTCGTTTCATGGCAATACGTTCCGGATGGTTTAGACAAAGATACAAGAAAAACTGTTATCTTTACGGAAAAATAGCGCCTGATGAAAGCATATCTCTACACCGTTGAGATGAAAACCCGCGATTACGAATGTGACCTGCAGGGGGTAGTCAACAACGCAAACTATATCCATTATCTTGAAGCAACGCGCCACGAGTGGCTGCAGGCGGAGGGCTTTTCGTTCCGCAAATGGCACGAAGAGGGAATCGACGTCATGGTCTCGCAGATCGATATCCGCTACAAGACGCCCCTGCACGGCCAGGAGACGTTCCTTTCCTGCCTGAATTTGCGCCGGGACGGAGCCCGCTTCGTCTTCGAGCAGGACATCTACCGCAAGGCGGATGGAAAGCTCTGCGTGAGCGCAGATGTATCGGTGGTCTGCCTGGTGGGCGGCCGCCTGACGCGGGGTGACGAGGTGGCGGTCCATTTCGAGCGCTACCTTTGATTCTTTTTTCGCTTACAATTTAACATCCATACTATGAAAAGAGCATTTCTTACGCTGGCACTTCTCGGGCTGCTGCTTGTTCCGGCCCAGGGCCAGGGCCTGCTGAAAAGTCTCGGCAACCGGGCAAAGCAGGCGGTCGAAAAATCGGTCACGAAGAAGGTCAACAACGCGGTCGACAAGGCCGTTACCAAGCGGGTGGACAAAGCCCTGGAGGGCGTGATACCCACCGATACCACGGCAACGCCCAACGTGGAGGCGGCTACCTCGATGCTGCAGCAGATGGGTGCTGCCGGCGCTGCCGCCGGAGCCATGGTTCCGGGCGGTGTTCCGCCGACCGGCCAGACCGAACTGCCCGATACGGAGGATATGTCCACCGATTACGACTCGGATGCCGGTGATGTTCCCGCCTCCGTGGATCCGATCAAATCTTTCAACGATCTCATTCAGCGCGCTCCGGCCTTCCCGGCTGAGAGCGACCTGCTCACGCGGGCAGCCAAGACCGCTTTTTTCAAGAAAAATATCGGCCCGTTCGTCCAGAACAGCTCTGCCGCCATGGCGGAACGCGCGCAGGCCTCCGCATTGCTGGGCCTCGCCAAGATGGGCGGCTATGATATGAAGGCGGAAGCCGGTCCGCTCGCCGGACGCCTCGGAGAGATTGCCGCCGAGGTGGAGGAACTCTCGGCCCGCCACCCCAAGACCCTGGCTTTCCAACCCAAATTCCGCTCTCTGGCCCGCCAGATCATCCTGGATTGGCAGGCATCCCCGGAGAAGCAGAAGTTCGACAAGGCCCGTGGCGCCAAGGAAAAGAACAAGATAGCGGAAGACTGGAACAAGGAACAGGCAGGGCGCTGGCTGGGCAAGGTGAAGGAGTTCGCCGCTGCACAGCAGGCGGATTTTACCCGCCTTGCCGCCCTGGACGCGGAGCTTGAGACCCTCAAGGGCGAGAATGGCTATGCCGTTGTCCGCCAGCTGATCGATGGCACCTTCGTCCAGCTCTACGACTATTTGTTGCTGCCGCAGCAGGCCCTGGAGATGCCGATTGTAGACCTGATCGGCGAGTAGGACAGAACATTTTTCGGGAGTGTCTTGCTTTTGACAGAAAAAGTGTATCTTTGCACTCCCAATCGGGACCTTAGCTCAGCTGGTTTAGAGCGCATGCTTCACACGCATGAGGTCAGCAGTTCAAATCTGCTAGGTCCCACCCCCACGGCCCGACGGATTCCCCGCCGGGCCGCATTCGTTTCTCAGTCCATTTGCAAAGAATCACAACGTTTTATACCTTTGTTACAGCAACCATTCGATCAGATTCTTATGAAATGGCTTCACAATCTCCTCAAAGGTGCGTCGCTGACCACCGCACTCTTTATCTTCCAGGCTTGCTACGGAGTGCCTGATGCCTGGACGGATGAATACGTTGGAGACAGTACGCCCATGTCGTTTGCTCTTGTCTCTAATGAGACCGGGAACCCCATCGAGGGGATTCAGATCACAGGAAGTACCTCAAAAGGAGGAAGGGAATGGCTTTTAGGCACGACAGGGCCAGAAGGTAAATGCAGGGTAGATCTTCCTTATATTGAGAATGTGCCGGGGCCCTTCCTTCGCTTTGAAGATCCCAATGGCCATTATGCAGCCAAAGATACGTCCTTCATGGATTTACGCGACCGCGAGATTCTTATCGGGCTCGATAATAATCAATGAAAAGGTTCATTACCATAGCACTCATTCTTTTCGGCGTGAGTATTACGACCCACGCGGCAGATGAAGAATGGCCTGCCTCGTCGTTTCAAAAATCGTTTTCATTGGAGATTGGGGCAGGTATTATGCCCGCTACCCATTTCCTTATGGATATGTATGAACGTAGCATGGATAAATCCTTGGAAGAAAACGGACAAAAGCTAGCCGATCCGACGAGTTACCCGCCCACATTCAGTCTTTCCGCTATTTGGCACACAGGCCCCCGCTGGGAGATGGTCATGACCGGCGTGATCTCATGGTGGAATTATGCTCTCTATCAACTGGATAGTTTTGGAATCGGGCCAGATGGAAAGCCGCGATATGACTTCTCCTCTGAAGGAACCTTTGTGAATGATAACACGTGTTATGGCGGATCATTGGCCTTTCAAGCCCGCCATTATTGGAAAAAGAGCACCTGGTATCATGGTTATTCCGCCTATGGGCTTGGCGTGTCCACGGACGGAAAAACCATTCAGCTGATGCCCGTTTGGGTTCCTATTGGCGGAAGAGCTGAATGGAACCATCTTTATTTCTATCTGGAATACACACTTGGCGCCATAGCAACCTCGCTACACGGCGGTTTCGGCTGGCGGTTTTAGCTCCGCTGTACGCTGCCCGGCGATTCGGGGCTTGGCGGACAACTCACTGTGACAGAGCACAATACGCAAAGTACTACCCCCTAAAAACGGGGGTAGTGCTTTGCATTACTCGCTGAGGGACAGCGCGTTAGCCGCCAAACCCAGAAGCCAGACGACGGTGTCTTCTCCCTCCTTCCTGTTTCCGCGTCCAACTATTCTGCGAGCATACCGTCGGCACCCGTCCGGAGGTCCTCCGACCACCGACCCATCATCGTGGATTTCAAGCTATAGCGTCTTTGCGAAGTGGCACTGGAGGACTTCCCCCTCCGGCCCATGCCAGTTGTGGAGGCCGTTGCCCAGACAGTTCTTCCACACCTTGCAGTCGGCGCAGCGGCCGGTGCGGGCCCAGCGGCGGTCGCGGAAGGGCTTGAAGCGCGTCTCCCAGACCTGATAGAAGTTGTCCGTATAGATGCTGCCCTGCGAGAAGCGGTCGCGGTCGATATTGGGGCAGGCGCAGATGCGGCCGTCAATCAGGATTGAAGCAATGTTCACGCCTGCGTGGCAGAAGTAACGCACGTCGCGCACCTGCTCCTCGTAGCGGCCCAGATAGCCTTCGCAACTGAAGGTCACCTTCATCGGGCCACCATCCCGTCGCTTGGCCGCGATGAACTCCATCAGCCGGACAAACTCTGCGTCGCTCAGGTGCATATCCGGCTCGTTCACGGCACGGCCGATGGGAATGATCGTGAAGAGCCGCCACTGACGCACGCCAAGTCCCGAGAGAATCTCGTAGAGTTGTGGCAGTTCGGACAGGTTACGCTTGTTGACGCAGGTCACCACATCCGAGTTTAGGCGCGGCTCTCGGGCGATGATACCGATGGCCCGAAGGGCCCGTTGGTAACTGCCCGGAACGGCGCGCATCCAGTCGTGCGATGCCTCCAAGCCGTCCAAACTCACTGTTACGGAACCCATTCCTGCCGCCATCAGTTTGCCGTGCATAGCCTCGTCGTAGAGCCAGCCGTTGGTCACCATCCCCCAGCCGATGCCCCGGCTGCGGATGGCCCGCCCCGCCTCCGCAAGGTCGGGCCGCAACAGCGGCTCTCCCCCCGTGATGGCCACCGTGAATCCTTTGGGCCGGTGGCTCTTGGGGATCGTATCCAATGCCGCGAGAAAATCCTCGAGCGGCATATCCTTCTCGCGGTTCTGGGTGGAGCAGTCGCTCCCACAGTGACGGCAATGCAGGGTACAGCGAGTCGTACACTCCCAAAAGAGGTAATTCAGTTCGTGTACCTTGGTCTCGTTTTTACGAAAAAGGCGAAAAAGAAACGGGTTCATATTTGCAAAGATACAATCTGTTTTGTACTTTTGATATCGCAACCAAACCGAAGAACGGCTATGAAATGGATTCACAACCTTTTGAAAGGTGCGTCGCTGACAACGGCTTTGTTCATTTTCCAGGCCTGCTACGGCATGCCGCCGGATTGGGATGAGCCCGGCGAGGCGCCGATGTCTTTTTCTCTGGTTTCCAGCGAACGGGGAGATCCTCTGCAAGGCATTCATATCCTGGGGAAAATATACGAGCAGGAGCAGTACCGGGATTTGGGTACGACGGCTGCCGACGGCACTTGTCGCGTATCGATTCCTTTTAAGAAGAATCAACAGGGCCCCTATCTCCGGTTTGAGGATCCGGAGAATCATTTCGCAGCCAAGGATACTTCCCTTGCAGATCTGCGCGACCGCGTGATTGAGATTGGTCTCAAAGATGCAGAATGAGAAAGTTGCTGACCATACTCATTCTGATGCTCATTGCAGGGGCGACCTCGCTCGCCGCAGAACCGGACAGCCAGACTGCCCCGTTCCGAAAGTCCTTTTCGCTGGAAATCGGAACCGGGCTTGCGCCTCTGCAAACGCAGCTTCCCGGTCTTGGAGAAACGGAGTTTTATGAAAATGGCCAGTCCGCCAAGTATATATGGACACCGGCTTTCGACATCTCCGCTGCGTGGCTTGTAACCCATCGCATCGAAATGGTGCTTTCTGTCGAGATTGCCCAACGCCGCTACCAGGTCACACAACATCCGGAATTTGGAACGGATCCGCACGGTAATCCCCGGTATGACTTCTCACAGCCGGGCACAGATCTTGGCACAAAGGGGCTCAAACCTGTCGAATCCCTCTACTGTCAGGGGCGGTTCTTCTGGATGGACCCCCAATCCGCTTTCTGTTTCTACTCCGGTATCGGGATTGGCGTGTCCACAAATTTCAGGAGCACTATCCCGGTCGCCGGCCTTACCCCAGTGGCGTTTCGTATCAGCGGCGCACATTTTTACTTTTTCGCCGAAGCCACCATCAGCCCCTTAGGGACATTCGGTCACGGCGGTTTCGGCTGGCGGTTTTAGTGGTGTGCAAAAATATATTGCATTATTCCAGCAACTTGTATATATTTGGGGATAATTATTCGCAATCACTTTATTTAACCTAACAACTATGGAAAAAATTGACATCATCAAAACCATCAAAGATGGCTGCACCCTGGGCATCAAGAACTTTCTCCCGCTGCTTCTGCTGGTCGTCCTCTATGTGCTTACCGTTTGGATTCCTTATCTGAACGTCGGTACGACCATCGGTCTCTACAAGGCAATCATCGCTATCGGCAAGGGCGAGAAGGTGGATCCTGTCTCCATCTTTGACAAGGCCAACTTTGCTTATTTCGGCGACTACTTCCTGCTGACCGGCCTGACAGTTGTCGGAACCTGCGCCGCTTTCGCGTTCGCATTTGTTCCCGCCATCATCCTCGGCATTGCCTGGATGTTTGCCACCTACTTCCTGGTTGACAAGGGCGTTTCCGCACTCAAGGCCCTCCGCCTCAGCTACAAGGCTACCCTGGGTGAGAAATGGCGCATCTTCGCGATCGAAGTGCTCTGCGGTCTTGCAATCTGTATCGTCTGCTGCGTTCTGGCACTCATCCCGAAGGTCGGCGGTGTCCTCGTCTTCCTGGCAGGTCTCGTCCTCGCAGCCATCATGATCGCTGTCGTCAGCGTGATGTACAACCACTTCTCCAAGAAGGCAGACGAGCTGATCAGTCAGGTCGACTAACCTTTCTTTCTTCACAGATAATAGAATCGGCGACCCTCTTGGGCCGCCGGTTTTTTTAGGCGATCGAAGAGAAGAGTCCGACCAGTTTCCGGATGAACCGGGTGTACCACGGGGTGCGGAGAATCTCCTCCAGCGTGATTTCGCGGCAGAGCTTCATGTCCTCCATGAAAATCTCTTTGTTGCGCAGGGCGGTCTCTTCGTCGTAGATATAGGTGTTGACCTCGTAGTTGAGGTTGAAACTGCGGTTGTCGATGTTGGCGCTGCCGATACTGGAGAGGTAGTCGTCTGCCACAAAGGTCTTGCTGTGGATAAAGTTGCCGCCCCGCTCGAAGATGCGGATGCCGGCCTCGAGGCACGGGCGGTAGAACGACCGGTTGATGGAATCCATCAGGATGGTGTCGTTCTTGGCGGGAACCATCAGCCGGATATCCAGCCCGGTCAGCGCGGCGGCCCGCAGGGTGTTCAATACGGGCTCAGGTGGCGCAAAGTAGGGCGTTTGCAGGTAGATATATTTCCGAGCGTTGAGGAAGAGCCATTCGTAGCTCATCTGGAGCAGGGGCTGGCCGCCTTCCGGCTCGTCCTGTACGACCTGGACAAGCTTGCCCTGCAGCGGGGCGGGGGCGGAGGTGGCTCCTTGCAGCATCGGGTAGAAATGGGGGAGCGGATGGTCCAGATGGCCGCCGCCGATAATCCACGAATCGAGGAAAATGAACTGCAGCGCAGCCACGGCATTGCCCGTGAGTCGGAGATGGGTATCGCGCCAAATCTGGAAGTAGTTGTTGTTGATGTTCATGCCGCCCGTATAGCCGATCTTGCCGTCGATCACCACGATTTTGCGGTGGTTGCGGTAGTTGAGGCGCGTGGGGAGTTCCAGCGGATGGCGCCTCGGATCGGTAAACTTGAGCACCTCGATACCGGCGCGCCGCATCCGGCCGTAATAGCCCGGAAAGAGAGAAAAGTTGACGATATTCTCGTTGATGAAGCGCACCTTGACGCCCTCTTTTGCCTTCTGGATGAGGATATTGCGGACATCTTCGCTGCCGCTGTCCGTGCCAAAGCGGAAGTACTCGATATGGATGGATTCCTTCGCGTTACGAAGATCCTCCACCAGCAGCTCATATTTGCGTTTGCCCTCGGTGATGATTTCCAGGGAATTGTCGTCGGCCACACAGGGGTGGAATCCGTACCCCAGCAGCCTGGCCAGCGGGCGGAAAGGCTCCGCCACCCGGTCGTCCTGTCCGTGGCCGAAGAGCAGGTCGTTGAGTTCGGGCGTCATCTCCTTCTCCAGCAGGGCGGTGTAGCGGCGGTGGCGACGCCGGAAAATGTAGTGATACCGGTTGTTGATTCCCAGCAGCAGGAAGAGCAGCACGCCGAGGTAGGGCAGCAGGGAGATGATGAGGATCCAACCCAGTTTGGAAGCCGGGGGGCGGTCGTCAAAAACGACGACGACGATACTGCTGATATTCAGCAGGATCAGAAAGACCATCAGAAAAGTGCTCCAAACCATACGGATCGCGTTTACGCAAAGATAAGGAATTTCTTACATTTGCACCGGTAAACGAATTATAGCATGATCAAGATCATCGTAGACTGCTTCGGCGGCGACCATAGCCCGATAGCGAATGTTGACGGCGCGCTGAGCGCCCTGGAAAAGAATCAAGACCTATACCTGATACTGACCGGTGACGAGACGGCGCTCCGGGCCGCCCTGGACGGAAAGTCCTACGACGCTGCCCGCCTTGAGGTGGTTCACGCCCCGCAGGTCATCACCTGCGATGACAAGCCCACCGACGCCATCCGCATGAAGCGGGATTCCTCCATGATGAAGGGCATCATGATGCTGCGCGATTGCGACGATATCGCCGGCCTGGTGAGCATCGGCTCCACCGGTGCCCTGGTGACCGGCGCCTTGGTGCGCCTCGGCCGCCTGAAAGGGGTGATCCGCCCGACCTTCTGCCCGATTCTTCCCACGATGACCGGCGGAATCGTCGGCGTGTGCGATTCGGGCGCCAATGTAGAGGTGGATGCTGCCATGCTGCGCCAGTTCGCCATCATGGCCTCGCTCTACCTGGAGAACGTCTATGGAATCACCTCCCCGCGTACCGCGCTGCTCAATGTGGGCGTGGAACCCGGCAAGGGCGACGCCCTCCGCCAGGAGGCCTACGGCCTGCTCCAGGAGACCGAGTGCGTGAATTTCACGGGCAATATGGAAAGCCGCGACCTGCTCAGCGGCAACCACGATATCGTCGTCTGTGATGGCTTCTCCGGCAACGTCCTCACCAAGACCACGGAAGGCACCGCCCTCGAAATGCTCAAGCTCCTCAAGGGCAAGATCTATTCCCGCCTGAAATACAAGATCGGCGCACTGCTGATGAAGCAGATGTTTACGGAGATCAAGGACTTCATGAACTACCAGAACTACGGCGGCAGCGTCCTGCTGGGCACCTCGAAGGTGGTGGTGAAGGGCCACGGCTCCGCCAAGGCCGTTTCCGTCGAAAAGTGCATCGAGCAGGCCTATAAAATGGAACTCAGCGGGCTCGGCCCCAAGATCGAAGCCGAACTCGCCAAGTACGAGCACTACGAGGAGTAGCGTCAGCCCTTGCGGACGGGGTCGCAGGTCAGTTCGACGCCGAGTTTCTTGAAGATTTTCCGGTCCACCTCGCTGAGCATCACGGTGGAGTGCATCTGGCAGCCGCGCAGCTCGGGCAGATGGTCCAGCGCCTTGCGGCAGTTTTCATCCTGCGGAGCCAGCATCGAGAGGGCTACGAGCACCTCGTCGGAGTGCAGGCGTGGATTGTGGCCGTGCAGGTAGCTCACCTTGGTCTTCTGGATGGGCTCGATCATGCTCTGCGGGATCAGCTTGACGTCGTGCGCGATGCCGGCCAGGTGCTTGGTGACATTGAGGATCAGCGCGGCGCTCGGGCCCAGCAGCGGGGAGGTCTTGGCGGTGATGAGGGTGCCGTCCGGAAGCTCCAGCGCAGCGGAATGGACGCCGGATTCCTCCATCTTCTGCTTGGCAGCCACCGTGGTGCGGCGGAATTCGGTGGTAATCTGCGCCTGCTTCATCAGCAGGGCAATCTTGTTCACTTCGCTGTCGTTGCAGTCGCCGGCGGCCAGTTTGTCGAGCGCAGAGTAGTAGCGACGGATGATTTCATCCTTGGCTGCCTTGCAGCAGACCTCCTCGTCGCTCATGCAGAAGCCGATCATGTTCACCCCCATATCGGTCGGCGATTTGTAGGGGTTCTGGCCGTAGATTCCTTCGAAAAGGGCGTCAAGTACCGGGAAAATCTCAATGTCGCGGTTGTAGTTGACGGCGGTCTTGCCGTAGGCTTCCAGGTGGAACGGGTCAATCATGTTGACATCGTTCAGGTCCGCCGTGGCAGCCTCGTAGGCGATGTTGACGGGGTGTTTCAGCGGCAGGCTCCAGATGGGGAAGGTCTCGAACTTGGCATAGCCGGCCTTGATGCCCCGTTTGTGTTCCTGGTAAAGCTGGCTGAGACAGACGGCCATCTTGCCGCTGCCCGGCCCCGGGGCGGTGACCAC
>JAFYEZ010000037.1 GCA_017544005.1 Bacteroidales bacterium
TAGTTAAGGACTTGCAACGACGTCGAATCGATTTATCGCATCGGAAAGCGATTCAAATCGTGAACAAGCCAAAACGATAGTAAAACATTAAATATTAACAAGTTATACAAACAGCGCGTTAAATTAACGCATCACTAGTATTGCACTATGAAAAAGTTTTTAATCCTTGCACTTTCTGCCGTTATGGCGCTTGCCTCCTGCACAAAAGACGGTGGTTCCCTCGACGGCAGGTGGGACGCTCCCCGCAGCGAAGAGATGCCCAACGACATGATTTACACGTTCGTTTTCAGCGGAACTTCCCTGGATCTGTACGTTCATTCCTATGGCTGGCACTGCACCGGCACGTACTCGTATGAGAACAATATCATCAAGTACAACATCACCGATATCCAGCAGAGCCTTACCAACGTGGAATTCGACACTGACGGTACGCTGATCACCTGGGCCGGCGGCATGGGCAGCATGAACAGCAGCACCCTGAATCCCAGCGAGGGCTACCAGTGGTATCCCCTCGGCCTGAACCGCGAAGACCTTCTGAACGAGTATAAGCAGAATTTTGCCCAGTTCTCTTTCAAGAAGACCTCGGAGACCACGGCCGACTGCGGCATTATGGGTCCTGCAGATTCATTCAAATTCACGAAGGTAAAGTAGGCAAGTAGGCTCTCTCGGCTTTCCCCGACAGCATTTTAGCGGAGGACGACTGTTACCGGTCGCCCTCCGTTTGTTTTGCGGCGCGGGAGAGGGTATCCCGAATACATGGGAAAGTGTTTGGGGGGCGGCGGGGAATTCATCGGCCGGCCGGACAAGTTCCAAAATAAACCCGTATCTTTGAAGAACTATGAAACGATTCTTTCTTTTCTTCTGCCTGCTCTCCCTGGGGATGGCCGGCAGTCAGGCACAGGCCGGCGGCAAGGCACTGAAATTTGACCGCAACGGCGAATTTAAGATCCTCCATTTCACGGACCTTCATTATATCTATGGCAAGCCGGAGTCGCCCGTGACGATCGACTGCCTCAACAAGGTGATCGAGGCGGAGAAGCCGGACTTGATTGTCATCACGGGAGATATGATCTACGGAAAACCGGCTGCCGACGGCGAACCCGGACAGCCCGCCCTAAACGGGATCAAAGCAGTGATGAAAGCGGTTTCGTCGCACGGAATCCCGTTCTGCACGACCTTCGGAAATCACGATGACGAATCGGGGCTGACCCGCCCCGAACTGTACGATATCATACAGGCAACCCCCAACTGCGTCAATCCGCCCCGGGGCGATGCGGCATCGCCGGACTATGCCGTGGAGGTCAGGTCGTCCGACGGGAAAAGTATAGCCGCCGTCTTGTATTGTCTTGATTCACACTCCTATACCCCCATCAAAGGGGTTGGCAAGTATGCCTGGTTCACCCACGGCCAGATTGGCTGGTACCGCGACCGGAGTGCGGCCTACACGCAGGCAAACGGCGGAACGCCCGTCCCCTCCTTCGCTTTTTTCCATATTCCGCTGCCGGAGTACGGCCAGGCTTTCGCCAATCCGCAGACGCACGTTTTCGGCAACCGCAAAGAGGCTGGGGGAGAGCCCAAGGTCAACAGCGGCATGTTTGTCCATATGCTGGAATGCGGAGATATCGTGGGCATCTTTACGGGGCATGACCACGACAACGACTATGCGCTGGATTACTTCGGTATCTGCCTCTGCTACGGCAGGTTTTCGGGGTGCAGCAACGTCTATAATCACCTGCCCAACGGCGGGCGCGTCATTGTCCTGAAGGAGGGCGAACGACGTTTCCGCTCCTGGATCCGCCAGCGGGAAGACGGCGCTCTGGTCCAGCCCTTCACCTATCCCGACGACTTTGTCTTCCGCAAGGGAGAGAATTACAATCACTGATTCCGGGGAGAACCGCTTGAGGCGTTCCGACTTGTTGAGCGGTTTCTAACCATTGAGCACGGAGCGCGATTATTATTTGCTTGATTATCTGGCAATTACATTTTCGAACCGTGCTCAATGATTAGAGTGCAGGGGTGGGAGATGTTTGGGGGCGTTCGGGAGTAGTCGAGGAGAGTCGTGGCGGCACGAATCTTTTTGTTTTGCAACCATCGCGCGGGCGAATGGATTTTATCTAACTGATTACCAGTGAGTTATTGATTTACCGTCCGCGCGGTCTGCTCTCTGGCGCGACACCGCGCGGAATGATTTTTCGCAAAGTATTAGTGATCAACGTGTTGTAAAGTGGCGTTCCGCGCGATGGTTGCAAAAAGGGTGAGCGGGAGTGAATATGTGAGGGAGCATCGGGGAAAGTCGTATGGAAGGCGCGCCCCGCACCGGGAGTTCGGTGGAACGGGCGGCCAGCCCCCCCTCACCGGGATTTCGTCAGGCCGGAGGCCCTCCGGCATTCCCAGCCGCCTGCGGCGGGGCGAGGACCAGCCAACATCCCCCTCACCGGGATTTCGTCGGGCCGGGGGCCCTCCGACATCCCCGCCCGCCTGCGGCGGGGCTATGCAAACCGTCATAAAAATAGCGCGATCGAGCAAGCTCGTCGCGCTATTTTCATTCCGCTTTGCGGTGAGGGGGGGATTCGAACCCCCGGTACGGTAATCCCGTACGTCAGTTTAGCAAACTGGTGGTTTAAGCCACTCACCCACCTCACCGGGCACCGTTCGGAATATGGGAACCCGAACGGGACTGCAAATATATATCTTTTTCGGCGAACGCGAAAAAATTCGATTACTTCACGTCGTCGGTGATGTCGATATCGGCATCGAGATTGACCGTCGGCTGCTTGATGATCTTGATCACGAAGCCGCCGCCGGGCGCCATGTGGATGGTCAGGGACTGTGTCTTGTCGGTGGTGTAGAAGTTATGGACGTAGTCGCGGGCCACGCGGTGCGCGTTGGGGCCGTCCTGCAGGACCTCCACGAAGCAGTCGGTGTTCTTGTAGAAGGAGAGGTCCACCGTCACGTCGCGCGGATCCCAGTTGTTCAGGCCGGCGATATACCAGACCTCCTCGCTGCGGCGCGCCAGGACGATAAACTCCCCGAGGGTTCCGCCCAGCGGCTGGGTCTTGTCCCAGACGGTCGGCACATGGGCGATGAAGTCGAGGCACTCCCGGTTCTCCACGTAGTTGGACGGGCTGTCGCAGAGCATCGCGAGCGGCGACTTGAAGATCACGTACTCGGCCAGCTGGTGGCAGCGGGTACCCTGGCTCATCGGCTCGGAATAGACGGCCTTGTAGCTCTTCTTGGTGGCGTTGCGCATCGCACCCTGGGTGTAGTCGGCCGGACCGGCCACGAAACGGATGTAGGGCGCCGTGACATCGTAGGTCACCAGGTCGCAGTCATTGTCCCACTTGGTCTGCTCCAGACCGAAGATGCCTTCATAGTTGAGGACGTTCGGCCAGGTGCGGCTGAGGCCTGTCGGCTTGTAGATGCCGTGGAAATCAAGAATCAGGTGATACTTGGCGGCCATCTCGGCGGCTCGCGTCACGAAGGAGACCATCTGCTGGTCGTCGCGGTTCATGAAGTCCACCTTGAACCCCTTGACACCCACCTCGGAATAGTACTTGCAGACCTTCTCCATGTCCTTGTTGAAAGCCCAGTAGCCGGCCCAGAGGATGATGCCCACCCCCTTCTCGCGGCCATAGCGGACCAGCTGCTCGATATCGATCTCCGGCACCACCTTGAAGAGGTCGGCCTGGCCCTTGACAGCCCAGCCTTCGTCCAGAATCACATATTCAATGTGGTTTTCAGCCGCAAAGTCGATATAGTGCTGATAGGTTTCGTTGTTGATGCCGGCCTCGAACGGGACGTTGTAGAGGCTCCAGTCGTTCCACCAGTCCCAGGCCACCTTGCCCGGACGCACCCAGCTGAAATCCAGCGTCGGGTCGGCCGGTTTGGCCAGACGATACACGATATCGTTGTCGGCCATGGCGATGTCGGTCGGCGTGATGGCGATCACGCGCCAGGGAAATTCGGTGGCGCCGTCGCACTTGGCAATCCATTTTTCGCGACCGTTCACCAGCCCCTCGAGCTCATTGTGGCCGCCCTGCTTCTCCTGGATCGGATAAGCGGGGAAGACACCGGAGAGGATGGTTTTCTTCTTTTCGCCGTTGTAGAGATACATGCCCGGATAGTTGCGCAGATCGGCCTCGGTGATGCAGATGCGCGGACCGTTGGGGATCTCGATCAGCAGCGGCAGGAAGGCCAGGCGGTCAGGGTTCCAGGCGGAGGGAAGCACCTTCTCATAGGTGTTCTCGAAGTTGTTGTGGAACTGATTCTCCCAGCTCTTCTTGGAGGGCGAATCGCAGCGGACATACGACACGTACATCGGCCAATCTTCTGCGATATTGTAAGTTACGGTCTCGCTCATCACCTTGAACGGGTTCGTGGCGCGCGAGACAATCCGGTAGGCGACGCCGTCGTTGTAGACGCGGAAGATAACGTCGTGATCCTTGTAGACGAAGGTCGCCTCGTTATAGACGTCGCGCACATCTTTCTTGTGATAGATCTCGGTGCGGATGACATCGTCCACCTGTTTTTTGACCACATCCTGCACCTTGCCTTTGCCCAGCGTCTTTCCGTTGTCGAGTTTCATCTGCACAGGGCAGTCATAGAGCACAAGACCTCCGGTGTAACCCACGCTGAAGGTCATCGAACCGGAGTAATTAATGGCGACGACAATCTTTCCATCGGGAGAAGGAATTGTCTCGGTTTTCGGAGCAGCCAGCAGCGAAAAGGCTGCGAAGAGGCCGGCAAAAGCCAACAAGAATCGTTTCATAGTCAATATGATTACAGATTATTCGTCAATACTTAAGTCCATTCCGGAATTCGGATTGGGGATGATGCGCACCACGAATCCGCCGCCCGGCGCCATCCGCACCGGCAGTTCCCGGGTCTTGCGGGTGTCGGTGAAGCGGTGCGAGAAGTCCTTGGCCAGGTAGTCGGCGTTGACGCCGTCCTGCAGCACCTCCACCAGGAAGTCTCCCCGCTGGAAGCCCAGGTCCACGAGCACGTCGCGCTCCGTCCAGCCGTTGAGGCCGGCGATGTACCAGACCGATCCCTTGCGGCGCGAGAGGATGATGTATTCGCCCGCCTCGCCGGAGACCATCCGGGTCTCATCCCAGACGGTGGGGATGCCCGCCAGGAAATCGAAGCATTCGCGGTTGTCCAGGTAGTTGGAAGGACTGTCGCAGAGTGTGACGAGCGGAGAATGGAAGACGATGGCGGCGGCCAGCTGGTGGCAGCGGGTGCCCTGGCTCATCGGCTCCTCGTAGATGGTGTAGAAATTCTTCAGGGAAGCGTTGCGCATGGCGCCCGGACAGTAGTCGATGGGGCCGGCCACGGCGCGCACGAAGGGCAGCGTCACGTCGTTGGTCACCATATCCAGCTCGCGGGAGATGGTTTTGGTCTTTTCCATGGTCACGGCGCTCTCGAAGCTGATCACGTTGGGCCAGGTCTTGGTGAGGCCGGTCGGCTTGCAGCAACCGTGGAAATCCACCAGCAGGTGGTGGGTGGCCGCCGCGCTGGCGGTCCGGGTCATGAATTCGACCATCGGCTGGTCGTCGCGGTGGAGCATATCCACCACGAAGCCCTCCACGCCGAGTTTGGCGTAATAGTCAAAGATCTGCTCCAGGTCGCGGCTCAGCGCCCAGTAGCCCGCCCAGAGCAGGATGCCGATGCGCTTCTCGCGGGCGTATTCCACCACACCGCGCAGATCCAGTCCCGACACCACCTGGTAGAGGTCGGCCTGCGGGCCGGAGGACCAGCCTTCACCGATCACGACATATTGAAAGCCGTGCTCCGCGGCGAAGTCCACATAGTGCTTGTAGGTCTGCGTATTGATGCCGCATTTGAAATCCACGCCGTGCAGCATCCGGGAGCTCCACCAGTCCCAGAGCGCCTTGCCGGGCCGCACCCAGCCGAAGCTCGCTTCGAAACCCGGCGGCGTGGCGAGCTTGTAAACCAGGTCGTTGTCGGCCATCTTGACGTCGCTGGGCGCCACGGCGATCACGCGCCAGGGAAATTCGGTCACGCTGGCGGGCGAATCATACTTGGCAATATACTTTTCGCGGCCGGAGACGATGGATTCCAGATTATGACGACCGCCTTGTGCGGAACCCGTAGGGTACGCGGCAAAGCGGCCGGAGTAGATTTGATGTTTCTTGTCGGTGAACTGCAGGTACATGCCCGGGTAGTTCTGAAGATCGGCCTCGGTGATGCAGATGCAGATGCCGCCGTCGGCCTTGACCATCATCGGCAGGTAGGCCAGGCGATCGGTGGGCCAGCCGGAAAGCGGCAGGTGGCTGTAGGTATTCTCAAAGCTGTGGTGATACTGCTTGTCGAAGGACTTCTTGTCGTTCGGTACATAGCCCGTGGACCAGGTGGCGAAGGAGGGCCAGTCGCCCGCGAAATGGAAGTCCGCCTGCTCGGACATCACCTTGAAGGGCGAAGAATGGAAGGCGGCGAAGCGGTAGGCGAATCCGTCGTCATAAGCGCGGAAGATTACCTCGTAGTCCTTGTAGGTCAGACGGACCTCGTTGAAACGGGCATCCACCTCGTTCTTGGTGTAGGCAGTGGGGTGCAGCGTTTCGCTGATGGGCGTGACGACAATATTCTTGTTGACGGTACGTCCCTTGCCGTTGAAGTTCTTGCTGTCGAGCTTCATCGAAATTTCGCAGTCTTCCATCAGCAGTTTGTCGTTGTAGCTCAGCGAGAAACTCAGGCCGCCGCGGTTCGAAATCTGCGCCTTGAGCCGCCCGTTCGGCGAGGTAAGAACCGTCTGGCGCGGCGCGGCCTCGGCCGGGAAGCACAGGAAGAGCGCCACCAGAGAGGTGAGCACAGAAATCAGATATCCTTTATGGCATCGCACAGTCATCCGAATTTATCGTATCACGCAAAGATAAGATTTTTTTCGGATAATGGAACGATATTGCACCAATCAGTGTTTCTTCGCCTTGATCCAGTTGAGCACCATCGGGTAGGTTTCCTGCTTGAAGATGAAGCGGTCCCGCATCCAGAAACCGTGTCCGCCCTTGGGGTAGAGATGAATCTGGGCCTGGGCCCCGACCTTCACCATCGCCTCATAGAAAGCCTTGACCTGGGCGATTGGCACGCTCCTGTCGTCTTCGCAGGAGACAATCATTACCGGAGGCATGTCCGCACGTACGTGCCGCTCGGAACTCCACATCGGGCCGTCTTCTTTCAGCCGGTCTCCGAGCAGCATTCCGTGGGTGTTCACGTTGTCGTAATCGGCGGAAATCACCGGATAGACCAGGATGCCGAAGTCGGGACGGCTCTCCGGGGAGGTGAACTTCGTCAGCAGCGTGGAGCAGAAATGGCCGCCCGCCGAGAACCCGATGATCCCGATGCGATGCGGGTCGAACCCGAACTCGGCAGCCCGGGAACGCAACAGCCGGATGGCCGCTTCGCCGTCTTCCAGCGTTACCTCGGGATGTCCCTCGGGCAGACGATATTTGAGAATGAAGGCAGTCACGCCGTTCTCCCGGAGCCAGTGGGCCGTCTTGTATCCCTCGAAGGTGATGCAGTTCTTTTCGTAACCGCCGCCCGGGACGATGAGCACAGCTGCGCCACAGGGCTTTTCGGGTTTGTAAACCAGGATTTCAGGCTTGATTTTGCCCCAGATATAACCTTTTGCGTCAATGGTTTCCGCGACGGGGAGATCCCGGCCGGGATAGAGTTCAATGCGTTCGTTATAGTTTGTCATCGTATTCTTGATCAGGTAGAAATGTCCGTCTTCCGCGCCGACCACCAAATCGACGATACCGTCCTTGTCCCAATCCACCGGCGTCGGACAGGTGGTGTGCCCCTCGAGGCGGGTGGAAGAGAGCGGCCCCTCGTAGGTCAGCGGATAGGTGCCGTTTTTCTTCGCCTTGGCGCCCCGGAAGAGCACAGCGCCGAAGCGGCCGTCCACAATCAAATCCAGAAATCCGTCCTTGTCCCAATCGGCGAAGCAGATCTTGCGGCGACCCGACTGGCCGGCCTCGAGGGCATTCAGCCTCAACACGCCGGGCGTCTTGTCCACCAAGCCTTTGCGATTATCATAAACGCTGCCGTCCGCGCAGGTGAAGATGCGTTTCCCTGGCGCCAGACGGCCATCTTCCATCCGCTCGAAATAAGCGGGATAGCCCTCCGTATCCAGAACAATCAGGTCGCAGCGGCCGTCTTTGTTCCAGTCGATGGCCACCGGCGTCGTGCGCCACTGGGTAACCAGCGTGCCGGGGGTGGGATTCCACCAGTTCCAGGCCGGTTTGGGAGCGGGACCGTCCCAGGCCACCTCAACAGGCTTCGGCGCGGCGAGTTTCATCCCGCCGAGACCGCGCATCCACTCTACCTTGCCCCAAATGGAATTGAGAATGATATCCGGGCGGCCGTCACCGTCCCAGTCTGCCACGGAGAGAACCGTGTAGCCCCATTTGCGCTCTGCAGGGCCCTGGATCGAGCCGTTTTCACCCGCCATCACCCGCCAGGGTTTGCCCTTGACGGTAAACCGCTGCGGAGCGGCCCAGGCCTTGCCGCCGCCGAGATTCCGGATCAGGGCAATTTCGCCGGCTGTGTTGCCAGTCACGAAATCCTCTTCGCCGTCACCGTCCCAATCAAAACTGCACGGGGTGGTCAGGGCGCCGAACTTCACCAGGTCGGCCTTTTGCATAAAGTGGACGGGATTCTCGAACTGCGGCATTCCCTTTTTGACCTTTCCGGTATTGCGAACGAAAGAGACCGTTCCATCTTCATCACTGACAATCAAGTCAATATGTCCATCCTTGTCGAAATCGAACGGAACGGGAACAATCATTTCGATATGAAGACGGATGTCTCCCGATTTGTTGGCCAGCTGACGGCCGGCAGCCAGCGTGCCGCCCCGGTTCTCGTACCAGGTAAGGCCGTCCACAAACTCGCCACAGATCAGGTCCAGGTCCCCGTCACCATCGAAATCTGCCACGCAGGGGCACGGAGCGCCATAGGTATCGATGATTGCGTCTCCCGCCTGAATCGGGCCGCGGTTGATGTAGCGTCCCGCCACATTCTCAATAAAATAGACATGGCCGTGAAGCGGGCCGTTTTTCCAGTTTCCCGCCTCGTCGAAGGCGTTGTCCCAGCCGTAGTCGTCCCAAGAGTCGAATCCGACAATCAGGTCTTCATCCCCGTCGCCGTCCCAGTCGACGACATTCCACATCGAGGAGCGCCATTTGTTGACGCCTTCTCCGATGATTTGCCCTTCATATTCGATTTTGACGGGAGAGTCCAGAAAACTGCGGAAAAAGTCCGGGTAAGAGACGCCGGCGTCTATCACGTGAGGCTTGCCGCCGAAATAACTGACGCGCAGGTTTTTCGGCGCTTTGTCGCAGAGTTTCACCGCCTTGTCGAAGAGCGGAGCGGCGTTGGTGCCGATGTTGCGGAACCAGTAGATTCCCTTGTACGGCGTGTCCGGGCAGGCCACCAGCAGGTCGTTGAGGCCGTCGGCGTCGTAGTCGACCGGCAGGGGGATTCCCCAGAGGCCGACGCCGAGTTCTACCCGGATATCCTGTCCGAAGGGAATGGCCTCGGCCGCGGGCATCGTGTTCTTCTGTGCCTGCAGCGCCATTGCGCAACAGAGCAGCGACAGGAGGATTGCAAGCTTTTTCATCTTCTATCGAATTACTTTGACGACAACTTTACGGATATGAACCGGCTCTTCGCCGATGGAAAGGCAGGGAGCGTGGGCATCGGAGGGGAAGAGGATGACCCAGTGCTCACGGTCGGCCAAAGCGGTGCGAAAGTCTGTGGCCGACGCGAAGAATTCGATGTCCCGTGCTTCGTCGAACGGCTCCAGAGGATCCTTCACGGCCGTGATAGGCGCAATCAGGATGTTTTCCTGGCCGGAGAGAACCACTTGAATATCCGTATAAGCGCGGTGCGCCTCATATTTTGCTTCGGAGACAGGACGGGTCTCATATTCCTGAATATTGGCGTACGTCCCTTTGGAAGTGAGTTCGTAGCGGCCCAGAGGCAGGGTATCCAGGTCGGGTCGGGCGAGAAACTCGGCAGCCGCCTTCCATTCGGCGGGACGGGTTTTGATTTCAGCGGCCAGCTGAGCGGCATCGGTCTCTTCCGAAACGGGAAGCGAAGCCCAGGTCCAGGCCACCTCGTTGCCCGAGCAGGCGGAAAGAAGAAAAGCGGAAACGGTCATAACGGTCAGAAAAGAGTGTTTCATATCGTTGAAAATCATAAATCGCGGAAGGAAGCGATGCGCACGAAGCACATCATATTGGAGTCGTGCTGCCGCACCGGAAGGCCGCGCGATTCGGGGGCGCCCACACGGACGACGGCTGCGATATCTTCGCCGTCAAATACCCAGTCGGCATACTGGAATCCGTGGAAGAAGGGGTCCGGGTCGTACAGGACCGTCGCTACCTCCATCCAGTTGACAAGGTCGGTGCTGCAAACCAGGACGAGCCGGTTTCGCTCCAGCGAACGGGAGAGGCCGTCGCCGGTAATGCCCCGGTGGTAGAACTTTTCCGGAGAGCCGGAATCCGGGTTGGTCAGCGCCCAGTAACGACCGCTCACCGGATCGTAGCGGACCGTGAACTTCTTGCCGCCGCCGGGCATTTCCACCCAGTCGCGCTCCGGGTCGAAACTGAGACTGTCTGGGGCCATGACGTGAAGCAGGTAGGCAAAACGGCTGGTGGCGCTGCTGTTGGTACGGATCAGGTTGATGACCTCGCCGGAGGGCGCCTCAACAACGTTTCCTTCAATCAGCGAGCCGCTCATCCGATAGCCTTGGATGTTGTGGGACCCGGAGCCAACCGTATTGGTGCGGGTCCAGTTAGAGGCCTCGAGCAGGTCGCATCCCAGCGGGGCCGAGGCCACGAAAGGCTGCTTGGCGGGATAGGTCTCGCAGGCGCGCCAGATGCGGCCACCGCTGATGAGCACCGGTACGGGGGCCGTATGGTACTGTCCTTCCAGAATCAGACCGCTGTGGCTGTCGCGCGCGACGGTCCAGGTGCGGCCGCCGTCGTCCGAACGGCAGATGCGCAATCCGTCGCGCTCAGCCCCGACGCCCATAAAATAGACGGCGCCGTCCAGAACGAAAAGATTGTGGTAGTTCATCACCCCGTTTTTCCGGCCCGAATAGTCGCCGTGGCGGCTCCAGGTGGCCCCTTTGTCCCGGGAGATGTACATCACCGGGCCCGGCTCGTCGCCGGTACCCGTGCAGGCCGCCAGATAACTGCCATCGGGCAGCAACGTGATGGTCTCGTTATAGACGCCTCCCTTGCGCAGGGTAGGAATTTTTGCGATGACAGTCCCGAAATCAGGCACGCCGTCGACGGTGATCCGCTCGCCCAGTACCACGGCGGAACGGCTGCAATATTCCGGATAAGGGATCTCCGTCCATTCTCCGGTACGGATTTTCCGGTTCTCATACACCCAATACTGTATTCCCGCCGCCTCGAAGGTTTCGCCGGTAGCCGTCCAGGGAGCAGGAACGCCGGAATCCGTATCGAGGGCTATCCGGGCACGGGCTGCCCGTCCACAGCAAATCTGCTCGGGACCCCGGCTTTCCATCAGGCTGACGGCAAATGCTGCGCCCTTACCCACGACAGAGATCAACTCCGGCGAGCATTTCCACTCGAACTGCGGATAAAAATCCTGCTTCGGGAAAGCATAGCGGACATCGATCAACTGACCGCGGACCAGCACTTCGTCCGGCCCCTGCGCCAGGCAGGGCACGGGAAGCAGGCAGAGCGCGAGCGCCAGCAGAGTGATGAGCCTTTTTACCATAGCGTCAGTTCGGTCAGGTCACTTCTGTCAAAGAAGAACAGCTTGCCCCCTTCTCCGGCCACCAGCAGGTTCGGCCGGCTGCCGTGGGACGTCCCCAGGAAGCAGGCCGTCGGCCCGTTGGCGTGGGTACCGATATGGAAATCCAGCCCGCGGAAGAGGAACTGTTTGGGATAAGCGAAGACCATTGCGTCGTTGGTGCCGACATTCTCCAGCCACATCGTCTGCAGGCCGCGGGTAGAACGCGACCAGGGCAGGCCATAAGCGGGATCGGGGACGGAAGCCTGAAGCGGCGTACCGATGAGCAGGTCCAGGTCGCCGTCGCCATCCCAGTCCGTGAATTCCAACTTTTCGCGGCCCCGTTCACCCAGCGTGGAAGAGGCCGTGGCCCGATGACCGTAGATATACTTCCCGTCCGTCAGGGTAAGCCGGCCGAGGTCCTTGACGCTGGTGGGCGTAGCCTGCTCGTAGAGATGGAGGGCATCTTCGTCGTCCATCATCGCAATCAGCACCCGCGAATCCGTGCGGGCCACCGCCGGCCGGACGCGCCACATCCCGTAGAGTTCCAGACCGTCCAGGAAGATGCCCTGACGGCGTCCCAGCGAAGGTTCCTTGGCGGTTCCTTCGTTGCGCATATACTCGAACTTGCCTTCGTTGCCGGAAAAGACGATATCGGAGAGGCCGTCGCCGTCCCAGTCGAACACCACCGGGCAGAGATAGCCCCAAGCCGCCTCATAGGGCCCCTGAACCTCATAATAGCCGGCCCGGAAGCAGATGGGGACCCCCTCCGAGCAGAGGTATTCGGCCCGACCGAAGGCCGGTGCTGCGTTGGTGCCGTAATTCTTGAAGAAGAGCAGCCGCCCCTCGGAGTTGCCGGCGACAATATCCAGCACGCCGTCACCATCCCAGTCCGCCACCGTAGGCACCGGCAGGGAACCGGCATACAAATCCCCCTGTTTTATCAGGAGTTCGAACGGTCCATCGAAGACGGGAACGCCCGAAACGGATTTCTTGACAACTTTATAGAGCCTGGGCGAGCCCTCTCCAGAAACGACCACCCACGGAGTGTCGGTGCCGCCCGATTTGCGGATGGGGAGAATATCGCCGGAAACGAACGGATTGACCATTTCGGTGCCGTTCTCCAGCCGCGCATAGTCGGCAGATTGCGGCTTGCTGCGGGAGACATACTTCACGACGCCCAGCTTGTTGACACACAGATATCCGTCCGCACCGCTGTCCGCATACCGGAAACCTCCTACGCCGGTGGGCGCCAGTACCACTTTGGTTTCACCGGTGACGGCGGTCGCCGAGCCGATCTGTTTCCAGGTGGAGAGGTCTATCGTACAGCGATATATCCGGCCGTAATACATCTTTCCGCGGTAGATGCCCGCGCTGTCGTAATAGGACTCGGAGACGTCACTCATATCGGGGCGGTAACTGCCTTCGATATCCGGAAGCAGCAGCACCAGTTCCGCCGTTGAACCGGAGCCGGGAATCAGGTCGAAAGCCAGCGGCTCGCCGGGAAGCCCCGTCAGGGAGAGAGAGGCGGTCCAGGCACTGCCGAAGGAGTGATCCGACGTATTGTAGAGGGCATATTTCAATTTACCGGAATCCACGGTCACGGCCAGCGTTCGGGAGCCGTCCTGAACAATCCGGACCGGATGGGAATAATCTGACCAGGGCACCGTTTTAATGGCTACGGGCGCGCTGTAGATCGGCTCGCCATCTGCGCTCCACCCGACGAACGAACAGCGGCTCAACCCCATCAGGGAGGTGATTCCGTTGGAAGAGGCAACACCGTTCGGACAGAGGAAGAAGAGCTCTGGCAGCTCGCTTGCGGCTTCATACGCATATCCGATACAGAGATTGGAAATGGTCTTGGTAAAGGAAAGGGGAGCCAGACCGTCATCCAGGGTGGCTGTCAGCATGGAACCGCTGACCGGCGCAACCCCGGCAACGGGCTCCGGACCGGGGCCGGGACCGGGACCCGGCGTCGGTTCACAGGAAGCGGCCATCCAAAATGCGGCCGCGAGGACCAGACAGACTCGTTTCATTTCTTGTACCTTTCTTTAATAGTAAACGGTTGTAAATCTTTGCGGGCAATCCAGAAAAGACGGCCGCTTTCGCATCCCACCAACAGGTTGGCGCCGGAAGAAACCGGACCCAGCATACAGGGCACGGGGGCATTCGCGTGAACGCCCAGGTTCAGATCCTCGCCGTTCACCTTGAAGCCCACGGGATCGGCAAAGCGGGGTTCCTCGCGAGGTCCTGCGACATTCTCCAGATAAAAGACCTGCAGCATCAACTGTTTGAGAACCGGACCATTGGGAATACCGCCGTCCGGATGGGGAAGACAGGAGGTCTGCGGCGTGCCCAGAATCAAATCGAGATCACCGTCGCCGTCCCAGTCAAAGAGATTGATCTTCACGCGTCCCAGATTGCCATCGCGTCCCACCGAAGAGGAGTGGGCCGTAATGGGGCGGCCGTCCCGATGCAGAAGCGGCCCGCCGTCTTGCAGGGAGGTTTCGTCCACTTTCCACCAGAGATGCAGGGCACCGTCGCCGTCCATATTGACCAGGCAGACCTTTTCGTGGATGCGGACCACAGCCGGTTTAACGCGCCAGAGGCCCTTGATTTCCAGGCCGTCCTGCGTCAGGGCAAAGGGTTTGCGCAGGGCGGTGTGTGACGGGTCGCCCAGATTGAGCATCACCTCCAGCCGGCCGCGGGCATCCGAAAAGACGATATCGGGCAGGCCGTCGCGATTCCAGTCGAAAACCGTTGGGCAGAGATAGCCCCAAATAGCTTCGAAGGGTCCCTGTACGCCGATATAGCCGGGGCGGATGCAGACCGGATCCCCGTCACAGCAGAAGGGTTCGGCAAACGAGGAAAAGGCGGGCGCTTCGTTGCTTCCGGTATTCCGGAACCAGAGCAGGCGCCCTTCGGAATTGCCGCAGATGATATCCAGGACTCCGTCGCCATCCCAGTCCGCCACGTCAGGAACGCCCAGCGAACCGGTATAAAGAGCCCCGTTACGGACAAGCACCGTGGAGGGTTCTGAAAGAATCGGACCATTGCCCATTCCCTCAAAACGGCAACTGACCAGCGGTCCCTCGCCTCCCATAACAATCACTTTTTCTCCGGAACGGAAAGGAATCAGGACCATTTTGGCCCCATTGGCCGGATAGAGAATCTGGTCGAGGGCCTCATTCCGCACCCAACCGCGCGGAAGGGCCGGATCGGACGCATCCTGCCAGCCCAGAGTTCCGAAACGGTTGACCACCAGATAACCGTCCGCCCCCATAAAACCGTCCTGAAGCCGCACGGCACCTGTCGGAGCAATGATAAATGAAGCAGGGCTGGCTTCCTTGAAGGAGCCACCCTTCAACGGGTCTTTGAGAATCATCCGGCGGATGCCGCCCTTCGACAGGTCGCCTTTGTAAATCATCGCTCCGTCGTACCAGCTCTCGTCCTTTGCCCGGTCCGCCCGGTATTTGGAACCATCGCTGCAGAGGGCTGTGACGCAGAGCGAGCCGTCTTCCAGCTCCGTAGCGGATAAGCTCAGGATCCCGGAGAGGCCCTCTACCTCTACGCTGGCAACCCGGGAAAGTTCCCGTGTATCCGGATGGTAGGAGGCCAGGGTCAGATGATCCTTGTTTTCAGCCCAAAGGGAGAGCACGCCGCCCTTGTAATTGAAGAGGCAGCCGTAAGCCGGCATTGCACTCGGTTTGCCCCAGTAGGGTTTAATCTTTTTCGGCTGCTCGAACACCAGTTCGCCGCCCGCCTTGCGCGTCCCGGAAAGGGTGGAGACATAGAGGCCTCTAGACCCGGGCGTTCCCACGCGGGCCAGCAGGAAGAGCGAAGGGTTGACCGCTTCCGGGCTGAGATAGGCGGCACCGACCGGCAGCGAAGCGACTGCCTGCAGGATGCCCAGCGGCGCAAGCCCCTCCGGATCGGAACTCATCAGCGGCTTACCGCTGCGCAGAGGTGCCTGGGCGCTCAAAATGCCGACGAGGCAGAGCAAAAGAAGCAGGATGGAGGTGATTCTTTTCATTCTACAGCCGTTTTCTTATAAAAGATATAGCCGCCCGTATCCGATTTGGTCATACGCCATTCGAAGTGGTCGAGGCCGTTGGCCGAATCGATCCAGGGCATTGCTTTCCGCTCGGAAACGGGGACGGTCATCACGATACCGGAGGCCCCGTCCGTGAGGGTCCAGCAGGTGCTGTAATCCTTGGCGGTGTAATAGCCTTTTCCGTCGGTACTGATGGCGATGCCCTGTGCCTGGTCGCAGCCGCCAAGCAGGTAGGTTGCGGTGCCGTCGGTACAGGAGAAGGTCCATCCGTCCGTGGATTTGGCGATGTCCCAAAGGTAGCCCGCAGGAGCCGCGAGCAGGTCGCCGGCGGTATTGAACGAGAGGTTCAGATCTGCGACTGAAGCGGGAATCGGATTGCGGTCCACCGGCGTGCACGGCAGAAGGAAGTTGCCCGAATAATCTCCATAATGGAAATCATAGCGGACCACATACTGCCCGGTAGTGACCTCTGCGGCGGATGTCACTTTTTTCCAAATGTAGGAGCCTCCGCCACCTGAAGTTGAGAAGGAGGCCGGATCGACGGAGATGGTTTTTCTATAAATGCCGTTGCCGACGAAGTTAACAGCGCCGGGAATGGCGATGGTCGCCTCTGCACCGGTCGTCGTCACCAGCCGCAGTTTCAGAGAACCGGCCACGTGCGTCCCGGGTATGACGGTCAGACTGATTTTGGCGCCCGCCGTGGTCAGTGCAAACGGTTCGCCCAGCGAGAGCGTGAGGGTATCCTGCCCGTCATTGATTTGGAAGGCACCGCCCGTATCGTCGGGATCGCCCTCCAGCAGGAGGTTGCCCCGGTCAAAGGCCAGCGGAGCGGCGGCCTGCATCTCTGCGGAGGCAATCTTGTGCGCACTGGCGGCGGTGGCTTTGATTTCAAGTTCCACGACGGCGGTCAGGTTCCGGAAGCGCAGGTTTACGGAGCCCGTAGGGGGATTTGCCGTAGCAGGGAAGGCTTTCAGCACCACATAGGAGGAGAGATGTTCCACGCTGCCCGCTGCGGCCTGTTGCTGGAGGGAAGGCACGCTGACGGGCACGACAAACCGGTTCCCCTCTCCGGCAGTGCCCGAGAAGGGGACATACGCCTGGAAAGTACAGCCGGAGACGGAGGCGCGGCCATACTGCCACTGCGAAGAGACGGCGGAAAGGGTCGCGGAGGCCCCGGTAATCTCCGTCGCCGCATAAGGATAATTCACGCCGACCGTCTCGGAACCCTTCACGGCATAGATGCCAATCCGGTCACCGGAGGCCCAATTCAGCGCCGAGAGGTCGTCCGAAAAGGCAACCCGTACGTCGCCTGCGGACCCGGCAGCCGTGAAACGGAGCGGTTCCTCCGCAGGAACGAATCCCCGCTCACAGGAAGCCGCCAGGCAGAGTATCATCACAAGCAATAAACTCTTTTTCATGGCTTACCAGGTTTTAGGGTCGGGGTTGTCGATGGTGGCGCCGCCACGCGGGGAGACGTGTACCGTCACGTGTTTCTCGGTGGTCAGAACCTGTCCGTCCTGCGAAACATTCCGGCACTCGAATACGGCATCGTAGTCGCCCGGAGCTGTGTAGGTATGGGTGTAGCCCTTCATCGGACTGTCGGAGTAGGATTTGATGCCCACCGCATAGTCACAGCCCAAGTTGATGGAGAGCGAGGGTGTCCAGGCTTTGGAGACCGCCCAGGAGAAGCGTTCGGCCGTATTGGCCGTCGAAGCGTTGAAGTAGATGTAGGAAGCGGAAGCCACCGGCATATAATCCGCATCCTGGGCGTCGTAACCGGTGTTGACAAAGGTCCATCCCGCCGTCGAATTGGTGACGACGGATTCGTTCACGTGCAGCGCCTCATTTACAAGGTTGATGGTGAATCCGGAAACCACGGCCCGCGAACGGGAATCCGTGGCCGCCTCAACCACCGGTTTCAGGTGATAGCGGAAGGCGAACCAGAAAGGACCTTTCGCCCCGGAGGGCAGGAAATCGGAAATGGCGACGGTACCGGAAGGCGTTGCCGTGGCCAGGTTCCGGGCATCGTCCACCCGGATGGAAGCGAAGGTGAACAGGCCCGTGATATCGTGCCAGTGAGCGGCAGCGACGCCGGCAGCCGTATAATCGCCGCCAAAATCGTCGCTCCACCAGAGGGTGACCAGTTTATCGTCGGAGGAGGCGGATGCCTGATTCTTCCACTGCTGCCCGTTCATAAAGCCCGTGCCGAAACTGAGGCCGGCCGTTCCCTGGTAAACCCGGTCCTCTGTCCGCCAGGCGTAATCATTTCCCTCTTCTCCGGACCAGAACGAGATGATATCGGCATTCCCTTCGAACCGGAAGGTAACCGCTTCATCCGTAAAGACCTCCGGCGTGTCGAGATAGACCTGGAGATCCGGCTCGGTGATGCGGCCGCCGCCGTCAGAGCAGCCACTCAGCAGCACCACGGCGATAATCATAACAAAGAATCTTCTGTCCATTACCATCCGGAGTTTTGGTTAAGCAAAGGATTTACGCTGATTTCCCGTGCGGGAATCGGCCAGCAAACATCGCGCCGACGCACGGAAGAGTAAGCGGCGATGGCCGCCTGCTGATAGGCGGAAGAACGACCGTCGATATTGTCGAGCGCCTCCTGCATCCTGTCGTAGAAGACGCCCCAGCGGACAAGATCGTCCTTGCGGAGCATCTCGTAGGCCAGTTCGCGGGCCCGTTCGTCCATCAGTTCGCGGCGCAGCGCCTCGTCGTCCCCGGTCCAGTCATAGGCGGAAGGGGTGGAAACGTCCACGCCGTGGCCGCGGCGGCGCACCTGGTTGAGGCACTCCAGGGCCAGCGTACGGTCCAGTCCCGAAGGATGGTAAGCGTAGGCCTCGGCATACATCAGCAGGACGTCGGAGTAGCGCAGCACGGGGAAATTGATGTCCGTGCAGGTCGTGCTCTTCTCCTTGGAGGTTTCATATTCCCGGCGCCACTTCGCGCAGTATTTGCGGCTGATGATGGTGGATTCTCCATCCGCCACGTGGCTTCCGTCTTCCTGATAGCGGAAGGTGGAGATGGTCCAGTTCCGGCGCAGGTCCGCGGTGTCGTAGAGGTGCCAGAGCAGCGGGTTGCAGCGCAGCAGACCCATACAGTAGCCTATCGGACTCTCCTCAGAAGAGGCTATGCCGATGTTGCGGCCCACGGTGCCGGCCGTCTGCCAGATGCCCGTGTTGTCGCCCCAGAAGTTCACCTCGAAGAGGACCTCCCGGATGTCGTAGATATTGCGGCACTGATTGATGAAAATCTGCTCGAAGTCGGGATTCAGTCCGTGATAGCCGGAGTCTATCACCATTTTCGCATAGGTTGCCGCCTTGACGTACATACTCTCCTCGCAGACCGGCTGCCCCGCCATATTGAGGGCGACACGGGCAATCATACCCCAGACCGCCGTCCGGCAAACCTGCCAGCCACCCTCCACGTCGGGCGTATCGGGCACCAGGCCGGCGGCCGTCTCCATATCGGCGAGGATTCTGTTGTACACCTCCCGCGGAGTGGACTGGGCCACGTATTTCTCATCGGAATTGACATCCGAAGGAGGCGTCAGCACCAGCGGCACGTTGTCGAACCGCTTAACGAGCATATAATAATAGTAAGCCCGCAGGAAAAGCGCCTCGCCGCGGATCTGCTCGCGGCGGACAAGCGCTTCGTCCGAAGCCGTCACGCGGTCGATATTCGCCAAGAGGAGGTTCGCACGGCCGATGCCGGCATAGAGCGAGCGCCAGAAGGCGTTGATCTTGGTATCGGAGACGCTGGCCTGGTAGTAACTGACCGTACCGGCGTCCTTCTTGTAGTATTCGTATCCCAGGTCGGCGCTGAGCCCCAGCCGCCCCATCATCGCCTCGCCGTAGAGCGCGTTGTCGGCCAGGGTGGCATAAACGCCGTTCAGCGCGTCCTCCAGTTCGTCCATCGTCCGGTAATAGTTGTCGAGGGTCGCCACGTTGTGGACATCGACATCCAGAAAACCGCAGGAGGCGGTGGTCAGCACGGCCAGAAGGGCCATCAGGTGAATTCTTATCTTTTTCATACCTTCTTTCCGTTAAAATACTGCCTTGACGCCAAGAGTCCAGATGCGATTGCGCGGGTAAGCCGAATAGTCGAACCCCGGGGTCAGGGCTGACCGTTGGGTAGAGACCTCCGGATCCATTCCGGAGTAAGAGGTGAAGGTCCAGAGGTTCTGGCAGGAGAGCGAGAGCTGCAGGGAGCGGACGTTGAGGCGTTTGAGCCCCTTCGGATTGAAATCATAACTCAGCAGCAGGTTCTTTACGCGCAGGTAACTGCCGTCTTCAAGCGTTCGGGTCGAGTAGAAGCCCCGGGGACCGTAACCTCCGGCGCGATAGAGCGTGGAGGTGGGGTTTTCGGGACTCCAGCGGTCGGCATAGGAGGCAAACTGGTTCACCGCCCTGCCGGCGTAATTGCCTTCGAGGGCAATCCGGTTGGCATTGAAGATATCCTGGCCGTAGCTCCATTGCAGGAACAGGTTGGCCGAGAAGCGCTTCCACCGGAAACTGTTGTTCCAGCCACCCGTATGGATCGGGATGGCGCGGCCGATGATGCACATATCGTCGGCCGTGATGGTGCCGTCGCCGTTGAGGTCGGCGTACTTGATATCGCCCGGCTGAATCTGGGAACGGGCGTTGCCGTTGTCCGGCACGTTGTTCTTCAGCACGAGGTTGCCCATCGAATCCTGGGTGAAATCATCTTCGTTATAGACACCCTGCCACAGGAGCCCGTAGAAGGCGGTCAGAGGGCCGCCGACGCGGGTGATATAGAGCGGAGTGGCCGAGAAGTCCCCGGTCCAGGGTACGGTGGTCGTGAAGGACTCCTGTCCGCCGGAGAGGGCCAGCACGCGGTTGTCGTTGAAGGCGATATTGAAACTGCTTCGCCATTCGAAATCCCCCTTAATGACAGGAGCCGCCTCCAGGGAGATCTCAAGCCCACGGTTGCGGACGGAACCCACATTCAGCGTCGCGGTGCCCAGACCGGTCGTGTAGGGAATATCCGCGTTGAGCAGCAGGTCGCGGGTGGTCTTGTTGTAGAGGTCCACCGTCAGCGAAAGCCGGTCCCCGAAGAGCGACAGGTCCAGGCCGAGGTCCAGCTGGTCCGTCTTCTCCCAGGTCAGATGGGAGTTGGCGTAGTTGCTCACGCCCGATGCCGAAGACGGGGTCTGGGTGCCGTGGGAATAATAATCCAGGTAATCGATGGTGGTGTACCAGGTGTTGTCCCCAATCCGGTTGTTACCCGTAACGCCCCAGCTCAGGCGGAGCTTGGCATCGGAAACGGCCTTCAGGTTCTTCATAAATGACTCATTGCCGAGACGCCAGGCCAGCGCGAAGGAGGGGAAGACGCCCCAGCGGTTGCCGCGCGGGAACTTGGAGGAGCCGTCGGCACGGAGCGAAGCCGTCACCAGATAGCGGGCATCCCACGAAAAGTTCACGCGGGCCAGGGCGGACATCATATTGGCTTCCGTCTCGGAGGAGCGCAACTTATTGGGTGTACCGGTCTCCAGGCCTGACACGCCCAGTGTTTCATCGGGAATCTGACGAACGCTGTAGCCGTACCGGCTGCGGTCGGAATGTGACAGCGAGAAGTTCGCCATCGCAGAGAGGACCGTGCGCTTGGTATATTTGTGCTTGTAGTTGGCCGTCAGTTCGTTCACCCATTCGGAGCGGCGGTCGTTCAGGTAGGAACCGTTGACGCCGTTGTTGTTGAAACGGGTCTTGAAGCCGGACCAGGTGAGGGAATTGTTGAAGATCTTGGTCTCGCCGACCTGGGTGTTGTAGCCGAACATCTCCGTGATTTTCAAATCCTTGATCGGCTTCCACTCCAGCGTTCCGCTGCCGAAGAAGTAAGTTCCTGTCACGTCGCGGAAGGTATTGGAGGCCGAGATGACGGGATTCAGGCGGGTGATGTCGACGACCGTCGATTCGTCATCGTCATCGGCCGTGCCGAACCCGATGGGGCTGTAACTCCAGAGGCGGTACATCAGGTAACTCTGCCAGGAGCCGGAGGAACCGCCCTCCTCGGAGGTAACCACGCCGGTTGAGAGCGAGTGGGAATAGTTTACGTTCGCCTTGAAGGTCCAGTTCCGGGCCAGGTCCTGCTCCAGTTTGACACGGCCCTGGTAGCGGGTAAAGCCGCTGCCGATCACCACACCGTCCTGGTCGGTGTACGAGAGCGACAGGGTATATCGGGTCCGGGAACCGCCGCCGGAAAGGCCGAGGGAGTGCTTCTGCACCACGGCCGGACGCAGCAACTCTTTCTGCCAGTTGCGGCCTTCGACATTCCGGTAATCCTCCAGCGTCTTGCCGTCAGAGAGATACGAACCGGCGGAGCCCATCTCGTCTAGGTAACGGACGAACTCGTATGGGGTCATCACCTCCATATATTTGGAGACCTGCTGGAGGCCGACACTGCCGTCGTAGGTCACCTGCGTCTCCCCGGCTCCCGACTTGGTCTCGATAATGACCACGCCGTTCGCACCCCGGGCACCGTAGATGGCTCCGGCCGAGGCGTCCTTGAGAATGGAAACGGATTTAATCTCTTCGGGTGCAAGTCGGGTCGGCGAAAAGTCTTCGGTCGGGAAGCCGTCAATCACATAGAGCGGAGAGTTGTCCTGCGTTATCGAGTTGGCTCCGCGGATGAGGATGCTCATCTCGCTGCCGGGCTGGCCGTCGGAGGAATTCATCACCACGCCGGCCACGCGTCCCTGCAGGGCCTGGCCGATATCGGCCACCGGCATCTGCTGCAGGGTTTCCGTCTTGACCGCCGCAATGGCGCCTGTCACATCCTTGGCGCTCTGTTCTCCATAACCGATCAAGACGGCTCCCTCGAGATATTCGGCACTCTCCTTGAGTCGGACGACCAGCGATTTGCGGCCGCCGACCGCCAGCGTGACGCTTTCATAAGAGAGCATCGTCACCGTCAGCGTATCGCCGGGATTCACCCTGAGGGTAAAGTACCCTTTGTCTCCGGCCGCCGTTCCGGTCTGCGTGGGACCGTGGCGGATAATGGTCGCCCCGATCAGGGGCTCTCCCGATTCGGAGAGTACCTGTCCCTTCAAGTCGTAGCCTCCCGACTGAGCCCACAGCCCGGAAGGCAGCAGGAACAGCAGCAGGAGCGCCAGAGAAAGCGGGTTTTTCATTAGAGTCTCGTTTTATAATAGAGAATGATCTTTCCTTTGAGTTCAGGCAGCATACTCCACTGTGTCGCATCGTCTGCGACGGAGAGATGGCGTCCCGCCGATACGGTAACCATCATCTGCAGGCCGTAGGTAGCATCTTCCGTGAACGACCAGGTCCGTGCGTATGTGCTGCCCGGATCGTAATAACCCTTGAGGTCGGTGAGAACCGCGGCCCCCTGGTATTTGTCGCTGCCAATCAGCCAGAGGCCGTTCGAACCCGCAAAGGTCCAATTTGCCTCGGATGCGGCAACCGTCCAGACGTAGGCTGCATCCACCGCAGTGATATCGTCGCCCAAGAAGGTGACACCGGCCGCAGCCGCCTCAACGGCAGCGGGATTCCTGTTGATCGCGGTAGCGCCGGAGAGGAAGAGAAGCTTGGAGTCCGATGCGCGCAGGTAGGTGATGATGCAGTCGCCCGCCTTGACGCCAGCGGCCGTCGTGACCGGTTTCCAGATGAAGGTACCCCCTTCCGACTGGACCACTTCGACGGCAAGCTCGGCCGCATAGGCCTCATTTTTCAGTTTGACGGTCGCCTTGCGCTCATCCGAGGTATTCTCCGTCAGCGCAAAGGTTACCTCCGTCTCACTGACCTCAGCCGCTGTCAGCCAGGTGGCTGCAGAAGGAATCTCCACGGTGAAGGCCCCGAGGTTGTTCTCCACGGGAACCTTCAGCTGGCCCGCTTCCGCATCTACTTTATAAGAGGTCTTGGCAACTGCGAAATGTGCCTCGGCGCACGAGAGCGTTGCAAAAGAGGAGAGTCCAGCCGCGGAAGCAACCGCCACGACCACCTTGGCATCCGTACAGGGATCCGGGGCCGTGACATTGATCTTGCCGCTCTGGGCATCCGTCGCGACGGCTTCCGCCTGCCACAGGCCCTCGATCAGCAACTGAATCTTGTTGCCGGAATCACCGCCCGAAAGGGTATAGCCCACCGAAGCGGTGCCGCCCGCAAAGACAAGGATCTGCTCCTTCTCAAGCGCAACGACCGGCACGGTGGTGACGGGAATCCGGACCACCTCGTCGGAAGTGAGGGTGATGACCAGGACATTGTCTTCCAGGACGACGGAGCGAATTCCGCTGCCCGAAGAGCCGGAGCCGAAATTGATGGTAACATCCGGAGCGTTGCTGAAAGAAACGGTAATGCCCACGGTGGCGCCGGAGGTCACGATGGGCGTGACGTTCGTCACATAGCCGCCGGAGGTGACGGCATCCAGCAACAGGCGCAGTTCGGAAATCTCGGCCGCAAGGGTCTCGATACGGGCCTGCTGGGTGTCAATCTGTCCGCGCAGTTCCGTATCGTCATATTTGCAGCCCGCCAGAAGGGCGAAAGCCAACAGGATGGATATGAGCTTTTTCATAGGTTTTCCTTGATAAAATCGACCGTTTTGGCGAGACACTCGCCGTTTTTATCCGAACTGCCCACCAATCCGTGGGAGTAATAGGTGTAATATTCTTCCTGCACCGTCTGGCCAGCGGTGCGGAGGGCATCCGCAAAGAGCGGCGCCTGCAGGAAGAGGACTTGATTGTCGGCGGTACCGTGCAACAGCATACAGGAGACGGCCCGCTCGGACACCGGAGGAATCAGTTTGACGGGAGAATAGTCGGCAAGCTGCTCCGGATTGCGCTTGTGGAAATACTTTTCAATCCGGTTGACGCCGATTCCCCAGACCTTGAGGTGCTCGTCGATGTCATAGGCACCGGACCAGCCCACCAGCACCTTGGCGGCAGGATAGGTCATCGCCAGAATGGCGGAGAGATGGCCACCGGCCGAATTGCCCACGAAGGCCACGCGGCTCATATCCAGATTATAATCGGTGGCGTGTGCAACCAGCCAGGCCAGGGCGTCACGCAAATCCTGGACGGAGGTTTCGATATAGGTATCGGTCTGGCCCGCCAGGGAATACTGCACGCTGACGCCCGCCGCGCCCGCATTTTTGGCCATATAGCGGGCCACCTTGAGCAGGGAGTCGTGGTTCCCCTGCCACCAGCCGCCTCCGTGCGTCAGGAAGACCACCGGTGCGGGTTCAGTGGCACCCACGGCGCGGCAGATATTCATATGAAGCTCGCGGTCCGTGTAGGTCTTGTAAACAATGGTCTCGTATTCGACATCAGCCACGGCGGAGGAGCCCACCAGCGGTGCGTTTTCCACCGGCTCATAGAGCCCTTCCGGTTCAACGCCCGCAAGCGCTGCGGCCTGGGAAGCATCCACCATCCAGCTGCCGTCGGGCTGGTGATAGAGGGTCATGCTGTAGCGGTTCTTGGCGGATTCGTCGGTACGCATCGGTTCCAGTACCGCAGAAGCATAACCCGAGCGGCCCGATGCATCGGCGGCCATCAGGAGTACCCTGCCTGCAGTAGCATCAACGGGAGCATAAACCCGCAGCCGGCCGGCATAGGCGCCCTGTGCGGAGATCTCGCTTTTCCAATAGCCCTCCGCTACGGCTTCCACCTTGTTTCCGGCATCGCCGCCGGTAATGGAATAGGCAACATCGAGGCTTCCGCCCGGGGCCACATAAAGGGTCGTTTTCGCCAGCGTCAGCGCCGGAGAGGCATCGTAGGGCAGCGCCACGGTGCTTTGGTCGGAAAGTGTGAAGAGTACTTCGTTCCCCTCGACGGTCACGGAGACAAGGCCTTCCGAATCAGCGCTGCCGGGCAGGACCACCAGGGGATCCGCCTTGCGGAAGCGGACGGTGAAGCCGATGGCCTGTCCGCCTTCCAGGATCGGTTCGACCCCGGTCACGCGGTCCGTTCCCTGTAAGGTCTCCAGCGTCGCGCGGATATCCGCCGTCTGTCCCTTCAGCACCTCGTAACGCGCGGTAAGGGCGTCCAGGTCGCTGCGGAGCGCACTGTCGTCGTATCCTTTGCAGGCCGAGGCCAACAACAGGAGGAGGGACAACACCGTCAGGCACTTTATCATTCTTTTATTCGACATATGTGATATGGTTGTGTTCAAAGAAGAAATACTTGCCGCTTTCGCACCCTACCACCAGGTTCGGGCCATGCGAGGTATCGCCCAACAGGCAGGGTTCCGGTGCGTTGGAATGGGCGCCGAGATAGAACGACTGGCCGTCGATCTGAAGTTGTTTCGGAGCGGCGAAGCGCATATTTCCCAGGTTCTCGAAATAGAGGACCTGCATATCGATCTGTTTCTTTTTGAAACGGCGGTAGGGCAGTCCGTCGTTCGGGGCGGGATAGGAGGAGCGCTTGACGGTACCCACAAAGAGGTCTTCGTCGCCGTCGCCGTCCCAGTCATAGAAACGCAGCTTGCCCCGGCCCAACTGGCCCAGCCCCTCGCCTGCTCCGTTGTGGCCGGTGATAATGCGGCCGTCGGTCAGCAGAAGCCGGCCGGCATCCTCTACGTGGGTGTCGTCAAGCCTACGATAGAGATGCAGGGCGTTGGCGTCATCCATGATCAGGAGGTGCAGCACTCCGTCGATGGTGGTAACAGCCGGACGGACCCGCCACGTGCCATGCAACTCCATTCCGTCGTAACGGATAGTATGCGGCTTCCCCAGACGGGGCTCCGTACGGGTGCCCACGTTGAGCAGCAGCTCATACTTGGCGCGGGAGCCGGATACGATAACATCCGGCAAGCCGTCCCCGTTCCAGTCGCAAACCGTCGGGCAAAGATAGCCCCAGGCCCCTTCGAAGGGACCCTGGACCACGTAATAGCCCGGAAGAAGCCGGATGGGCTCACCGTCGGAGGTCAGTTCCACCGACGGGCGGAAATCGGGCTGCAGATTACTGCCGTCATTCTTGAAAAAGAGCAGTCGGCCTTCCGAATTGCCCGCCACGATGTCCAGCACGCCGTCACCATCCCAATCCACGACATTCGGAACCGTCAGGGAGCCGCCGTAGAGCGGGGCGCGGCGCTGCCAGACGAGATGATAATCGCCATAGACCGGTCCATCCGCCGAAACCAGCGGATAGATGCGGGGCGCGCACTCGCCGCCGATAAAGAGAGAGGTAATGCCGCCCCGGCCATCCGGAAGGGACGAGAGCTGGTTGGAATAGGCGCCGTGGTCACGGACCGTACCGTCCGGATTCAGCACCGGAACGGCCGAAAGCAGCGTCGATATCTTTTTCTGATAAGGGACGAACTTGAGCGCGCCGAGGTTGGATCCCACAATGTAGCCGTCCAGCGTTCCGTCGGCACTGCGCACGGCGGCAACCCGCGAAGGTCCCTGCACAATCCAGTCCGTCACCTGCGTCACCCTGCCAGCCTGGCGCCAGTCGAGATTGAACTCGAGCCGGAAGAGACGCCCTTTCGGGAACGTCCCGCGATAGATGCCGGCGCCGTCATAGTAGGAGAGTTTTGTCGCCTTGGAATCCTCCACCGGACGGTAATCCGCCCCGTCGTTGCAGAGCAGGATGATCTCATAGGTGCGCTTGTCGCGCTTGATGATGTCCATATCCTGCACACGGGAAACCCCTTCGACCGGCGATTTGCAGTAGGGCACGAATGCCTCGCCGTCCCAGCGGGCCACGCTGAGTTCTTTGGTCGTGGCCAGGGTCACCATCCAGGCATCCTTACCATCCTGGAAGATGCGAAAGCGCGCGTGGAACTTGTCGCTGCCGTCCCAGGGATTGGCAATCCGGCCGGCTTGGCGATAGACAGGTCCTCCATCGGGCGCCGTACCGTCAGGCACGCCGCGCCAGAGGCCGCGGTCCTCGCCGATTCCGTTCGGGGAGTAGAGGAAAATGTCCGGCACATCGTCCCGGGTCAGGTAGGCCCAACCCATCGGGCGATGGCTGTAAACCAGCCCGGACGACCAGGGGGCAAGCCCCTCGGGGCCGCCCGCCATCAGAGGCTGGCCGTTGCGGAGCGGCGGCCCGCCCCACGCAGGCAGAAGCCCCGTGCAGGCAAACCAGAGAACAATGGCGAACAATCTTTTCATAAGGAGGTTATCTCAGTTCAATCTTCGGCGCGATCACCGTGAAGCCCGGGAAGTCGATTCCACGGAGCGTCACGCTTTCGCCCTTCTTGAAGTTGCGCGACCAGACGACCATCACGCCCGGTTTGGCGGGGTCGTTGGTGGTGTATTGCAGGACTTTGGTAAGATCCGGCTCCCAGCCGGCGAGCGCCTGGGCGAGCCGGTTGACGTTGCGGGCAAGCAGGAACACCTTTCCGCCCTCGGGCGCGGTAATCGTTACGGTGTGCTCCTCTTTCGAGAGGCCTTCGTGGGCGGCAAACTGCCAGCCGGAGTATTCCGTGGGAACGTCCACCACCGGATATTTGCGGTTGGTGAAATAGGTTGCCCCCTCGGTCAGCGTACGGACCTCCGCATTGGCGCAGGAGACGACGATGGCACCCTTCGCCACCGGAGCATCAGCCTTTGCGGCAGACGGGACCGTTTGGCCCTTCTGTGCGGGGCGGTCGGTGCGGAACGGCAGCAGCGGGTTGCCGGCCACATCGGCCACGTTGCCCGGCTCCAGGCCGAAGGCGTAGCGCACGGCCGTGGGTTTGCGGACATCGTTGCTCCAGACCACCAGTTTATCGCCCTGGATCATTCCCTGTGCGGGAGAGAAGGTGCCGCCGTCGCCGATTTCGAGGCCGCGGATGGCCCCGTCACGGCAGACCAGGCCACCTTCGGCATTGTCGAACGAAACGACGATGCGGTTCTTCTTGACCTCCATCGAGGCATATGCCGGTGATTTGTACTTGCCGACTTCCCGGCCATAGACTTCCGCCAGCGCCCAGGCCGCAAGACGCTCACCCACCGGACGCTTGTACTTGGGATGGATGTCCGTCAGGTCCTCCACCGTATCGGAGATGTTCACCATACCGGTTTTGGACACGGTGCGGGCCACCAGTTCCTGCTGTTCGCGCACCAGCGCCCCCTGCGGGTCGGCGCCCTTATAATCCTTCGGAGCAATCTGTACGAAATAGAACGGTATCTCGCGCCCGAAAGCCTGGCGCCAGTCGCGGATCATCATCGAGAAGTCCCGGGCATAGAAGATAGCGTTGTTCCGGTTCGACTCGCCCTGGTACCAGATGGCGCCCGCCGCAACAAAGTTTTCCAGCGGGGCAATCATCCCGTTGTAGGCTGCGCCGATATCCCATCCCTTGCGGGAGGCATAAGGCAGCGTCTTCCACGAGCCCACCAGTTCGGGTTCGCGGGAGAGCGTCTCTTTGCGGATCCACACCTCAACGGGCGTTCCGCCCCAGGAGGCGTTGACAAGACCCACCGGCTGTCCAAGTTCAGCAGCCAGCTTGCGGCCGAAAAAATACCCCACCGCACTGAACCACCAGGCGTTCGCGGAATCGCACGGGCTCCAGTGGCCCTCCACGTCCTCCTGAGGATAGGCGGAGGCCTTCTTGGGAACGGTGAAGAGCCGCACGGAAGGGTCTTTCTGGCCAATCACCCCCCGCGCATCCAGGATGCCGTTAGCCGCCGACCAGTTCATATTGGACTGGCCGGTGCAGAGCCACACCTGGCCGAAGAGAATGTTGCTGACGGTTTTCGTCACCTTTCGCTTGGTCGTCACGGTGAAACTGTGGGCGTCGAACGATGCCTTCGGCGTGCGGACACGCACTTTCCACAACGTGGAGAAGTCGCTCTTGACGATGGCTTTCTCTCCCCAGGAGGTCTCCACCGTCACCTCGGTATTCGGATCGCACCAGCCCCAGAGCGTGACCATATCGTCGGCCTGAAGCACCGCGCCGTCGCTCAGCAGCGCGGGTAATTTCAAAAATGGCTGAGCCTGGGCCGTGAAGGCCAGCAGCAGGAGAGAGAGGAGAGATATAAACAGCTTTTTTCTCATTTCAGTAACAGGTATCGTTTATAAGAGGTCGGGTATGGAAGGTGCACCGGAGATAACGGGGGTGTCCACGAAGATGGTGGAGACGGCTCCGCCGCTGCGGAAGTTCCGTACGCGGAAGAATCCGAAGGCGTTGGAATCGTGGTAACTCAGCGGCAACCCCCGCGCCTCGTCCACCGAGCAGCGGAAGACGGAGATGAGGTCATCGCCGTCGAAGCGCCAGTCGATATAGTGGTAGGAGTTGTTGAAGGCGTTGTCGGTGTAGATGCAGGTCCGCTCACGCGTCCAGGTGAGGAGGTTCGTTGAAGAGAAGAGAACCAGCGAGTTGCGGTTCTGTCCCGGTGAGAGACCGTAGAGGGTACGCGTGTTGGCGTAGAAGGGAGATGCCAGCATCCAGTATTTGCCGCTGACTGAATCGTAGGCGATGGTGAGCCGCTTCTGCGAGCCCGGCATCGCGAAGGTCCGGTTGAAGGAGATGCGGGTGTCGCTCTCCACGTTGATCAGCGCCGCGTACTCCTTGTCCGTAGGGGAGTCTATGCGGGCGATGATGGCCAGCGAACCGTCCGCCTTTTTGATGAGGGCGGGCTCTTCCCAGCGCTCGGAGGTAGATGAAAGCCAGGAAGTATTGTAATACAGTTTGTTGGACATCGTCCACGCAGCCGGATCTTCCAGATCGTCGTTCACGTCGGCCGAGAGGAGGATGACGCTCCATCCGTCCTTGCGGTCGCCCATCGCCCGGTAGAGCCGGCCGTTTTTCTCAACGAACGGACTGGAACCACCGTGGTAGCCGTCCACCGTCGTATCTTTGTCGAAGATGACGCTGTTGGCGCTCCAGGTGTAGCCGCCGTCGGTGGATTTCTGGACGGCAAGGCTGCCCGCCACGTTGTCGCAGCCGAGCATATAGAGCGAGGAACCCTGCTGCCACACGGCGCAATAGGTCTGGCGCAGGCCGTCGCTGATGCGCGTCCAGGTGGCGCCACGGTCTGTGGACTTATAGACGTATCCCTTGTTCTTGGAAGCCGTCTGTGATGCCAGGTAGCTTCCGTCGGAGAGGATGTGGATGGCCGGGTTGTTCACGGTCACATCGCGGAGCGTCGCCGCGTAATCGATAATCGTGCAGGGCGGTTCCGGGGCATCCACGGTGATGGAGCCGCCGGAGGCGAAGACCATCGTAGACCAGGAGGCGGCGTGCGGGATGGGCATCGGGGTGGAAGCCGACGCCATCGCAGCCGTGTAGAACCCCTTGTAGCGGTAGAACGTGGTTCCGCCCACCGAGAAGGTTTCACCAGTAGCCGTCCAGGTGGGATCTCCGGAGAGATCCGCCGGGGTGGCAATCGTTATCTGGCAGTGGCCAGAGGCCGTCACGGATTCGATTCCGTGTACGTTCCAGTGGCTTGCCGCGTAGGTAGCTCCGGAAAACTTGGTGCGGTCGGCGGAACTCAGTTCCTCAAATGTCTCCCTGTGTGCTTTGGAACCCAGGGGGAAGACGTACTTGTGCTTTTCTGACGTCAACCCCCAGGTTCGAACATCAATGGTAGACCCGTGCATCACCAGGTCTGCCGGAGCGTCATCAAAACCCTTCTATCTTCGCTGCGTAGGTGCTCCAACCCGCTGCTGCTTTATAATCATCAACAAGAGAGGCCGGAACCAGAATTGTAGGAAGTTCTCCTTCCCAGCCCTCAAACATCAAGTATGAAGCAGTACTGCCATCAACAACCGCAGTGGTATACGGAATCTTGAGGGAAACCATTGTCATAGTCCTTGTTCCCGAACTGCTGCCAAAAGCGCGACGAATATAGGAAACAGTCTCCGGCAGTACCACCGTGGTGAATGCCGCGCAGTAACGGAATGCCCGGTCGTCAATTCTGGTAAGTGCCGTGTTGTTGCTGAAATCAGGAACACCTGCCGGTGTATTGGCAGAAGCCAGCACCCGGCAGTCACTGAACGCATAGTTTCTGATACGGTTTACATCAGGAGGCAGCACAAATCCGTTTGAAGTACCAGTATTGGAGAACGTCGTCAGTTTGGTGCAACCATTGAATGCGTGCTGGCCGATATTTGTCAGATTATTGCTCACGCGAATGGTTACAAGACCGCTGCAACCGAAGAAGGTAGAATCCTGAATATTCTGATAGCCAGCATTATTCATCGTAAAATTTGAAACTTTCTTGCAGTTTGCAAATGCACCCTTGCCGACCGTCGTAACCGCACGGAAATTTCGTGAGCCGAAGGTGATATTCTCACAGCCGCTGAATGCATAGTTTCCGATGGAGGTAAGAGCATCTGTGACCGACGAACCGCAAACCGGTCCCCGTAGAGCGGCACATCCTTCAAAGACTGCTGCGCCTATGGTCCGAAGGGTCGTCGGCAGGCCGATGGTATCCAACGAAGTACAGTTCTGGAAGGTATAGTTGTTCAGGGCTGTCAACTGGGTAGATTCAAACCCATATACGTGGGTAAGAGACGTACAGTTGGTAAAACCTGATGCAGAAATCTGGGTGAGTGTGGAAGGAACGGAAATGGATTCCAGTGCCGAACAGCCATTGAAACAGTTGGAGAAGATGGACGTCAGACCGGAAGGAAGGACTACGGAAGCCAGTGATGAACATCCATAGAACGCATAATTGGAGATATGCGTAATGTTGTCCGGAATTTTGACGGAAGTCAGGTTCGTACAATCCTTGAACAGGATCGGGAGCTGATGGCGGTTGCCTTGGGCTGTGTTGATCAGACCGGTGAAATATTTCAATTCGTCAAACGTATTGATAACGGTGAGGTCTGCACCCCAGAGTGCCGTGACATCTGCGTTTTTGTCACCACCAACGATTCCCTCAACGGCGTTGTAAGTGACGGCTTCGGCCTCTGCCTTGGAAAGTTCACCGTCGCCATTGGTGTCAAAATGAGCCACAAGCGCAGCCTTGACCTCGGGATCAGCAAAGACGATGATGTCCGGGGAACCGATGTTGCGGATCTGGGAACGGCCGAGCACCATTTCGTTGGTGGTGGTCTCCACGCGGTCCACGTCGGAGCTGTTGGTGTAGGTCAGCGTAAAGCCGTTCGTGAAGGTCTGAGGAAGGACGGCGAAGTAATAGGTGCTGCCCTGAACGAAGGTTCCGGTCAGTTCAATGGCAGTAGCGGCACCGCCCGTGACGGTATAGGTGGGTTCACCTGCATTGTAGTCGATCTCCACCGTACCGGCCAGCACTTCGGAGTTATTACCGGTCAGGGTTACCTTGACGATGTCGGCATCTGCGCCGACAGTGAACTTGATGAGGCCCAGCACGTTTTTGAAGGCAAGAGCGCTGCCGTCCGAAAGGGCGACGGCGATGTTCAGGTCGTCTGCAAAAGTGCCGGCGACAGCCGTCTGTGCGGCGGGCAGGGTCGTGGTAATGACACCTGCGTCAATGGATGCGCCAGTTGCATAAGGATAGAGGGCATACCAGGGACCGGCCGTAGCAAGAGCTGCGGTGAAAGTAGCGGATGCACCGCTGCCGGTCGTAGAGATTTCGGTATTGACGGTACCGTCAAAGAGCGAGATGACATCGCCGGCGAGCCATTCAACCTTGTTTCCGGCCACCAGTGCCGTACGGGTCGGGGTATCGAGAGTCGCCGTCAGGGTAACGGTATTCTTATCCACAGGGGCAACAGGCTCGACTTTGTTGCAAGCGGCAAACTGAACCAATGCGGCTGCCGCAACGAGAATCGTAAATATCTTTTTCATAAGTCTGCAGAATCAAAAGTTAAAAATGGTTTCTTCAAAGTCTTCGTTACTTGCCGGAGGGATGCTCTGGCACATCACCGATGAGGGTGATACGTGAAGGATTTTGCATCCAGGAGCCAGATAGGGCTGCGGGAATGCCGGGTTCAAATTGGTTTCTTTCATGATATCGTACTGTATTTAATAATGTCTGTTTCAAATAAGTAGATTGTTTCGTCAAAAGCCTCGTTCTGACCTTCTCCGCTTGCGCAGAAGATCCCTGAGGATTCAGTGGCCAGCACGGTACAGTCCGGGGCCTCGTAAGGCCGCGGAATACATCGAGGAGTTAGAAGTGGTTTTTTCATAGTTGATATATTTATATGGTTATTTGTTTCTGAAATCTTTCACTTTTACGAAGATAAACTTGTTGGAGTCGTGCTGCCGCACAGGCAGTCCGCGGACCTCCGGAAAGGCGGCCCGGACCACGACGGCCAGGTCGTTGCCGTCCACCACCCAGTCGGCATACTGGAAACCGTGGAAGAAGGGATCGGGATCGCTGAGGATGGTGGCCCTTTCCGTCCAGTTGCGCAAATCCGGGCTGGATATTAACACCAACTTATTGCGGCGCAGGGAGTTCTGGAGGCCTGCGGCATAAATGCCTTCGTGCGAGAAACTGCCTTCGGTATGCGGATTGGTCAGGCTCCAGTAGAGGCCGCTCTGCGCGTCGTAGCGCACGGTAAATTTCTTGCCGCCACCGGGCATCGACACCCAGTCCGTAGCGGCATCATAAGCAAGGGTTGTCGTTCCGGACACGTGGAGAAGCGTCGCATAGTTGCTCGATGCGGCGCTGTTGCTCCGGATGATATTCACCACGGAGCCATCCGGGGCCTCAACCACATTGCCCTCAATCATCGAGGAGATGCGGTCGGCACCAATATAATAGGATGTGGCCGTTACGGTATTGGTGGCGGTCCAGGAGGCCGCGTCGAGCAGGTCTGTATCGACCGGAGCGGAGATGACGAACGGCTTCTTGGAAGCATCGTCATCGTTGTAGGTTTCACAGGCACGCCAGATACGGCCGCCGGAGACGATGCAGGGAACCTGCGCCGTATGGTATTTGCCTGTCAGGAGCAAACCGGTCGTGCTGCCATCCGGAACGCTCCAGGTACGGCCGTTGTCGGAAGAACGCGAGACGCGGAACCCTTCGCGGTCGGCGGCGACGCCGAAAAGATAAACATCGTTGCCGTAAACGAAGAGGTTCGTATAATTTTCAATCAGGTTGACGGCGGAACTGTATTCCCCGAAAGGAGCCCAGGTGGCGCCGTGGTCGGTGGAGCGGAACATCGAAATCCCCTCTTTCTCCTTCACACCCGTGCAGGCGGCAAGCAGGTTGCCGTCGGGCAGCAGCGCGATACAGACGTTGGAAACGGTACCGCTGCGGAGCTTGGCCACCTCTGAAATCGTCACGTCGCCAAAGTCCGACACCCCCTGTACGCGGATGGCGTGGCCGAATACGAAGGGCGCGCGGGTAGCAGAAGCAGTAGCGGGCATCGAAATCCAGTCGCCCAGGGTATAATTGTCTGCCTTGAAAACACGGTAGGTAAGCGTGCCCAGCAGAAATGTTTTCCCCGTTGCAGTCCATCCCGGGAGGGTTTCCTCCACGGAGGCAATCAGGGGTTCTTCGGAGAGGCCAAACCGCATCCGGGTGACGCCCTTGCTTTCAATCAGGCCGGTAGCGCATTGGACGGAATGGCCGCCGAAAGCTGTGAGGGCATCATCGGCAAAGAGATAGTTGTCGTTCTGGGGGAAGGCCTTCTGTCCTTTCTTTACCGTACGGACGTCGATCAGCTCGCCCTCGACCTGCACCTCGTTGGCAGCCAGTGTTTCAGGGGATCCTTCCTGGATCCAGGTGATTCTGCGGGCAAGGGGAACCGCGCTGAAGGTTCCGTCCAGGACGGGAATCTCCACCCGCGCGCCGGCGGAAACAATCTTTGAAAAGATGGCCAGCGTGATGATGGAGGAACCGTACGTACAGTTGCAGGTGTTCTCCCCCGCCGAGGAGTCGGCCACCAACGTCCAGCCGGAGGGAACCGGCGAAGCGGGCGCCAGAATATAGACAGGACCTTTGATATCGGTAATGATGACTCCGCCATTGTGCGATTCGGAGTTGCTGACCAGCATTTCGAATCCGGCAAAGTAGGGATGAAGCGCGCCCGACAGGACGGCGTGCTTGTCCGGCATCACGACGGCGCCGGCCTCGTAAACAGCCCGGGTATAACCGGTTCCATCCACGGTAACGGTATCGGGTGTGCCTTTCTCGACGGGGTCGGTCGGGCCACAGGCGCCGCAGAGCAGCAGCGCCAGCAGGAGAGGAATATAGCGTAAACCGTGTTTCATCTTATTGTACCGTTATGTTAAAGGTGCGGGTTTCGGTTTTGTCACCGGTCAAGGTCGGACAGGAGGCCACGAAGACCGCCTTGTAGGTACCCGGTTCGGTGAAGGTATAACTCCAGGAGCCCGGCGTATCGGCCCCTTCCGCCTGCACGGTGAAGGGTTTGTCCGGTCCGTGGTTGGTCTTGGCGGGCTTGAAAGCCTCGTTGGCGACGGCATAGGCGTCGCGGTCGGCCGTCGGCTTGAAATCCGACATAAAGCGGAAGGCCGGATAGTCGGGCACGCCAGCGCTGGTCTTGGGCGTCTGCCACATCGGAACATTGGAGGAGCTGACGCCGCTCCATTTGTCGGAATCCCAGACGAAGGTCAGTCCGGCCGGCGACATCTCCCAGTCGCCCACGCGGAAGCGGGTCACATAGGAGACGGTACGGGTATTGCCCAGCGTAGCGTCGTGTTTGTCGGCGTGCCAGAACATCGCCACATAGAGAGAATCGGCCGTCGCGAATTCCGGGGCGAGGTCATACTCGCCTGAATCTACGAAGTACTTGTCGTAGTTGGCCTTCGAGGAGGTAATCGGGTTGTCGGTACCGAGATTCTCCGTCGCGAAGGTGAAGTGGTCGGAGATGTCCTTCCAGGTGGCGGCCAGGATGGCGGCTTCGGTCATCTCGCCGGTATAGTTTTCGGAGACCTTGACCAGCGGATGGTTATTCTGTGTACCGGCCGAAATGGCGTGTTTGAAGGAGAGCATCAGGGAGCCCGTCTCGACGCGGTCCTTGTCGGCATAGTCGTAGTCGTGGAACTTCTCGCCGGAGTAGAAGTCAATTTTGGCGGCGGTTCCGCTTACGTTGAAGGAGAGGGCTTCGCCGGCATTCACCGTCAGGGCCATCGCAGTAATGTCGAAAGGATCGGCCTGGACGAAATCGGCTACCTCGAGAACGAGGTTCCGGGTATAACTCTTTCCTGCGGCGAAGGTGATTGCGGGCAGGGAGACCGTCGCCACGGAGCCGTCGATGGCGGTCACTTCAGCCTTTACGGGCGAAGCGTGCGCGCCGGGCAGCACCGTAATCCAGGCATCGGACTCGTGGTCGGGATCAAGCACCGGCAGGGTGCCGAAGCCGAGCGTCACCTCCTTCTCTCCGGCTGCAGCCACGGGGGTCGATGCAGGGTTGGTCAAATCGAGCGTCACCGCATCGCCCGCGAAAGGCGCGTCTGCGGAGACCAGCTTCACGCGGCGGACGGGAACGTTTACCGGGGAACCCGGCGCCATCTTCAGGGTTAGGTGTACCGTACTGAAGGCGGGCGCAAACTGGAAGTCAGCCTGCGCGGAGGAGCCGGAAACCGTCACGGGCGCTGCACGGAAGAGTTGCAGCGCAGGCAGGTGCGCCACGTCGCCTTCGGAAGCCTGCGTCTGGAGCGCCGGCAGCGGGAAGGTAACGGTCGGAGCGGAAGTTACGCCGCCGCGCCAGGGAGTGTAGGCATAATAGGAGCAGGCGCTGCCGTCGAAGAGGAACATCGTCTCCTCGCTGACTGCGCTGAAGAGGGCGGCCGTAGGATCGGTCTTACTGACCTCTGCCGTATAGGGGAAGTTACCGCGGGTGGAGGCGCTGCTCCAGATACCGATGGTATCGTCGGGCGACCAGGCGACCGTCAGGTTGCCGCCTGTGGCGGAGAAGGCCGTCCGGGTGAGGGAAGCGGTAGCGGTGAAGCGCACAGGCTCGGTCTGCCATGCCGCAGGCTCCTTCACGCCGCAGGAGGCCGCGAGGAGCAGGACGGAGATTGTAAAGAGTATCTTTTTCATAGCGGCTACCATTCTGCGGGTACGGGACCGGTAATATTGCCGGAATCCTGTACGACATTGATTGTGATTTCACGGACCACCTCCTTGCGGCCTTCCACGCCGGCATTCGTACCGACGAAGACCACTTTGTAGGTACCGGGGGTGTTCCAGGTATAATAGTATTTCCGCATCTGCGGGTCGGCAATCGACTTGATGCCGACGCCCTTGTCGCGTCCGAGGTTCATCTCGCCTGGACGCTGGATCGCGCCGGAAATTGCCCAGACATTCAGGTCCACCGCAGGTTTGAACTGCGAACGGAAAAGGATGCGGGCGGAGGTGGCGGGCAAGGCCGGAAGGTTGGCTGTCGGAATGGTCTCACACCCCGCGCCCAGAATCAGCTGCCAGCCCTGGTCGTAGATGTCGTAGGCCGTGACGGGGCCGGCCGGCGTCTCGCAGAAGATATTCATATTGGTGAACTGCCATTGGGTACGGCCATTCCCGGCACCTCCCGCAGCAGTCGCATTGAAGGCCGCCACGTGGTAGTAAAGCCGGAAATAGACGGGTGTGCCGTCGGCGGGCAGGATGTCATTCAGGCTGAGTTCCCCGGCGGGGACGGTCTGCCCCACATCGGTCGGCCAGGCGAATTCGCCGGTGATGTCGTGCCAGGTGGCAGCGGCCATTGCCGCTTCCGTGTATTCTCCGCTGAAATCAGAGGACCACGAGAAGGGAACCGTCGCCGGGTTGGGATAACCTGCCGTTCCGGAAGAGGTGGTGACGCTGAAGGTGATCTTCGTGTCACCGGCACCGATGCGGTCGGTGTCACGGTAGGTGTAGTCGCTGCCGGGTTCACCCGACCAGAAAGCAAGGATATCCTGCTCTCCTTCCAGCGAAAACTCCACCTTCTGGCCGGCCTTCACGGTCTCCGGAGCCGTCACCTCCAGCGTAGGCTGCCGGAGAGCATAGGGATCCTCGCAGGCCGCCAGAAGCAACAGGGTTGATAATAATATCGTCGTTCTTTTCATCTGTACCTCCTTTTTACCATCCGGTATTCTGGACAAGGTTGCGGTTCACGCCCATTTCATAGGACGGGATAGGCCAGAGCACATCCCGGGCCTGGGCGTTGCGGTAATACTCCCGGGCCGCCACATAATAGGAGGAGGTGTAGGCCCCGGGAATCAGGGATTCAACGTGTTTCATACGGTGGTAGAATTCACCCCAGCGCACGATATCGTCCTTGCGCAGAAGTTCGAAACCGAGTTCTCGGGCGCGCTCGTCCTTGATGGTTTCAAGCAACGCGACACCCCCTTCGTTGGGAACATCCACGGAGGCGTCGGCCGTAAGCGGATCCTTGCCGTAGCCGCGGCGCCGTACCTGATTCAGGCACTCGTAGGCGGCGGAGAGTTCTTCCGCCGTGCGGTCGTCATCGCAGGCCACCGCCTCAGCGTACATCAGCAGCACGTCGGAGTAGCGCAGCAGCGGGAAGTTGGTCGGCGTATTGGTCACGCTCTTGGGCATCAGGGTCTCATATTCCCGGCGGAACTTGCCGCAGAAGCGGACCCACAGATTGGTGGTCTGCACGGTCTTTTCGCCGGTGGTGGAGTTGTAGGTGTAAGGCGCAATGGTCCAGTCGCGTCGCAGGTCCGCCTCTTCGAAGAGATTGTAGAAATAGGAGGTTGCCCGGGCTGTTCCGATGGAAACGCCGATGTCGTCCCTCAGACCGCCGGAATTGGAGAAGCCGATGCCATTGTTGCGGCCCACCATCCCGGCCACCGTGGTGTAGGTACCGGTGTTGTTGCCGTAGAACTCAACTTCCCAGATGCTCTCCTTGATGTCGTAAATGTCCTGCATATAATTGATGAAGACCTGTTCGAACGAAGGGTTCAGCTCGTGGAAGTTCAGGTCGATCACCTGCTTTGCGCAGCTCTTGGCCTTGGCGTACATACCGGGCAGGTAGCAGGGATAACCGGCTGCATCCAGGCAGACGCGGGCCAGAATGCCCCAGGCCGCCGATTTGCTCAGGTGACCGCCGCCATCGAGCGCCGATGCGTCCGGAAGGCCGGCAACGGAGGCCTCCATCTCGGAGATGATGTTGGCGTAAACCGTCGCCTGCGGCGTCTGCGGAAGCTGGATATCAGCCACATTGCCCGAAGCGGGCACGGCCGTCACATAGGGAATGTTGCCGAAGCGCACCGTCAGCATAAAGTGGTAATAGGCGCGCAGGAAGCGGGCCTCGGAGGTGATGTGCAGTTTCTCCGCATCCTCCAGGTTGCAGCGGTCGATGTTCTCCAGCAGGCGGTTGGCATTGCCGATGCTCTGATAGAGATAGCGCCAGTAACTGTTGATCTTGGCGTCGGAAGCCACCACTTCGTAATAGCCCACCGAGTTCGCGTCGCTGTTGTAGTATTCATAGCCGATATCGGCCGAAAGGCCCATACGGCCCAGCATATTGTTGCCGTAAAGCTGAGAAGCGCCGAGGGTGCAATATACCCCGTTGAGGGCCTCCTCTGCATCCGCGGGGGTCCGGAAGGAGTCTTCCACCGTCTTGACGTCCTGCGGATAGGTGTCCAGGAAGTTGCAGCCGGCGGCCGCAAATACCGTTGCAAGAAGAAGAATGATTCTGTGTTTCATAGCGGTTCCTCCTAGAATGTAATGTCAATTCCCGTGGTGAAGACCCGGTTGCGGGCGTAGGCGCTGTAGTCGAAGCCCGGCGTCAGGGTGGTATGCCGCGTGGAGACCTCGGGATCCAGACCGGAGTAGCGGGTCAGTGTCCAGAGGTTCTGACCGGAAATGTTCACCGAAAGCGATTCGAGATGCATCCGGTTGGTAATCCGGCGCGGAAGCGTATAGCTGAGCTGCATCGTCTTCAGACGGAGGAAACTGCCGTCCTCGATGGTGCGCGAGGAGTAGATGCCGCGAGGGCCCTGTCCGCCTACGCGGAAGTTGCGGCTGTTCTGGTTGTCGAAGGTCCAGTGATCGTTGTAGGAGGCGAACTGGTTGATGTTCTTGTTGCCGTAGTTGCCCTCCATAAAGATCCTGTTGGCGTTCATGATGTCGTTGCCATAGCTCCACTGGAAGAAGATGTTGAGGTTGAAGTTCCGCCAGGTGAAGTTGTTGTTCAGGCCTCCAATATGAATAGGTGCGCAGCGGCCGATCACGACCATATCCTGGTCGTTGACAATCCCGTCGCCGTTGATGTCGGCATACTTGATGTCGCCCGGCTGGATGCTTGCGCGGTCGTTGCCGTTGGAAGGCACGCCCTCCTTGAGCACATACTTGCCGGCCGGGGTCACGTCGAAGTCCTCAACACCGTAAACGCCTTCCCAGATCGCTCCGTAGAAGGAGGCAACCGGACCGCCCACGCGCGCGATATAGAGATTGGTAGCATTGAAATCTCCCGTGAAGCTGACGGCGTTCAACAGGACCTCCTGGCCCTCGGACAACTGCAGCACGCGGTCGCGGTTGAAGCTGATGTTGAAGTCGCCGCTCCAGATGAAATCCCGCGTGTGGACCGGCGTGAAGCCCAGCGTCAGTTCGAGGCCGTCGTTGCGGATCTTGCCGATATTCTTGTACATACTGGCAAAACCGGTGGAGTACGGCAGGCGGGCGTTGAGCAGCAGGTTGCGGGTAATCTTGCGATAGAGGTCCGCCGTCAGGCTGAGGCGGCCGTCGAAGAGACGCAGGTCCAGGCCCAGGTCCACCTGGTCTGTGGTTTCCCAGGTCAGGGCCTCGTTTCCGAGGGCGCTCTGTACCAGTGCAATCTGCGGCGTATTGTCGAACGGATAGTAATCGGTTGCGGAGAGGGTGGCATACGAAGAGTAGTCCCCTACCTTGTTGTTACCGGTAGAACCATAGGTCAGGCGCAACTTGGCATCTTCGACCCAGGTGACGTTCTTCATAAAATCCTCCCGGCTGAAGCGCCACGCGAAAGCGGCGGAGGGGAAGAGACCCCACTTGTGGCCGGGGGCGAACTTGCTCGAACCGTCGGCACGCAGGGAACCGGTGAAGAGATACCGGTCACCGTAGGAGTAGTTGACACGCCCCAGGAATGACATCAGCGTGTTCTTGCTCAGCGTGGTGACCATATCCTGCGGAATACCGTCGTCCATTCCGCTCAAACCGAGATCTTCGTGGGGAATCTGGGCAGCGGTGAAACCGTAGATGTTCTTGTCCGTTCCCTGCATCGTAAAGCCGCCGAGAACGGACAGTTTGTGTTTCTTGTTCAGTTTCGGATTCCAGGAAACGGTGTTCTCGTTCATCCAGTTCAGGGTCTGCGTCTCCCGGAAGCTGCCGTTGATGCCGAGCGTATTGGTGACGCGCGGGAAGCCCTTGTAAGTCTTGGAATTGTTGAATTCCAACCAGCGGTTGAGCTTGTTCTCGAATCCGGCGCGAAGATTCAGTTTCAGCGTAGGTGTAATTTTCCACTCAAGTTTTCCGTTGGCGTTGAAGGTGGTATTCCTGCGGGAGGTCTGTTCGTTGGCGTTGGAGATGACGGGGTTCATCGTGGAAGCTGAGTCGTTCTCGTCGGCCAGCAGGTCCTCCTCATCGAGCGTGGTCAGGGAGACCGGACGGTAGGTCCACACGCGGTACATCAGGTAGGTTGTATAGGAGTTGCTCGTGGAAAGCGAAGCGGAAGAGGCCTGGCCGGAAGTAATCGCCTCTGTATAGGAGGCGTTCAGGTTCAGGCGCAGCTTCTTGGAGAGCTTGTGTTCCAGTGCGAAACGACCCTGGTATTTCTGATAGCCAGAATTGACGATGACGCCGGGCTGGTCCACCACGGAACCGGATACCGAAAACCGGGTCTGGTCGGTGCCGCCCATCACGGAGAGGTGGTGGGTCTGGACGAGGGCGTTGCGGAAGACGCGGTCCTGCCAGTCGATGGCGTTGTAATTGATGTAGTCCTCCAGCGTGCGGCCGGGATTCGTCAGGTATTTGTCGAAGTTCTCGGATCCGCGTTCCAACTGGTAGAGCACGAACTCGTACGGAGTCATCAGTTCCATTTGCTTGGCGGCCTGATGGATACCGACGGTGCCGGAATAACTTACATCCGTCTTGCCGAGTTTACCCTTTTTCGTTTCGATGATAATGACGCCGTTGGCACCGCGGGAGCCGTAGATGGCGGTAGAGGAGGCATCCTTGAGCACCGTCACGGAAGCAATGTCGTTCGGGCTCAGGGCCGAAGTGGAGTAGTCTTCCATCGGGAAGCCGTCAATCACATAGAGCGGGGCGTTGCTCTGGGTGAGGGAGTTGGCGCCACGGATCACGACATCCATATCGTATCCCGGCTGTCCGTCGGCCGAAGTGACCGCAACGCCGGCGATGCGGCCCTGCAGGGCCTGGTCCAGTCCGGCGACGGGCGCGCGGCGGATTTCGTCGATCTTGACGTGGGCCACCGTACCGGTGACGTCCACCAGCCTCTGTTCCCCATAGCCGACCTCGATAACCGCCTCCTGGAGCATTACGGCGTCATCCTTGAGGGTAAAGTTCACGGTCGTGCGGCCGTTCACCTCCTGCGTCTCGGTGACGTAACCCATCATCGAGGCCTCCAGGACGGCGTTCTTCTTCACCTTCAGGGTGTAGCTGCCGTCAGGGCCGACCAGCGTACCGGTCGCGGTTCCCTTCACGATGACCGCCGCTCCCTCCAGCGGTTCACCCTTGGAGTCCACTACTTTGCCGCTGACCGACAGGTTCTGGGCAAAGGCGGCTCCGCTTCCCGTAAGGAGCAGGCAGATCGCTGTGAATAAGGTATATAACTTAGTTTTCATACGTTTTGGCTATGCGCAGCCCACGGTAATGAGAAGGTTTGCGAAGGTCCGCTGCTCGCCGGTGGCGATGGCCAGGCGGAGCGAAGGATTGCTGCATTCATCGTAGAATTCGGAACGGCCCAGCCGGCGAAGCTGCATTCCGTCGAGCATCGTATTGAATTCTGCAAAGATTTCAGGGTCAGGGCCCTCGGCGGGCTGCATCACGGCAGCCTCTTCGATATTGATGACCGACTGAAGGGCATCCAGCACATCGGTGACCGTAGGCAGTCCGGGGCTCAGCGAGACCCAGATCTTTTCGGCTTCCCCGGTTTTGCTGGCAAGGGGATAGTTGCCGTCCGCAATCAGGATGCGGTCGCCGTGTCCCAGCCGGCTGACGGCCGCCAGGATGCACGGATTGATACATTTACCTTTGTTCATCGTTCGTTCTCCCTTATTTCTCCCAGCTTGCCGCCGGGGTGGCATTTTACATATTTTTCAGGCGTCCAGTCCTTCTCCACCTGGAGAACGACGCTGAGCGCCTGGAGAATCAGCATTTCGGCGTTGACCGAGTTGCGCGGGGCGCGGTTGAGCGGACCGCCCTCTTCCCGTACGCCGGCCAGCAGGGTGCACTCCGCGTGCTTTGCCAGCCAACTTTCCGGGTTGCCGGTGACGGCAATCACCTTGCAGCCGTTCAGATGCACGGCATTCACGGTCGCCTTGAGTTCCGAGGTCTCCCCGGAATTGGAGATGGCAATCACCACGTCGCCCGCCACCAACTGGCCGCAGGAGCCATGGACAGCCTCGGTTCCGTGAAGGAAGGTAGCCGGATTGCCTGTGGAGGCCAACAGCGAAGCGGCGTAAGCCGCCACGTGACCTGGTTTTCCAATACCGGTCACGTGAATCCGGCCGCCTGCAGCCTGCGAAGCGAGAATCAGTTCCGCAGCGGAGCGGCAGGCCCCGGTATCAACACTCTCCACGAAAGCCGTGAAGTTCTCTTTAGCCGAATGGAGAAAGGCTTCCAGCGCCTTATTGCTCTTTTCCTGTATCATTTCAGTACCTCCAATTTTTTGATCAAATCCTTGTCGGCACCCCGCTCCTTCATCAACGCCAGTACCTTGTCGAAGGTGGGCAGCGAAGGGATGGCGCCGTGTCCGCAGACCGTAATGGCGGCGGCGTGAACGGCAAAGGTCAGTGCTTCAGGAATGGAAAGCCCTGCCGCATAACCCGCGCAGAAAGCCCCCACGAAGGAGTCGCCGGCGGCGGTGGGATCGCAGACCGCGTCCATTTTCACGCACGGAACCTTTTCGACACCGGCGGCCGTACAGACGGCAGCGCCCCGGTCGCCGAGCGTAATGATGACATTGGGAACCCCTTTCTTCATCAGGACCTCTGCAGCCGCCTTCAGGGCTTCATCCGAAAGCCGGCCTTCCGCATCGGTCTTGACGCCGGTCAGCAGTGCTGCTTCCGTTTCGTTCGGGGAAAGGAAGGTGACGCAGGAGAGCAGACGGTCCGAAAGCGGAGCGGCCGGAGCGGGGTTCAGCATCACGGGGACACCGGCCTCGTGGGCAATCTCAGCCACGGCTTCAATGGTCTCCATTTCCAGTTCCAACTGCATAATCACGATATCATAGTGACCTATTTCCGACTGCAACCAACCGAGGTCGGCAGGTTTGAGATCATAATTGGCGCCGGGCACCACGATGATGCGGTTCTGGACACCACCCGCCCCTGTCTGGATTTCGATATGGCCTACACCGGAAGGATGTGCGCCGCTGGTTTTTACGTAATGTGTATCCACGCCCGAAGCGTTCAATGCGGCGACCATCTCCTTTCCAAAGGCATCGTCACCGACACATCCGGCCATCCGCGTAGGGACACCGAGGCGGGCGGCCTGCACGGCCTGGTTGGCCCCCTTTCCGCCGGGTGCCGTCCGGAAATTGTGTCCGATGATGGTTTCTCCCAGTTCAGGGGCCCTTTCGGCCGAAGCCACCAGGTCCATCATAAAACTACCGACAACGAGGATTCTGGGTTTTTTATTCATCTTTCTTGCGGTTTTTAAACAGGAGCGATATCAGAAGACCGACGACGAAGATCGTCGTCGTACCGAATACGATGGTCAGATAGGTGTGGATGGGACTGCCGAAGACCGGAAGGCTCATCCAGGCAATCACGCAGAGGCCGAGTGCCACGGCGATGATGGCTCCGGCGCGGTTCGGTTTGCGGCAGACCAACGAGAGCAGGAAGAGGCCGAGCATACCGCCGCTGAAGATGGAGGAGAGTTTCCACCACGCGTCCAGCACGCCGTTGATGCTCATCATCGCCAGGCCGATCAGGATACCCACGACACCGACGACGGCAGAGGCCGTATAGAGCACGGTCATGTGGGCCTTGCGCTCATCTTTGGGTTCCTTCTTGCGAATCTTCTTGTAGAAGTCGGTAAATACGATGGTGGCCGAGGAGTTGATACTGGTGGCCACAGTACTCATTCCCGCCGAGAAGAGCGAAGCAATCACCAGACCGGTGAGACCTGCCGGCAGGCCGTGCACGATAAAGTACGGGAAGACCTTGTCCCCTGCGATACCTTCAGGCAGCAGGTCGGGTTGGGCCGTATAGTAGGAGAAGAGCGCCGTACCGATGAATACGAAGACCAGCGACACGGGAATATAGAGCAGTCCGCCGAACAGGGTGGCCTTCACGGCCTCGCCCGTACTCTTGGCGGTCATATACCGCTGCACGTAGTTCTGGTCGATTCCGTAGTTCTGCAGGTTGATGAAGATGCCGTAGATCAGCACCACCCAGACCGTCGGCTCCCGGAGCGTGAGCCCCAGGCTGCCCAGGCTGAACTTATGGCTGGCAGCAGCAATGGAGAACATCTGGCCCGGTCCCTCCGGCATCCCGAAGAGCAGGATCAGGGCGCAGACCAGCGCACCGACAATCAGGATCAGTCCCTGGATGGCGTCCGTCCAGACCACCGCCGAAATACCGCCCAACACCGCATAGACCAGCGTCAGGGCGCCCGTCACGATGATGATGGTACCGATATCCCATCCGAACATCGTGTTGATGGGGATGGCCAGCAGCAGGAGGATGGAGCCCACCCGGCAGACTTGCGTAAGCAGGTAGCAAACAGCCACATAACCGCGTGCCCAGTAGCCGTAGCGGTCCTCCAGGAACTGGTAGGCGGAAACGCTGCCCACCCCGCGGTAGAGCGGAATGAATACCTTGGCGGCCAGCCAGGTGGCAATGGGAATCGTGAAACTGAATATCAGCTGGTTCCAGTTGCCGGCATACGAGCCGCCCGGAAGGCCGAGGAAGGAGATGCTGCTGACGAAGGTGGCAAAGATGGACATTCCCACCACCCAGGTCGGAATGGAGCCCTCCGCCTTGGTGAAGGCATCCGTTCCCTTGCGGCTCTTCTTGAAGAAACTGCAGCCGAAGAGGGCGACGCCCCCGACGAAAACGAAAAAGACGATATAGTCTATCCAGGAGAGTTCCATTATCTGTAATCTTTGAGGGTTTCAAGAACGGCGGCCACCTTCTTCTCCTGCTCCGCATCGAAAGCCGTATAAGGCAACGGCAGGTAGCCGGAGCAGACGCCCTTGAGTTTCAGGGCACACTTGATGGCCTTCACGAAACTTGCATCGGAGCCGGGTTCCAGGCCGTAGAGGCTGTCGGAGAGGAACATAATCCGTTTCTGAAGCCGGCGGGTTTCCGCGAGGTCGCCGGCCGCCGCAGCGCGATACATATTTACGAACAGTTCCGGGAAGAGGTTCGCGCCTCCGTTCACGCCGCCGTCGGCACCCAGGAGAACAACTGCCGCCGTTTGCTCCTCCGGTCCCATATAGACGGCGAAATCGGTGCCGGCAAAATGGAAGAGCAAGCTCTGGAAATAGCTCTGGTTGCCCGAAGAGTCCTTCACGCCGACGATATTCGGGTGTTTTGAGAGGGCCACCACGGTGGAAACGTTGAGGAAGACCTTCACCTTGGAAGGCATATTGTAGAGATAGACCGGAAGCGGGCAGGCATCCGCCAGGGCCGTATACCAGTCAATCAGTTCTTTCTGGTTTCCAGGGAAATAATAAGGCGCCGCCGCCACCACACCGGATGCCCCGCAGGCCTTGGCGTGGGCCGCCAGGGAGAGGCTGTCTTCGAGCGAGGTTTCCGTGACGCCGACCAGGACGGGAACCCGGCCTGCAATGTGGGCGCACATTGCCTTGACGAAATCGAAACGAAGCCGCATCGGCAGGCTCTGGCTTTCACCGGTCGTGCCGAGCAGGAAGATACCTGCCACCCCGGCTTCAATCATACGGTCCGCAATGCGGCCGGCACCTTCGATGTCCAGCGTCTTCGCATCGAGCATCGGAGTAATCATCGGAGGAAGAATTCCTTGAATCTTTTTCATATCGCTTTTGTATAATAATTTCTATTCGAGGATTTCCGGCGAGAGGACAATCTCTTCGACCGGAATTTCCTGTTTGGGTTTTCTGCGGATCTCCGCCATCAGCAGCTTCATCGCCTTTCCTGCAAAGAGATCCACGGGCTGGCGGACATAGATGATACCGTGGCCGTTGAAGTCATAGACCGAGTTGCGGTCGAAACGGGCCACCTGGTAATCTTCGGGAACCCGGAATCCGTTCCGGATGATCTCGGAGAGCACCAGAGAAGAGAGGGTGTTGGTTGCCATCATAAAGGCCTCGACGCCCCTGCTGCGGGCTTCGCGGAAATAATCGGGAATGCAGGCGTAATCGTTGTGGGCCACCCGCTCGATATGGATGTTGTCCGAGAGGCCGGCCGCCTCCATCGCATCGCGATACCCCTGTTCGCGGTCGCGGGTGCTGGAAATATCCATCGAGTAGGAGACCATATCGATGCGGCGGGCGCCGCGCGAGAGAAGTTTCTCCACGATGACGCGGGCTGCACTGCGATTGTCGAGCACCACGCTGCTCACCTCCAGTCCGGGCACCTTGCGGTCGATCAGGACCGTGTTGATTCCGGAGGCGACAATTTCCCGGAGAGTCTCATCGGCTCCTGCGCAAGGAACCAGGATCAGGCCGTCCACTCCCTTGTTGAGGAGAACGTTCACCACCCGGCGGAATTTCTCGGGATTTTCGTCGGAACTGCCGAAAATGACGTTGTAATCATAATGATAGGCATCGTCTTCCAGGTACCGGGCAATCTCCGCAAAGAAAGGGTTGGCGATATCGGAAACGACGACGCCGATGGTGCCGGTTTTGCCGCTGCGCAGGGCGCGCGCAGAGTTATTTGGCTTATAATGAAGATGTTCCGCGACTTCCAGGATGCGCTTGCTGGTCTCCGGGTTGACGCGGTACAACTGCTCGCCGGCGACCCTGTTGCTCATTACGAAGGAGACGAGGGCGGGTGAAACGCCTGCCTCGCGCGCGATGTCCTTTATGGTCACGTGACGGTTGGTCATACGGACAGTTTATGACCCAAAAATAGTTAAATCGTTTTAATATCCCAAAAGTTTTTGAAAAACAACTACCTTTGCACTCACAATCGGGATGTAGTCCAGAGGTCTAAGACGCATGGTTTGGGACCATGATTTCGCAGGTTCGAATCCTGTCATCCCGACCTATTTTTACTGGGGCGATGCCCCAGACCCCCCGCTCCCGGCCTATAAGTCCTCGGGTCAAGCCCTCGGACACTTAGTCCCACGTGCCGGGGATCGGGGTGGCCGGCTGATTGCCACCGGTGCCCGTGTTGGGGCCTGTGGCGTTCCAGGAAGCCATAATCCGGTACGGCACGCCGTTCAGCACAGCCGTTTCGCCGGAATACTGATAGTAATAGGCACCGCTGGTGTACTGCGTCTTGGTGCTGGTGACCGTCACCGGGCAATAGACGCATACGGACCATTTTCCGGCCGGCAGGTGCTTGATGCGCAGGGACTTGGTGGGGCCGGAGGTGCAGAGCAGGTAGTCCGAATCGCCCAGCCAGGCCGTGCGTTCGCGGGCCAGGCCCACATAGAGGTCGTAGGAGGTTCCGATGCCGGCCAGGGTCAGGGTAAAGTCATCCACATCGGCGGGAAGCTCGATATTGAAGTGATGGTACTGCTTGTCGCCGATCCGGGTGTTGGCGGGCTGGTTGTCGGTCGTTTTCCTGGTCATCTCGCGGGCGACACCCTTGGAAAGGGTCCCCTTGGGGGTGACACAGCCGTTGCCGTCGCAGGCGTAGCGGATCATGGCGGAGAAGAGGTCCCGCTGCTCGCCGGAAGAGACGCCCTCCGGGTGTGATCCGATTACGCAGAGGCGGCCGCTCTCCTCGGTGGCTTTGTAGGCCCAGCCGCTCACCGAACCGTTCAGTTTGGTGGAATCGGGCCCCGGCGTGAGGTAGCGGAGCAGGATTTCCGTTCCTGCGGGCACCGGATAATCGATCTGCGACATATAGCAGCCGCCGTTGTGGCGGACGCCGTTGATCTGCAGATCGCCGCCGTAATCGTAGTAGTTCAGCAGCGCACAGCCCGGTTCGATGGTCATACTGGTGTAGGTATCGGTGACGCTCTTGCCCGAGTCGGTCTTGGTGTGGTAGGTATGGCCCGGCCAGATGCCGAAATAGGTAGTGGTAGTTGCCTGGCTGTCATAGCCTTTGGAGGAGATCAGACAGCCGGCGCAGGTACCCACGTAGGCGCCGCCGTTGGCATAGTAGGCGCGGATGCGGTTGCGGCCCGTTTCGCCGAGCGAAGCGCCGTGCTGGGTGGATTTACCGCCGTTGACGTAGATGCAGCGAAAACGCGGTTCGCCGTCCGGATAGAGCAGCGCACCGTTCAGGTCCGTATCCGAACCGATAAAGACTTCGGTCTGGATCAGCGTGTCCTGCGCGGTCGTTTTGCCGGTGGCGAGCGATGCGTAAAATTCCCAGTCGAGGTTCAAATAACTGGCGGCCGGCAGCGTGGTGCGCGAAGTCAGGCCGATACCGCCGTCCATGAAGAGATCTTTGTAGTAGCCGCGCTGCAGCGGATCGGCGCTCTCGCTGACGAACTTGGTGGCCACAGCCGGCATGCGGACCATTTCGGAGCGGCCCGGCGTATTGGCGACCTGGGTCTGGACCACGCCGCAGAGGTTGTCGTTCTTGTCGAAGGCCTTCACGATAAAGCCCCTATCCAGCGCGCCGGCAGGCACCACAAAGAAGAAGGCCTGCGGGGTGCTGAGCGACAGGGCCACGGAGCCCAGGTTGAGCGTCAGGGTATTGTCGCCGCCGGAGAGGGTCATGGTCTGTTCGGCGGTGCCCTCCTTGCCGTCGAGGGCCACGGTGCAGTCGCCCCAGAGCAGGTTGCCGCCCAGATCGTGCAGCACCAGCCGCGAGAGGGTCGAGGTGCCGGTCAATTTCAGGCAGAGCACGCCGCAGAGGTTTTTGAACTGCAGCGGATCGTCCAGCGAAGCGGTCTTGGCGATCGACGGATTGGCCCCTTTCGAGAAGGTGCCGGAGGTATAATTCTGCACGGCGGCCAGCTTGAAGTGAAGCTCGCCGGGAAGGCGCGTAACCGACTCGTCATACGGATAAATCGCGTACCAGGGCGCAGCGCCGGTGGGAGTGCCGGCAAAGGAGCCGACGGTTTTCTGCGCACCGGAGGTGAGGGTGAACTTGCTCTTGGAGCCGTCGTTGCCCAGCAGGGCGAAGGCGTCGTTTGCACTCCAGAGGACCGTGGCCGTATCGGCGGCCAGCACGGTGCGGGTGTCACCCACCGGGACGGGGGTTTCGGTGCCGGCCGTCAGGACGACGGGGCCCTCGGCGCCGGTGACCTCGCCCAGGTTGTTGATTGAACAGGAAGCGGCGGCAGCCAGGGTGGCAGCAGCCATCAGAAGGTGGGAAAAGCGTCTGTTCATTATTGTATTTTATTTATTTCCAACAGGTTCATCCCAGGAAGCGGTGAGCGTATAGGGCACACCGTTCAGCAAGGTGGTATTTCCGGTATATTTGTAGTAGTGGCCTGTCTGCTCCTGGCCGTTGTCATAGTCGGTCAGGGTGGCCGTGACGGTATCCGGGCAGCGGACCGCGACCAGCCAGAGGCCGCCCTCGGGCGCCGCTTCGACGAGCGTCTGGGCGCAGCCGGCCTTTAGCGCGCTGAGGCGGGCAACCTCCGGATAGGCGAAGGTGCCTTTGTTGAGGTACAGTTCGAGGTTGCACCCTTCGGAACCTTCTGCCCCAGAAAGTGTAATACTCAAGTTTTTAGCGCCTTCCGGCAGGAAAACAGCAAAATGATGGAACTGCCGGTCCCCGATGCGGGCGTGGGCGAGATCGCCCGATGAATAGAGGGCGGTCATCTCGCAGACCTTCCCGTTCCAGAGGGTATCCTTGACGGTGGTGCAGCCCTGGCCGTCCATCGCATAGCGGCACATGGCGGCCATCAGGTCGCGGCGCTCGCCGGAAGCAACGCCTTCCGGATGCGAACCGCATGCCACCGCACGGCCGGTGAAGGCATCTTTTTTCCAGGCCCAGATGCTGCCCTGCCCATGGACCTTGGTGGTATCGGGGCAGTAATAACGCAGCAACAGTTCCGTGCCGGCAGGCGGGGCGGGCGAGAGGTAGCAGCCGCCGTTGTGGCGCACGCCGTCCACCCGCATATCTCCGCCAAAATCATAATATTTCAGCAGCGGACAGCCCGGTTCGACGGTCATCGAGGTATAGGTGTCGGTCATGCTGGTGGGGTAGCAGTGCCCCGGCCAGATGCCCGTATAGTTCGGGTTGGAGGCGGTGCCGGAACCGGCGGAGGCGAGATAAGCGCCGGCACAGGTGCCCACATAGCTGCCGCCGTTGGCATAGTACTCCCGGATGCGCTTGAGCGCCTTGCTGCCCTTGGTATTGAGCGACAGGCCGTGGTTGCCCGATTTGCCGCCGTTCATGTAGATCATGCGGAAGCGCGGCGCGCCGTCCGGATAGAGCAGGCAGCCGTTTTCGTCCTCCGCGCTGTGCGAGAGAACCGCCGTCTGCAGGGTCGTATCCACGGCCGTCATCTTTTCCACGTCCGCGCCGCTGGCGAAGTACTCCATCGACAGGTCGAGATATTCGGTGACGGGGAGCGTCGTGCGGGAGGTCAGCGCAATGCCGCCATCCATGAAAAGATCCTTATAGAAACCCCTCAGGGGCACATCCGTCGGGATCGCCTCATACTGCGGGCCGGGCTCCGGCCCGGGTTTTCCGCAGGCCGCGAGCAGGGTCGCTGCCAGAGCCAGGTTCCAGAGAATCAGTTTCTTTCTCATTCACGCGAAATAATACAATCTACGAAGGTAGGGATTTATTTTGGAAAAACCTACCTTTGTCGTATGAAACGTCTTTTCCTCATCCTTCTGCTCCTGATGGCGTCCCTTACGGGGTTATCGCAAGATCGGGTCTCTGTCGCCCAGGCACTTGACTCGTATATCAAACAGGTCCGCAGGCAGTGGGCCGTGCCGGGCATGAGCGTGGCGGTCATCCAGGGCGGCAAGACGCTGCTGGCCAAGGGCTATGGCGTCAAGGAGAAGGGCCGGCCGGATCCGGTGGACGAGAACACGGTGTACCAGATCGGCAGCGTTTCGAAATCCTTTACCTCCGCCCTGATGGCGATGATGGTGGACGAGGGGCTGGTGCGCTGGGACGACCGCGTGAAAGACCTCCTGCCCGACTTTCGTCCGGTGGACAGCGTCGTCCGCGAGGAGACGCGCGTCAGCGACCTGATGACCCACCGCATGGGCTACACCTCGCAGGCCGCCACCTATTTTCCGAACCTCGGCTACGACCGCGACCAGACGGCGCGGATGCTCTACCTGCAGAAGCCGCAATACGGCTTCCGGGAGGGCAAGCACTACAACAACATGACCTTCCTCACGGCGGCGCAGATTCTGGAGAAAGTGAGCGGAAAAACCTGGGAGGAGCTGCTTCAGGAGCGGATTTTCGGGCCACTGGGGATGACGGGCGCCTCCTCCGGCAAAACAGGATACCTCAACTCCCCGAACGTGGCGGGACAGCATGATTTCTCCAACCGCAAGGACACCCTGCGGGTGGTGCAGCTGCGGGGCAACAACCGCGCGCTGGAGTGGCTGACGGTGATCGGCCCGGCGGGCGGCGTGAACGCCAGCGTGGTGGATCTGGCGCGCTGGGCGGAGTTTCACCGCACGGGCGGCCTCAACGCGGCGGGCGAACGCCTTCTCTCGCAGGAGCAGGCGGATTACCTGCATACGGGGGTGGTGATCGATGAACAGACCGACGACCACCTGACCCTCTACGGGCAGTGCTGGTATATCGAGCAGAATCAAAAATGCCGCCTCTACTACCATACCGGCACCACCTGGGGCCACACGGCGCTCTGCGTCTTTATTCCCGAGTTCGAAATGAGCCTCGCGATATTGGTGGACAGCGAAGCCCCGGGCGGCGTGCGCTTCTCCATCCTCAAGCGACTGGTGGACCTCTGGCTGGGGCTTCCGGACGTGGACTACAGCTCCGCCGCACTGCAGAAATGGCTGCACCGCAAGGGGTCGGCGCCGAGCAAGGCCAGCCGCTTCCCGCTGCGCAAGGAACGCCCGGCCGCCAGCGCCCTCTGCGGAAACTATTCCGCGGGCGAGCTGCTGGGCGATGCCCGCATCTGGCTGAAAGACAATAAACTCTGTATTAAAATAGGTCCCAAGGGCTGGACACACCGGATGCTCCACGAACGGGGCAACCGCTGGGTCTTTGACTCGGACGGCCACCGCTTCCGGGCCACCTTCGACGTCCGGCCGGATGGCACCGTCCGCGCCTTTGACCTGGACTGGGGCCACGGGGAGACCTTCGATCCCTGGATCCGTAAAAAATAACCGTCATGAAACGTTTCCATTCGTTTATCCTCGCTTGCGCAGCCGCCTCTCTGCTGGCTGCCAGCCCGCTTTCCGCCCAAGTTCTCAACCCGCATGACGCTGCCGAGGCAGCCATCCTGGAGAATGTGGACCACTATTTTCAAAAAGTTTGCGCCGACTGGGGCATTCCCGGCGCCGCCCTCTCCATTGTCAAGGACGGACAGCTGGTTTATGCCCGCGGAATCGGCGTGCGGGACCTGGACAACCCCCAGGAGAAGGTAGACGAGCATACCCATTTCAAAATTGCCTCCGTATCCAAGGCCTTCACGCCCGTGCTGGTGGCGCAGCTGGTGGATGAGGGAAAGGTGAAGTGGGAGACCCGCGTGCGGGATATTCTTCCGGAATTCCGCCTGCAGGATAGCGTCGCTTCGGAGAATATCACCGTCAAGGACCTGTTCCAGCACTGCTCGGGCCTCAAGGCGGGCCAGGGCAGCTACCTGCCGCGCCTGGGTTACGGCCGGGAGAGCATCTTCACCGTGCTGCCCTACCTCGAGCCGGAATATCCCTTCCGCAGCGGCTATGCCTACCAGACCTTCTTCTACGCGGTGAACGCCCTGCTGGTGGAGCGCCTCACCGGCCAAAGCTGGGAAGAGGCCATCCGGACCCGGATTTTCCAGCCGCTGGGCATGAACGAGACCACGACCGGCGCCGAGGGGCTGCTCTCCTGTGAAAACCGCGCGCAGTCGCACGATGTGGCCGTTGTGGACGGGCGGATCGTCGCAACACCGATTCCTTATGAGGAACAGCCCCTCAACCGCCTCAGTGTCATCAGTGCCTCGGGCGGCATCATCTCCACCGTGACGGATATGGCCAAGTGGCTGCAGTTCCACCTCTCGGACGGCGTCCTGCCCGACGGCACCCGCCTGGTGAGCAAGGAGCAGATGCGGCGCGTGCACCGCGGAGAGAATCCCCAGATCCAGACCGATTCTTCCATGACGATATATGGCTACGGCTGGCATATCGAATACAGCCCCAAAGGCAAGCTCTACTGGCACACGGGGTCCGGATTCGGCCATACGGATATCTGTTTCTGGCGGCCCGACCTCCGGCTGGGCTGCATGGTTTCCTGCAATACCGAGAGCCTCACAGGCGCCCGCCGCGCACTGATGCGCCGGATCATCGACCTCTATCTCGGCCTGCCCGACACGGATTACAGTGCCCGCGAACTGGCTTCCCTGCTGCGGACCGAAGCCCGGAAAAAGCCGGCTGGACCCGCTCCGGAGCCCAAGCCGGCGCCCGACGCAGAACTGCTGGTCGGAACCTACCGCAACACGATCGGCCTGGGTGACGCCCTTGTGGCCCCGGATGGAGACCAGCTGACCATCACGCTGGGCACAAAGCACTGGACACATCCGCTCGAGCCGGTCAGCGGCCGGAAATTTCGCTTCAAGAGCGAAGGCCACTGGTTCCCCGTCACCTTCCTGCGCAACAAAAAAAGCGGAAAGATTGACTCTTTCCGCCTTCAGTTCGGCCACGGCGAAGACTTCGGCATGTGGCAGAAAATCAACTGATTATTCCCAGGTGACCGTCAGGGTGTAGGGAACGCCGTTGAGGACCTCGAGGTGGCCGGTGTAGGACTCGCCGTGGTCCGTCTGGACGGTATCGACGGTGGTGTCGCACTTGACGCCGATATACCAGGTGCCTGCGGGCAGCGTGTCGAATTCCATTGTCTTGACGGCGCCGAGGGTCACGTCGGCATAATCAGCCTCCTTGGCAAAGGCGAAATCGCCCTTGCGGAGGGTCAGGAAGAGGTCGTCCTGCGAATAGCCGCCCTGGAGCGCGATCTTGATGTTCTTGGCGCCCTTGGGGATGTTGACCGTGAAGTGGTGATACTGCTTGTCCCCGATCTTGGCGTGTGCGGGATCGTTGTCGTCCGTGTCGCAATTCATCACGCGGGCTTCGCCGTTGACCAGTTCACCCTTGACGCGCGGGGTGCCGTTGCCATCCAGGGCATAGAGCACGAATGCGGAGAAGAGCTGCAGCTGCTCGCCAGCCACCACGCCCTCCGGATGCGATCCGCATAGCACCGTACGGCCGGTTTCCGGGCTTTCTTTCCAAGCCCAGGCGCTGATATGGTTGGTCACTTTGAAGCGGCCTTCATCCTCGCGCTTCTGGTCCTTGGCTGCATCATAGTCATAGCGTAGCAGTATTTCGGTACCCGGAGCAAAGTGCAGCGGATCGGTGGTGATGAAGCAGCCGCCGTTGTGATAGACGCTGTCGATATACATATCTCCGCCAAAGTCGTAGTACTTCAGCAGCGGGCTGCCGGGCTCGACCTTCATACCGGTGGTAACACGCTCACCTACAAAATCTTTGGTCAGGTTGTTGGTGGAAATGGTGCGGGCCGGATAGACGTGGAAATATTCGAAGCGGACCTTCTCGCGGTCTTCATCCTTGCAGCGGTTCTTCGTGGGATCGAAACGGGTGTCAGAAATAGAAGCGACGAAGGCGCCTGCGCAGGTACCCACATAGCTGCCGCCGTTCTTCACGAAGTCGCGGATATGCTGGCGACCCTCCTCGGTGAGGGATTTGCCATGCTTGCCGGCCTTGCCGCCGTTGACATAGATCACGCGGAAACGCGGCGCGCCGTCCGGATAGAGCAGGCAGCCGTTCTGGTCAATCTCGGAACGGACCATCAGCGCGGTCTGCTCGAGGGTATCCTTGAGGGTGATGGACATCGGTTTGTGGGGTGCGGAGTAGTAGCGCTCCCAGGAGAGGCCCAGGTAGCGGGCGGAGGGCAAATCTACGCGCGAGGTGATGTTGATGCCACCGTCCATAAAGAGGTCTTTGTAATACTGTGCCGAAGCGTCGGGCATCAGGGTCAGCGCCACGAGCGCCGCAATCAGGAGAGAAAGCTTTTTCATAGCTGTTCAATAATCATTTTGTCTCAAAGATAGAAAAAACTACAATAACAAACAATTGTGGCTTGCGCAATTGGGTAAACTGTTTATTGCGATAAACATTTTTTAGTGAAATTTGTTTATTGTGATAAACATTTTTATTTTTGCAAAAAATATTGATATGGAACCTTTATTCGAAAGACATCTTGAATATCTAACTGACGTCCCCACTGCTTTTGAGCGTGAACTGATGCAAACGATTGACTGGGACTCACGCTTGATTCTTATCCGTGGCCCCAAGGGCGTCGGAAAATCCACGCTGATGCAGCAGTACCTACTGAAGCATTATGAGGTGACGGACAGACACGCCCTGTACTGCTCAGCGGACTCCTCCTATTTCTCCACACATACGCTTCTGGATACGGCGGCGGCTTTTGTCCGCCAGGGCGGAAGGCATCTGTTTATTGACGAGATTCATAAGTACGACGGGTGGAGCAGGGAGATCAAGGAGATTTATGATCTCTACAAGGGACTGAAGGTCGTATTGAGCGGTTCGTCTCTTATCCAGTTGAATGACGGACAGGCAGATCTGTCCAGAAGGCAGGACGTGTATGATATGAGCGGCCTCTCTTTTCGAGAGTACCTTTGGTTCCGGACAGGGAAGAAGGTGGAGCCCATTTCGCTGGAGCGGCTGCTTGCGGATGCCGGCACTTTCTGTTCGAAGGTTCGTTCTGTTTACAGGCCGCTGGAGTTCTTCGACGATTATTTGCAGATGGGTTATTATCCATTCTCTTTCGAGAAGAAGAAGACCTATAAGACTCTCATAGAAAATGTCGGCGCATACATAATCGATACAGAGCTGACTAAGTACCGCGGCGTCAGCCAAGAGAATACCCGCAAAATCAGGGCTTTATTGCAAGTAATCGCCGGCATGCTTCCGTATCAGGTAGATCTCTCCAAACTGTCCAAGAGCGTGAGTATCGACCGGGTGACGCTGATTCGCTATTTGAAGTATTTGGACGAGGCGCATCTTACCAGGAATCTATTCTCGGAGGTTGACCGAATCACAGATTTGCAAAAGCCGGACAAACTATTGCTGGACAACACAAATCTGATATATGCTTACTGCGCAAAAGCCCCGGAAACGGGCACGGTGCGAGAAACTTTCTTCTGCAACCAGCTTTCTGCCGCAGGGCACCTCGTGGAATACGGCGGAATCAAGACGGGAGACTTCCGAATTGACAAAAACCATGTGATAGAGGTCGGTGGCGCTGGAAAGGACTTTTCTCAAATCAGCGACGAGGATATTTCAAGTGCAGCGCTGGCTGTGGACAATGTAGATATCGCCAGCCGGAAGAAGATTCCGCTTTGGGCCTTCGGCTTTTTGTATTGATCCTTTTTCCTAAAAAAACTTCCCCGGGGCCGAGGGGCTCCGGGGAAGCGTTTGTTTCAGGCGGAACGAGCCGTTAGAGTTCGTTCTGGACCATCAGCGGGTTGGCGGAGAGTTCCTGTTCAGGAATCAGCCACTGCCAGCGTTTGTCGCCTGCAGGAATCACGCGAGCCTCTTCACCGAGCGAAGCACCATACATATCATAGTTGGATGCCAGCGGGTCGAGGTTGGTCGGAGCGGAGGTTGCGCTGTTCTTCCAAGGGCCTTTGTTGTAACCGTCGCGCGGAGCCGGACCACGGTCGCACGGGAGGTTGAGGCGCTTGAGGTCGAGCCAGCGAAGACCGGCTTCAGCCCAGAGTTCCACGCGGCGCTGCCACATAATCTTCTCGATCAGGGCATCACCAGTTTCGGTAACAGCTGCATAGCCAGGATCACGGTCGTGACCGAGCTGGTAAACCAGCTGTTGAGCCTTGGTGACGTTCGCACCGCCGCTGCGGGCATAACCCTCTGCTGCAATCAGCATGATTTCGGGCAGACGCATGTAGGGAACGTCGCGCTCTTCATACTTGGTGACAGGGTCGTCAACCAGCCACTTCTGCGACATGTACGGCGCTTTCTTGCCGGAAGCGTTGACATAGCAGGTGACGGTGTACGGATCCGGGAGCCACATGCCCTTGCGGATATCCGATGCCGGAATCGTGTTGTAGAGCAGACAGTTGATGGCGCGGGGGGAGTTTGCGTTATAGGAAGCTGCGTTGTTGGAGATGAAGTCATGCCAGCTGCGGAGCTTACCGCCGAACTGGGACTGGTCAGTACGCGAAGATGCGCAAGCCCAGAGCCATTCGGTGTTACTCATTTCGCCGAAGCGGTTTTCAGCCATACCATCTGTATAGGTGTGCGGATCGAGCGCCGCACCCGAGTGGTCAATCACATCCTGAGCCACGGTAGCGGCGTCAGCCCATTTGCCCATGGTCAGCAGCACGCGGGCCTTGATGCCCTTGGCCACCCATTGGTCGATATGGGATTTGTTGTACTTCTTGTAGTTGGTGGCTTCCAATTCCACGATAGCGGCATCGATATCCTTGAGAATCTGGGTATAGACGTCTTCCACGGAGGAGCGGGGCAAATTGTCATCGTTATCCTCGATGCGGAGGGGCACACCCAATTGGGTATTGTTACCGGCTGCATCATAACGCTGAGCATACGCCTGAACCAGCTGGAAGTGCAGGAAAGCTCTGTAAGCCAGAGCCTGGCCCTTCACAAATGCGCGCTGGTTGTCGTCGCCCGGGAGATCGTCAATATAAGAAAGGATACGGTTACCGTTGGCAATAATACGATAAAACAGCTTCCAATAGAGGTTGCAGTCCATGTATTTGTGCGTCAGGTCGCGGTGGTGGATATACTGCTGCGTCTGCTGGAACATCGCATTCGTATAGGTGAAGATAAAGTCATCCGAGAGGGCTGCCAGATGGAGGCAGAAGGTCGGATAACCACCCTGGCTGTACCAGTCCGTGCTGCAGTTGTGCAGCAGGCGGTGCATACCGTTGATGTTCATCAAAGCACTCTCAGTCGTGTTCATGATGTCGCCTTCAGACACCTGGTTGGTCGGCTTGGTCTCAAGGAAGTCCTTGGAGCAGGAAGCCAGCAGTAAACCGGCTGCGGCGAGAACGAAAAGGGTATTGCTAAAAATCTTTTTCATGGTTACAATCCTCCTTCATTAAAGACCCAGGTTGATACCCACCGTGATGGTTCGTGCCGGTTTGGAGAACGAAGCATTCGAGGTGTAGTTGCTGAGCGAGTAGTTGGTGTAGTAACCTCTGCGGGCATTCAACAGGAAGAGGTGGTCTGCGGAAGCATAAACCTTGATGCTGTTGAGTTGCAGTTTGTTGCAAAGGCTCTTAGGAAGTGCGTAAGCCAGCGTCACGTTGTTGATTTCCAACATGTTGGTCGTGGTGAACCAACGGGTGGAACGGGTAGCCGTGGTGTTCTCGCTGTAGGAGGAGGAACCAACGGCCTTGGTGCTGGTGGTCAGGATCGCAAAGTCGGTAACGTCGCCGGGCTGCTTCCAGGATTTGGCTGCATCCACGTGGCGGTTGATGTACGGCTTGTTATCGCCGATGATACCCTGCTGCAGGATGTTGGAATAACCACGGTCATAACCGACACCGCCCAACTGGTAGTACAGGTTGAGTGCGAAGGTGAAGTTACCCACGGTGAGGTCGGTGGTGATACCGCCGAATACCTTCGGAAGCGGGGAACCGCTGTAGTCCTGCTTGGACTGTGCGATAGCCGTCGTGTAGTACTTGCCGTCAATGGTAACGACGTCTGCATTCGTTTCGATACCGTCGATATATTCATTCGTAACGTTGCCCTCAGCGTCCTTCTTGTAGAAGCCATCACCCAGAGTGAAGTAGTTCAGACCGGTAGCCGGGTCGACGCCCTGCCACTGATAGAGCCACCACTCATAGACGGAGTGGCCTTCTTCAATCTTGTTGAAGCTGCTGTTGGTGGTGTAAGCCGGAATCGGCAGATAGGTAATCTTGTTCTTGAGGATGGAGGCGTTCGCACCGACATTCCATTTCACCTTTTTGGTCTTGATGATGTCATAACCCAACTGCAGCTCGAAACCGCTGTTAAGCAGACCACCGTCGTTGGTCGGATAAGAGTTCTTACCCGTGGAAGGAGCGAGGGTCACGTCCATCAGCAGGTTGCTGGTCTGGTGGTGGAAGTATTCGATGGTACCGGTCAGGCGACGCTTGAAGGCCTGGAACTCGACTGCGACATCCCAGTTGGTATTAACCTCCCACTGGAGATCGAGGTTACCCGGGGAGTCCATCACCTGCGTGTAGCCCGGCTCGGTGTCGTTCAGCTTCAGCTCGTACAGTGCCATATAAGGCCAGTATTGGCCGAGGTCGTCGTTACCGACGGTACCGATGGATGCACGGAGTTTCAACTGATCGATCTGGGAAACACCCTTCATGAAGTCTTCGTTGCTGATAATCCAGCTGCCGCCCACGGACCAGAAGTTACCCCAGCGGGATTTGCTGTAGAAACGCGAGGAACCGTCACGACGGAACGAAGCGGAGAGGTAATACTTGCTCAGGTAGTCGTAGTTGACGCGGCCCAGGTAGCTTTCCGTGCGATAGTTGTGCTGATAGCCGGAAGGAACCGTGTTGGCGTCGGCGTAGTTGTTGAACTGGTAGTTGGTACCGATCACAATCTGGTTGGCCTTGCCGGAGGTCTCATAATCATAGACATACTGATAGGTCTCGTGACCGACCAGCGCGTCAACGTGGTGATCGCCGAAGGACTTGGTCCAGCTCAGCAGCTGGTTGGCCGTGCGCGTCTGGGTGTTCGAGAAGGTCAGGGTCGCTGAAGAGGAGTGGCCTTTGTAGTCCTCAAAGTACGGAGTTGCGGAGTGAGCGGTGTAACCGCTGTTGTAGATCGATGCGTTGGCCGTGAACTTCAGGTCGAACGGGAGTTTGATCTCGATGAACGGCTTCACGTTGATGATGTTTCTCTTGTAGTGGCTGTAACGGTTTGCCGTGTAAGCAGCTACGTTGAAGGAGAAGTCCGTACGGGCAGGAATGACATCATAGGATATACCGTCGGGTTTATAGTATACCTTGAGTCCGTTTTTGAAATCGTCCGGTTGGTTGTAACCCTCACCGAAGTCGTAGATCTTGTTGCCTGCACCGTCGAGGACATAGGAACCGTCGGCCCAGTGGAGGTGGATCGGGTAGGTCGGGACGATCTTCAGCACCACGTGATAGGCGTTCTGACGGTCGTTGGCCGAGGTGGAGAGGTTACCGGACTGGTCACTGACGGAACCCGAAGCGTTGACACCGAACTTCAGCCATTTCTTTTCGAAGCTGACGTTGGCGCGAGCGGAATAGCGCTCGAAGCCGGTTCCCACCATATAACCCTTGGTGTCCGTGTAGCCGACGCTGCCGAAGTAAGTGGTGTACTTGCCTTTACCGGAAGCGGAAATACCATAGTCCTGTACCTGGCCCACACGCTCGGTTGCGCCCAGCCAGTCCACGTCGTCCTCATAGAGGAACTTAGCGGCAGGGTTGAACTTACCGTCGGTGCCGACCACGTTGTTGAAAGCAGCACCGGTGAACGGATAAAAATCTTCGCGATAACCCAGGTTGGTCAGCAGGTCGCCGGAAGCGTTGGTAGCCGCAACATCTGCTGCCTGGCCGTTCAACACGTTCGTGTTATAGAGCTGCTGCCAGTAGTTCTCCATGTAATCCTGGAGGTTCATGGTCTTGTAGTCTTTCTGCTCACGAGTTACGAAACCGTGGGAGATCTTGACATTGATGGACGGGACTTCACCCTTGCCCTGCTTGGTGGTGATCATAATCACACCGTTTGCAGCACGGGACCCGTAAAGAGCGGTGGAAGCCGCATCCTTCAGGACGGTGATGGACTCGATGTCGGATGACGGGATCGTAGCCAGGTTTCCGGAATAGATCATACCGTCCATGACAATCAGCGGGTCGGTATTACCATTGATGGAGCCGATACCACGTACGGTGATGGTTGCGTCAGCACCCGGCTGGCCGCCCGCGGAGGTCAGACGAAGACCCGGGGTGGTACCGTTCAGGGTGTTGAGCGGGTTGGTGCTCGGCACGAGTTCGATCTTCTCGCCGGAGACCTTGCCGGCAGAACCGGTGAAGGAGGTCTTCGTCGCGGAACCGTAGGCCACGACCATCACCTCGTCCAGGGCGGCTGCGTCCGTAGCGAGGGATACGTTAATCTGAGCGCGGCCGCCGACAGTGACTTCCTGGTTTTCATAACCGACAGCACTGAAGACGAGAACGCTCTTTGCGTTGGGTACGGAGATGGAATACTTGCCGTCCGCATCCGCAGCGACACCGGTGGTGGTGCCCTTCACGACGACGCTGGCATACGGGATGCCTGCACCGTCCGAAGCGTCGGAAACCGTACCGGTGACTTTAATCTGCGCAAAGGCTGAGCCGGCGAGGGTCAGAAATGCGCACATTAAAAACAGAATACGCTTTTTCATAGATTAATTGTTTGGGGTTGAAGAATGATATACAATTCTTTTGGATAAAAAGATATTGATGCTAATTCGTGCAAATCGCTCCAAATTTAGCGCTTTTTTAAAAGATTTGCTAATTTTGGGCAAAATTGTTTAGAAAACCTATGAGAAAGGCCCTCCCGCTTGGTTTTTGTCTGCTGTTCTGGCTGACATTCACCCCTTTTCCGGCCGCAGGACAGTACTATAAGGATATCTTCGTGGATGCCGGCATCCACATGAGCGACTACCACGATTTTCCCGTTGCGCGCCTGCTCGGCCTGAGCTGGGAACGCTTCACCGCCGGGGAGTATCCCGACCACCTCACGTTGCGCGACACCGTCACGCAACGCGCGCTCTACGAAGGGTCCGAACTCGATGAAAACGGCGTTCTGCTCTATCCGGACGGGGCTCCTCGCTTCCGGATAGTCTATGTCCACGGCGGCCTGGCCACCCGGCACGGCAATTCGATGGGCGAGCGGGGCCGCGACCATTTCCGTGCCTTCGTGCGGGGCGGCGGCAGCTATGTCGGCTCCTGCGCCGGAGCGTTCCTCGTATCGATGGGCGGAACGGACTTCGACCCGGAGAAAGGGCGCTGCCGCGACGATCAGCAGAACTTCGTGAACGACAAATATTTGCATCTGTTCCCAGGACGCACCCTCGAAACCCGGCTGAGCCGGAGCTACGCCGACCTGATCCTGGAGGAGAACAGCCCGCTGCTGAAGTATTCCGACTTCGGCGGAAGCCGCCGCATCCCGCATGTGCGCCACAGCAACGGCGCCTGCATCGTGGAGAAGGATCCCCATTTTCCGAAGGGCACCCAGGCGCTGCTGCGCTTTGATTTTCCGGGCGATACGGCCGCCGGCCGTCCCTATCCGCTGACCGGCAAGATCGCCATCTGGTCGTTCCGCGACAACGATACGTCGGGCCTCGTGATCGCCACCGGCTCACATCCCGAATCCGACCCGCGGGGCATGATCACCGAAGGCCCCTCGCTGAACCTTTTCTCCGCACTGGTCCGCTACGCCCTGGATGAAACCGGCCCGGCCCGCATCAAGGGGGAACTGCTGCGCGGCGAGCCGCGGGTGATGGACCGCCGCAGCCAGGATAACGACCCCTCGCATGCCCGGATCGGCGACAAGCAATACCACCACTTCACCGTCCGGATCCCGCGCGGCGCCCGCAACGTGCAGGTAAGCCTCAAGGGCGGCTATGCGCAGGACGACCTTTGGCTGACCCTCCGCAAAGGGGACTTTGCGTGGGCGCGCGAATCTTTCTATGCCGATTGCGCACAAGGTTGCGACAAAACCGCTATCTTTGATACCCTCTCCGAGGGCACCTGGTTCATCGGGGTCTATTGCGACACCACCGTAGATACGGTTCCTACCGACCGGGGCTGCCTCTACACCGGGCACCAGGAGGTCCTTAACGGCGTACCCTACACGGTCTCCGTAACGTGGGAGTAACAAGTATTAAGTCATTGTAAATTAGTATAGATTCATGAAGTTGAAATCATTTTCGGTCTTTCTGCTGGCCGCCCTGCTTGCCTTCCCGACGGTGGGCCGCGCCCAGCGGCTGACCGGAGCCCAGGTGGCCGACAGCATCCGCTCCTGGATGGAGGAGTGCCGCACGATGGGCCTTGCCACCGTTCTTTTCAAAGGAAACGATATTCTCTATCAGAACGCTTTTGGCTGGCGCGACAGAAAGGGCGGGGACAAACTGGAGGTGACCGACATTTTCAAGATCGCCTCGATGTCCAAATCCTTCTCTGCGGTCTCCATCATGCAGCTGGTGGACGAAGGAAAGCTGTCGCTCGAGGATGACGTGAGCGACCTGATGGGGTTCCCGGTGCGCCACCCCAAGTGGCCCGATATCCCCATCACCCTGCGCATGCTGCTCTCACACACCTCGAGCATGAAAGACGGCACCGGCAACGCGCGCTACTGGTCGCCGGCCTGGGTCGATACCACCCTCACGCCGGTCGATTCGATGCTTCGCCGCGCTTTCTACGACTATGCGCCCGGCCAGGGCTACAACTACTGCAACCGCGGTTTCAATATGCTGGGCAACATCATCGAGCGCGCCTCCGGCGAGCGGTTTGACGAATATGTCCGCCACCATATCCTGGATCCTGTCGGGGTCGGTGTAGCGGGCTACAATGTGGATTCGCTCGACGCCGGAAGGCTGGTCACGATGTATGGCTACAACAAATCCGAAGACAAGCTGCTGCGCAACAACGCCTATGTGCGCAAGAATGAGAAAAAGCTGGAAGAGGGGACCTATGTGATCGGCGAAGACGGCTGGGCCTGGTCGCCTACCGGCGGCATGAAGATTTCCCTGCCCGACCTGACCAAGTGGCTCATGTGCCTCCGCGACAGCTGTATCACCGCCTCCGGCGAGCGGCTGATCTCCGCAAAGTCCTACCGCCGCCTCTGGACCCACGTCACCCCGGCCGATCCGGGCACGGAATACTGCCTGGGCGTCCGCACCGAGACCCGCATGATCGCGGGCAAGACCCTCCAGGGCCACACCGGATCGCTCCACGGCTACAAGGGCTGCATGTTCTTCGAGCCCACCGAGGGCTGGGGTTTCATCTGCCTCTGCTCCAGCACCAAACTGGACAAAATCAACGAGGTCTACAAGATCTACTATAAGGTAGCCAACCTCCTCTACGAACAGTATTTAAAACCTACAGAATAATATGAAAAAGACGCTTCTCCTTCTGGCGGCCCTGGTCCTGACGGTGTATTCCGCCGCGCCCGCCCGCGCACAGCAACTTTCCCAGTCGCAGATTGAAGAAAAGATCCGCGGCTACATGGACGAATGCATGACGGCCGGTATGGCGGTCGTACTGGTCAAAGGCGACAAGATTGTCTATCAGAACGCCTTCGGCGTCCGCGACCGCGAAACGGGCGAACCGCTGGAAATCGATGACATCTTCCGGATTGCCTCCATCTCCAAGTCCTTCTCGGGCATGTCCATCATGCAGCTCGTGGAGGCCGGCAAACTCTCGCTGGACGACGACATCAACGACATCCTCGGGATGAACATCCGCAACCCGCGCTATCCCGACATCCCCATCACCGTCAAGATGCTGCTCTCGCACACCTCTTCCATGAAGGACGGCGGCGGTGCGGAGAAATACCGCGACCTGACCTATGTGGATGAGAGCAAGACCGATCTCGAGACCATCCGCAACACCGCCTGGCTGCCCTATCCTCCGGGCCAGGGCTACAAATACTGCAACCGCGCCCTCAACATCATCGGCATCATCATCGAGAAGGTCTCCGGTGAGCGGTTCGATGAATACGTCCGCAACCACATCCTGAAGCCCATCGGCGCCGACAATGCCGGCTACAACCTCGACTCGCTGGACAACTCCAAGTTCACGAAACTCTATATCTACAACCAGAAAGAGGACCGGCTGGATCCCGGCAAGGGTTATGTCCGCAACAACGAGATCAAACTCGCTGACGGTACCTATGAAATCGGCAAGGACGGATGCTACTGGTCGCCTACCGGCGGTATGAAGATTTCCGCCCCGAACCTCGCCAAATGGATGATGACCCTGCGCGACGGCGGCGTGGCCCCGAACGGCAACCGCATCATCTCCGAGGCGGGCTGCAAGAAGCTGCTGACCCCGGTCACCCCGGCCGATCCCGGCACGCTCTACTGCCTGACCACCCGCACCGAAACCCGCTTTATCGAGGGTAAGACCCTCAAGGGCCACACAGGCAGCGCCCAGGGCCTCAAGAGCTGCATGTTCTTCTGCCCGGGCGAGGACTGGGGTTTCGTCTGCCTCTGCTCCAGCACCAAGCTCGACAAGATCAACGAGGTGTACAAGATCTACTACCAGACCATCAACCTCCTCTACGACCAATACATCAAACCGTATAACAATTAGTTGTTTATGAAACGCTTATTGGGCCTGGTTCTGGCCATCTTCCTCACCGGAGGGCTCTATTCCTGCGGTGCGGTGACACCGGAAGGCCCGGGGACCGGTACGGATTCCGGCAAGCCCCGGGAGCTGACCCCCGAACAGTTGGCCAAGCTCGACAAGGAGATGGCCGACATCGCGCATGACCACGACGTCGCCTCGATGCAGGTGGCCTTCGTGATGGGCGACGAGATTGTCTATTCCCACGCGGTCGGGCAGAAGAACCTGGCCGCTCAGGTACCCGCTTCCGTCACGGACCTCTACCGGATCGCCTCGATTTCCAAGTCCTTTTCCGGCGTTTCTACCATGCAGCTGGTGGAGGCCGGAAAACTCTCGCTGGACGATGATGTAAGCGAGATTGTGGGCTTTCCCGTGCGCAACCCGCGCTACCCGACGGTTCCCATCACCGTCCGGATGCTGCTCTCGCATACCTCCAGCGTGGTGGACAACTCCAAGGTCTCCTACAAGTCCTCTTTTGACGAGACCCTGGATCCCACGACGGCTTCTGCGACCAACGTGGCGGCCTGCTACTCCTCCTATGAACCCGGGACGCACTACCAGTATTCCAACCGCGGCATCAACCTGCTTGGCGCCGTGATCGAGAAGGTCTCGGGCGAGCGGTTCGACAACTACGTCCGCCAGCATATCCTGCTGCCGCTGGGCATCACCGATGCAGGGTTCAACGTGGATTCGCTGGATCGGTCGCGCTTCGCCTCGCTCTATACCATCAGTGACGCCACCGGCGAATTCGTCGAGCAGACCGGGGCCTACGTGCGCTATCCGCAATACGATACGTATCGCCTGGGAATTGACACTCCGCACTTCTCGCCGGCCGGCGGCATGAAGATTTCCATCCTCGGCCTGGCCGAATGGATGCTGACCCTCAAGCGGGGCGGCGTTGGCACAAACGGCGTCCGGATCCTCCCGGCAGCGCGCGTCGAGCAGATGTTCCAGAAGGCGACGCCCGACAACAGCACGGTGAAATACGGCTTCACGCTCTCCCTCTCCAAGTCGCTTCTCGGTTTCCCGATGCGCGGCCACACCGGCAGCGCCTACGGCCTGAAGAGCGTCATGAACTACAGCCTTGACGAGGATTTCGGCGTTGTGGTCTTCTGCGCCAGCGCCGACGGCGAAAAGGGCGCCCACGGGGGCGTAGCCGCCTACAGCGAAGCCGCCGAGGTGCTCTACAAAGCGTTTGTGCGGTAGGTAGCATTTGTTTTTTGCCATCTTTGCAAGAATGAAACGCGCGATACCGATTTGTATTTTACTGAGTTCGATGATTGCCTGCTCCGGGGATCCGGAGCCGGCATTTTCTGCGCCGGAAATTACGGAGGTGACCGTAGCGGCGGAGGCGCAGAGCGCCATGATCTCTTTCCGGGTGGACAAGGGAAAGGCGACCGCCTGCGGCGTCAATCTGTCGGAGGATACGCCGGGAGCCTCCGTCCTGCGGGTGGAGGGCGACCTCAACGAGGGGCTGGCCGAGGTGAAACTGAGCCACCTGACAGCCGGTTCGTCCTATTGTTTCATCCCCTGGGCCGAGAACGGCAAGTTTGAAATCAAGGGAGAGGAACAGCGTTTCTCGACAAAACCGCTCGCCGATGTGCGGATCTATGATTTCCTCTGCTATTCCCCGACGGTCTCTACCATTTCTTTCTCTTTCCAATACACCGCTCCGGAGCGTGTGGTTTCCGCCAGTCTCTGGTATTGGCCGGCAGATGCAGCCGGTATTTCCGATCCGGCCGCCCATCAATTGCCCCTCATCGCTTCTTCTGCCGGAAAGATATCCGGGTCTTTGTCCGGCCTTCAGCAGAATACAGCCTACTGCGCGCAGCCGTTCATCTATACCGAAGCGGGCTATATTGCCGGTAACGTGCAACAGTTCTCCACGAGTAGCGGCAATATCTCCGTTTCGTGGGACGACCTACATAGCAATGATACCGTCCCCCATGTCCTTATTATCAATTTTTCCGTCATTGACCACTCCGGGCAGAATACGCCGAAGGCTTATTTTATGGTTCAGGAGGGAGATCGTATCACCTTTGATGAAAACACCCTGATAGACGGTCCTCATGACATTTCCGGACGACTCAGGGTGATGTACTTATTTGCAAAATCTGGTACACAATATACCGTGTTGCCTTTTGTCCGCAGCGGGCAGGATGATATTCTGGGTACGCCCCGTACCCTTACGACCGGGGTAGGCGTGGAGAAGAGCATTAAGCGGAGTTATTTTCGTATATGGGAGTTCAAAAGGAACGTAAAAGATGCTGCTCTCCGGAAGTATCTCCTGGAGAGTTTTGACACGGATCAGGACGGGACGCTTAATAACAATGAAATCAATGAGGTCAAACACATCGATTGCCGCTACCGGGGAATCAAGTCATTGGAAGGTCTTTCGCGTTTTCAGAATGTCATCTCCATCGATTGTTCCGGAAATCCTATCCAGGAAATTGATTTAATCTATCGCAATGATATTTTCGGTTGGTGTAATTATTGTGCGCCCAGATATCTTAAGTCCTTCACGGCGCTGGATATGAAGGATTCGGAGGGACATAACACGTTAAAATACCTGGTTATCGGGAAGCACACCAACACAAAGGTCACCGTACCGGAAGAGTGTGTCGTTCAATACGATGAAACCGGCATGTACTACTACTCTTATTATTATACGGATTATTAACCCGAACCGTTAATCCGTCTTCTGTTTGAACAACCCCGTTGCCTCTTTCACGATGCGGTCCACTTCGCTGGCGACCGTGTTCTCGGTCTCGGCGGCAGAGGGGGCCTCTTCGGGGGCTTTGCGGATGGTCTGACGGGCGGGAGCGGCCGGAGTCGGCGGGACTGCGGAAGCCGGGGTGGCGGACCCCTCCGGAACGGTTACCGTCGGAACCTCAACAGCCGGCGTTATTTCAGGCGTCGCCCGGTTGTCCGGGCGCAACAGCAGGAAAAACAGCAGGGCAGCCAGCAAAAGGATGACGGCCGGAATCCAATTCTGCCAAGGGCGGGGTTTTACGACTGCCCGCCGAAGCTCCTCCACCGAACCATAGCGTGCCGCAGGGTCTTCACACAGGCATTTCCGGGCCGCGCGGCGCCACCGCTTTCCGAAGAGCAGGAGAATCTTGCCCAGCGACCAGATATCCGCCCGGTTGTCCACCGTCCCGCCCGCAATCAATTCCGGAGCGGCATATTTCTCGGTTCCCGCAGAGAGTTTCAGAATACTGTACGCATCGTTGTCCGCAAAGCCGAAATCGATAATCTTGATATTGGCGCCATTGTGGGTGACCAGCAGGTTCGACGGTTTTAAATCCTTGTGAACCACCTGTTTCGAGTGGAAGTAACTCACTGCGTCAAAGAGTTGGTTCAGCAAGCGGAGTTTCTGGTCGTCGGTCGGAAAGGTCGTCTTCAGGTATTCCTCCAGCGGAATCCCGTCGATCCACTCCATCTCGATACAGCGACCCAATCCCGGATACTCCAGAAAAGAATAGACTTCACAAATGTAGGGATTGGAGAGAGAATACCCGATCTCATACTCTTTGCGCAGCAGCGCTTCATAGGCCGGCAGGCCGCGATAGCGGGTTTCCAGACACTTCAACACGCGGCGCTTCCCCGATTTTTCTATCCGGAACAGCGCGCAGATTCCGTTGGTGGAACCGGGAATCCGTTTCATGGGCAGCGCTTCCGGCAATGCAGGATCGTCGGGAGAGAAGAAAGAGGATGATTCGTCTGAATACATAGGCTATGATTTGCGAAGTTCGCAATAAAAATGCTATTATTGCAAATAAAAGTAAAGAGATCCGTGCGTTTCCGTTTTAAGATTCTCATGATTTGCAGTCTCATCCTTTGGGTCTGTGTTCCCGTTTATTCCCAGACCGGAACGGTGGACAGGGCCCTGGATGAATACGAATCGTTGCTGGTTGAGGCCGTATCGCTGAAACGCAGAAGCCTTGCCGGAGAATCGGTCTTGCAATACGAACTCTACAACCTCGCCGGGCGGCTGTCCGCCATCCGGAAAACCCTCGGCAGCAGCACGAAAATGACCGGATCGCAAAAGGCGCACATGGCGGCGCTGCTCAAGTGGTACGACATGGCAGAGAAGGGCTATCCGGGAACCATTGTCTGGGTGGATCCCCTCTATTTCAACCACGACACGCGGGCGGCATCCTGGTTTCAGCAGCCGGAAACGGTCCGGGAGTCCCTTGTCTGTTCGCCAAGAAAACCCTACCGATGGCATCCTTTCGCTGAAATCCGCCTGGCTGGCTTTGATGCGGCGATTCCGGGAATCCGTCTGGGTGTTACCTATCAAAAATGGGGCGGATATCTGGCCGCGCAGATGACCGGCGGCCGGAAAACCGCCGATTACACCTGCCTTTCCGACGGCCGGATACCCTCGGGCGGCGCCATCTATACGAGCGGCGAAAGGGCGGTATTTCATTTCGGGGTATCCGCCGGCGCCCTGTATCTTCCGCTGCGGCTGGGTGGCCTCGATACCGGCCGCGCCGGGCTGTATGCCGGCCTGGGATACGGCCAGCGTGACCTCTACTGGCAGGATATTGAAAGCCGCTGGGCACGCGTGTCGGACCGAAGCTGGCGCGGACTCGGCGTAGAAGCAGGGGCCATTCTTTTCTACAAAGCACTCTGTGCCTCCCTGGGACTTCATACCGTCCGCTTTTCCCACGCGGACTTTGAGGTCGGCATCGGGGTGCGCCTGTAAGACCGTTGGTTCTTATTGGTTCAAAGTTTTTGTGGTGTCTTTATATTTTCCATCTTTGCATAACGGGAAATAACAGATTGCCCGAAAACTGATTATGGCTGAAGTACAGAACCCATACCACACTCCTGAAATCCAAGCGCTTATGGCGGCCGTAGAGCAGCGTTTCCAGCGAAAGCCGGAAACGACGATGCACTTTATTGCACTCTCCTATGCCATTGAGAGCGCAACCGGAAACCAGCTTTCTGCCTCCACCCTGAAGCGGCTTTGGGGCTACGTCAACAACATTCCCGCGCCGCGGGTAACCTCGCTTGATATCCTGTCGCAATACGTCGGGCACAAGTCTTTCCGGGCTTTTTGTGAGTGGCTCCGCGCCAAGACAGTGGAGACATCGGCCTTTTTCCAGACTTCGTATCTGATTCCGGAAGAACTGACTCCGGGCACCCTCGTGGAGCTGGGTTGGGAACCGGACCGGCTGGTGCGGGTGGAATATTTGGGCGGACAGAACTTTCGGGTGATTGAGTCGCGGAATTCCAAGCTCCAGAAGGGCGATGTGTTCGAGGCCTCCTCGCTGATGACGGGCTACCCGCTCTGCCTGAGCGGCGTGCTGCGCGACGGAAAACTCACCTCCCCGTTTGTAGGCGGCAAGAAAGGCGGCCTGACGATTGTCCGGACCGTTACTGTTTAGCGAAGATCCATCTCAACCGCCGTCATCTCGCCTCGGATAACCTCCACGAGCGAGTCGGCCGGTTGTGTCCAGGTGAAGATGTCGCCTTCTGCCGTATAGATGGTGGCGGAGAGGTCGGAATAAGTAGTGGGCGGAACGGCTATGAAGAAAGGAACCGGGGTTTCACCGACCGGAACCTCCGGACAGGAGAGTTCCAGGTCTCCGCTTCCTTTCCACTTCAATACACAAGCCGAACTCACCGTATAGCGGCCGGTAAGGCCTTTTTCTGAATGGAAAACAATCTTTTTGACAAGAATCGGCCGGGATGCGGTCAGGTTGATCCGGATATAGCCACACAGGCTCCTCATTGTAAATTTCGGGGTTAAACGCCCCTGGTGGTTATACTTATAAAAACCGGCCATCGGGTAGATAGAGGGTCCATCCGGTGTATATTCCTGAACTGCAGGCAGTTTAGTTTTGATCGAGACAGGATAGAAGGCCCAGAAAGACGTGCTGTCCGGATTGAGCGCAGCGGTGTTTTTCCGGGTGTGGCGGAATCGTACCGTGGCGCCGCTGCCGAGCGCATCATACGTAGGGCGGTTCTTTTTGTCCGAAAGATACAACCGGTCGCCCTTGCGCCACCGGTGACACACCGGGGTCTCTTCTACGGTAACGGTAATATACTTGACTTCGGCAGGGGTTTTCGGCCGCTCGCGGGTCAAGCCTAAAATTGGCAGGATGGACAGTAAAAGAAGTGAAGGCAGAAGCCAGCGCAACCAAGTCCGCCGCGTGGCGGCAATAGCCTGCTGCAATTCCTGCACGGTTTTGTATCTCCGCTCGGGGTCTACTTGGGAGCACTTACGGATAATACGGCGCCACCCCCGGCCGAAGAGCGGAAGAATTTTTCCAAGGGAATAAATGTCAGCGCGGTTGTCCACCGGAAGGCCTGCCATCAGCTCGGGTGCCGCGTATTTCTCAGTACCCGCAGAGAGCTTCAGCTCGCTGTCTGCATCCCTATCCGCAAAGCCAAAATCCAGAATCTTGATATTGGCTCCGTTGTTGGTGACCAGAATATTGGATGGCTTTAAATCTTTGTGTACAACCTGTTTGGAGTGGAAGTAGCCCACCGCTTCGAACAATTGGTCCAACAGCCGGTACTTCTGTGCCCGGCCGGGCTGAACGGTTTCCAGATACTTATCCAGCGGCAACCCGTCAATCCACTCCATCTCGATACACCACCCCAGGTCTTCGCGCTGCGTAAAACTATAGACTTCACAGATATAGGGACAGGAGAGCGTATGCCCGATTTCATACTCCTTGCGGAGCAGGGCTTCAAAGGCGGGCTTCCCGCGATGCTTCTCTTTCAGACATTTGAGCACCCGCCGGAGGCCCTCCTTCTCGATCACATACAGGTCGCAGAGGGCATCCGGAGCGGTTTCAATCTGCTGCATGCTGCTTTCCGGCCGAAGTTTGGGTTCTTCGGCCGAAAAGAAGCAGGAGGTCTCGACGGCATTCACGACTACTTAAACTCGTAGGTGTACGGGAGGTTTTGGTAGAGCGGATTGGCGAGAATCAGAGATTTGACTTGCGCGTTGATTTCAGCGATGTCTTTCACGTTGCACTTGCCGGCCTTGCGCCACTTCTCCAGGTAGGGCTCGGTGAGGGCGAAGACCGCCTTTTCCGTCGGAGCGAGCTGCTGCATGTAGCCGTCGCCTTTGATGTTGTAAAGCTTGCGGAAGTTTAAGTAAACCAGCGCGTTGTTTTTATTCGAGAGGTAGATCTGCGTCTTGAGCTTGAGGGACAGGTCGCAGATCGGGGCGCAGTCATTGTTGGCCGCATCACCGCGAAGGAGCGGGTTGATGCCTTCGCGGCCGCCCTTCACCCAAAGCGGAATGGCCACGGAGGTGGCGGGACAGCCCAGCGCCGCCCAGATGGTGGTCAGCGAGGGGTCTTCGCCCGGGCGGACACCCACCAGCACGCTGGCCTGATAAGTACCGTCGTTGCAGATAATATCGTCGAACGGGATGATGCCGGTGCCCAGCTCGATGCCCGCATCCACCAGCGCACGGTGGTCAATTCCCAAGGCGGCATTGTAAAAGCCGCGCGAACAGCGGTCCAGGCAGAGCTGCGGGGTGTAGTCGCGGGTCGGAGTGGCTTCTCGGAAAGCCTTGACGGCCGCATCGTGGCGGTAGTATCCCTTGCCGGTATCCGGGTTGCCGTGTCGGCCGAAGTTGGCATAGACCAACCAGCCGTCGGGGGCCACCTTCGGGTCGTTGACGTCCATCACCCAGTATTCCACCTTTTCCCCGGCATACTTCACCTCCACATACGCCGCACCGCCATTGGCGTCAATCACGCCATAGTGCGAGGAGACATATTTCTTGGCCAGCTTAATGGTTCTGGGAATATTGATGGTATCCAGCAGATGGCAGAAATCCGCCAGCGTCACGCAGACGTCCAGCGCCTCTTTCATCAGGAAGCCGTTGTTGATCTGCTTGCGCTCTTCGGGATCCCAGATGTGGCTGTATGACATCGTGTTCATGATGGAGAACCCTTTCTCGTTGGTGCCGAACCAGGCGACCTTCGGGTTGGGAGCGGTCTGGGAAAGGCCTACCCAGGCATATTTGCCTTCATCGTGATACGCATAACGCTGCGAGGAGTACACGCCGGAGCCGTCGGTGTTTTTCCACATCATCGGACGGCCGTCTTGGGTGGCGCGGCCGCTGACCACCACGGAGGTGCAGGCAAAAGCGCCGGTCGTCCCCATCAGGAGCGCCAGCAGAATCAATATCCGTTTCATAATCGTTTCTTTACGTTTATTTCCGTTTATTTGACTTCGTGACGGAGCACCATGCCGGAGAGGGTGCCGGTATAGACATCATTCTCCACGGCGATCTCGCCGTTGACAATCACGTTCTTGAAACCGGTGGCGAAGAGGGTCGGATCTGCGTAGGAGGCGTGCGGCACAACCTCTTCCGGTTTGAAGATGGTGATGTCGGCGAAGCAACCCTTGCGGAGGAAGCCACGGTTCTTCAGACCGTAGGTTTCAGCCACCTGACCGGTGCTGCGGCGGATGAAGCGGTCCAGCGTCAGGACGCGTTTCTCCACCACGAACTGCTTGATGAGTTCGGCATAGGTGCCGGCAGCACGCGGGTGGGAGCCGAAGGAGCCGTCCGTGCAGGACATCACCCAGGGCTGTTTCATATACTTGGTCAGGTCTTCTTCGTTGGCAATGAAGGTGTTGAGGTACGGCGACTTGGTTTTGTCGCTCAGCAGTTCAATGATGGCGTCCACCGGGCTCTTCTTCATCTTGGCAGCTGCTTCGGCCAGTGTCATCTGGGAATACTCGCCGGCATTCTTGCTGATATAGATGGTCTCGGCACCGCCGCGCTCGTAGAGGATATCTGGGATTTCCGCTTTGATGCGCGCGAGCAGCTCGGGATCCTTGAAACGCTCACGCATCGCCTTGGTTCCGCCGTCGCGGCACCAGGCCGGAGTCAGGGCGGAAGCCATGCCGATACCGGAAGCCAGGTAAGGATACTGGTCTGCGGTGACCTTCATGCCCTGCTGCTGGTAGGACTCAATCAGGCTGATCACGCTGTCGGCCTTGTACCACTCGGAACGGCCCAGGCACTTGATGTGCGAAATGTTGACCGGCACACCGGCCGCCTTGCCGATTTCGAGGGCTTCGCGGATGGAGTTGACCAGGCCGATATTGAATTTGTTCTCGTTGCGCACGTGCGTGGTGTACATACCGCCCATCTTGCCCATCTCTTTCATCAGTTCCACGACTTCAGAGGTTTCACTGAAGCAACCGGGAACATAGAAAAGACCGGTGGAAAGGCCCAGGCTGCCGTCGCGCATCTCCTGGCGGACGAGTTCCTTCATCTTTTCCACCTCTTCCGGGGTGGCATAGCGCGCCTCGTCGCCCATCACCTGCTCACGGATGGTGTTGTGACCCGTGAAGCTGGCCACGTTGGTGCCGATGCCCTGCTCCTCGAGTTTGGCGAAGAAGTCACCGATCGGGTAACGGCTGCCGCCGCACATACCCGGAATGACGGTCGTGACACCCATCCGGAGGTAGGATTCGTTGGCGCGGTCCTTCAAAAGGGTCGGCTCAAGGTGGTCATGCGGGTCAATAAAGCCCGGGCAGACGACATAACCCTCGGCGTTGATGGTCCGCTTGGCAGCGCAGCGGTTGACGATGTCCGCTTTGGCCGGAGCGACATAGACAATTTTATTTCCGACCACGGCGATATCGGCCTTGACCGGGCTCTTTTCGGAGCCGTCATAGACCGTTCCGCCGGTAATCAGGAGGTCTGCGGTCTTCGGAAGACGCTGACCGCACGAAAAAACGAGTAACAAACTGGTTAAAAACGCAGCTACAGATACAAATTTCTTCATATTATTGAACTTTATGGATGTTTCTGAGGACACTTGTCATGCTAATCTTCTTGGAAACGACGTCGTGAAGGGTGGAAATCGGGATTCTTTCCTGCTCCATGGTGTCTCTATCGCGGATTGTAACACAATTGTCACTTAGGGTATCGTGGTCAATCGTAATACAGTAGGGAGTACCAATGGCATCCTGGCGGCGATAGCGCTTGCCGATAGAGTCCTTCTCGTCATACTGGCAGTTGAAGTCAAATCGCAGCATATCAAGGATTTCGCGGGCTTTTTCAGGCAATCCGTCCTTCTTGACGAGGGGCAAAATTGCGAGCTTGACCGGGGCGATGCAGGCCGGCAGACGGAGCACGACGCGCTCCTCGCCGTCGGCGAGTTTCTCCTCCGTGTAGGCAGCGGAAAGGATGGCCAGGAACATGCGATCCAGACCGATCGAAGTCTCGATGACGTACGGCGTGTAGCTCTCTCCGGTCTCCGGATCGAAGTACTGGATCTTGCGGCCGCTGAACTTCTGGTGCTGCCCCAGGTCGAAGTCGGTACGGGAGTGGATACCCTCAAGCTCCTTGAAGCCGAAGGGGAACTCAAATTCGATGTCGGTAGCGGCGTTGGCGTAGTGGGCCAGCTTCTCGTGGTCGTGGAAACGGTATTTCTGGTCGCCGAGGCCGAGGGCCTTGTGCCAGGAGAGGCGGGTCTCCTTCCAGGCCTTGAACCAGCGCATCTCCTCGCCCGGACGGACAAAGAACTGCATTTCCATCTGCTCAAACTCGCGCATACGGAAGATAAACTGCCGCGCCACGATCTCGTTGCGGAAGGCCTTTCCGATCTGTGCGATACCGAAAGGAATCTTCATGCGGCCGGTCTTCTGGACGTTCAGGAAGTTGACAAAAATGCCCTGGGCGGTCTCAGGACGCAGATAAATGGTTCCTACGCCACCATCTACATTGCCCAGCTGCGTGCTGAACATCAGGTTGAACTGACGCACTTCCGTCCAGTTCTTGGTACCGGAAATCGGGCAGGCAATCTCACAGTCGATGATAATCTGGCGCAGCTCGGCAAGATCGTTTTTGCCCAGCGCCTCGGTCATCCGGGTGTGCACCTCGTCCCATTTGGCCTGGTTGCGGATCACATTCGGGTTGGTGGCACGGAACTGCGCCTCGTCAAACGCATCGCCGAAACGCTTGCGGCCCTTCTCGACCTCCTTGTTGTTCTTTTCCTCGAGTTTGGCCAGATAATCCTCGATCAGGACGTCTGCACGGTATCTTTTCTTGGAATCCTTGTTGTCAATCAGCGGGTCATTGAAGGCGCTCACGTGGCCCGAGGCCTCCCAAATACGGGGATGCATGAAGATGGCCGAGTCGATTCCGACGATGTTGTCGTTCAGGTGAACCATCGACTCCCACCAGTATTTCTTGATGTTGTTCTTCATCTCCACGCCGTTCTGGCCGTAGTCATACACGGCGCTCAGACCGTCGTAGATCTCGCTGGAGGGGAACACGAATCCGTATTCCTTGGCGTGCGCCACGAGATTCTTAAAAGCTTCTTCCTGTGTCATAGGTTATTGCGTTGTTTGATATTGTCTAACAAGGTCCGGACGAAAGGCCGCGACTGCACCTGGGGATGCGGGAGGGTCAATCGGTCGGTATGATATTCCAAATCGTTGTAAATCAGAATGTCTATGTCGATTGTGCGGTTGTTGTACAAGCGTCGGCCCGTGGCGGGGTCATACGTAGCCGCGTGACGGGGACGCCCGAGTTTTTCTTCAATCTCCTGGCAGCGGTCCAGCAGCGCCTCCGGCGCGATATCGCTCTCAAAACCAATTACTTGGTTTAGAAAAGCGGGACCCTCAAACCCGATGGCATCCGTTTCCAACACCGCGGAACACACCGGTTCCGCCTGCAGCGCCTCTGCGAGCAACTCCCTGGCAACGCGCAGATTTTCAGCGCGATCACCCAGATTGGAGCCCAGAGAGAGATAGATCATTCCTGAAAGAATTAATACATATTCAGCATCAGCTTGGCCTCCTCGCTCATCCGCTCGGGGGTCCATTCCGGCTCAAAAACCAGCGCAACATCCACATCCTGAACCCCTTTCACCGCCCAGATACCGTTGCGCACCTGCTCCACCACCTCGTCGGCAATCGGGCAGTTGGGCGCGGTGAGCGTCATCGTCACGGAAACCTTCGACCCCTCAATTTTGATGTCGTAAATCAAGCCCAACTCGTACACATCCACGGGAATTTCCGGGTCATAGACCTGCTTGAGGGCCGCTACCACGTCGTCCCGGTTGATGGCTTCTGCGGGTGTATTATTTTGATTCATAGCCTAATGCGTAGAGTTTGATTTGTTTGATCATCGCCACCAGGCCGCCGGCGCGCGTGGGAGAAAGGTTCTCTTTCAGGCCAATCCGGTCGATAAAAGAAAAATCGGAGGCGAGGATATCGGCCGGCCGCTGGCCGCTGTAAACCCGGATCAGCAGCGAAATGATGCCTTTCGTGATGATAGCGTCGCTGTCCGCCTTGAAATAGAGGCGTCCCTCCTGCATGGTGCAGGCGAGCCAGACGCGCGACTGGCAACCGTTGATCAGGTTGTCGTCGATCTTGTCCTTCTCGTCGATCAGCGGCAGGGATTTGCCCAGTTCGATGATGTATTCGTATTTGTCCAGCCATTCGTCGAAGACAGAAAACTCTTCGATGACCTCGGCCGACAGTTCTTCTATGGTTTTTATATTGCTCATTTTCAGTTATTTCAACATCTTGACAGCGCGTTTTAGTCCCGCCACGAAGGCTTCCGCTTCGCTGAGCGTATTATAAGGAAGGAGGGAGGCGCGCAGCATGCCGCGGTCGGAAAAACGGCGCACCAGCGGCTCGGCGCACATCCACCCGGAGCGTACGGCGATTCCCAACTTGTCCAGAATCTGCGCCAGGTCGGAGGGGTGCGTTCCCTCGACGGTCAGCGAGAAGAGCGGAATTTTGGTCTCCAGATTGGCCGGAAGGCCCCAAAGGTGAAGGCCGTCGATCCGCGGGAGCTCCTCAGCCAGATAGCGGACAAGGGCGCGCTCCTGTGCCTTGACTTCTTGATTATTTCTCAAAGATTCAGCCAGTTCCAACGCCGGTACGAAGCAGGCCTGTCCCGTGAAGTTCGGGGTTCCCGCCTCATATTTGAGCGGCAGCGCATTGTAGGTGGTCTTTTCAAAGGAAACCGTATCCACCATGTCGCCACCTCCCATGTAGGGTGGCATTTCGTCCAGAAAACAGCGCTTTCCGTAGAGAATTCCCGTGCCGGTGGGTGCATAAATCTTGTGGCCGGAGAAGATATAGAAATCACAGTCCAGCGCCTGCACGTCGGAGTCTGCATGCACGATACCCTGGGCGCCGTCAACGGCCACCGGGATGCCCTTTGCATGCGCTGCAGCAATGATTTCCCGCACCGGGTTTATAACACCCAAGACGTTGGTTATCTGCGCGATAGAAACCAGTTTTACGCGACCGTTCAGCCGTTTTTCAACCTCCGCCACAGACAGCGTACCGTCGGCTTCCACCGGAACGACCACCAGTTCCGCACCCACTCTTTCGCAGGCCAGCTGCCAGGGCACGATGTTGGAATGGTGCTCCGCCTGGCTGATGAGAATCTGATCGCCTTTATGCAGGTAACGCGCTGAAAAACAATTGGCAAGCAGGTTGAAAGCCGCCGTGGCGCCGCTCGTGAAAACCACACACCCCGTCTCCGAATCCACGTTCAGAAAGCGCTCCACCGCCCGGCGGCCCGCTTCATACCGATCCGTGGCATCCTGCGAGAGCTTATGCACGGCCCGATGCACGTTGGCATTCTCCTTCTCGCTGAGAAGCGCCTGCAATTCAATTACTTTCGCAGGGCGCTGCGAGGTGGCAGCATTGTCCAGATACACCAGCGGACGGCCATAAACCGTGCTGCTGAGCGCTGGAAAGAGGCTTCGGATATCGGATGCGAGGTTCTCCATATAAACTGCGAAGTTAGCAATTTTCGCTATATTTGTGGACCAATCCAAACAGGTATTATGTACGAATACATCACCGGACGAATGACCGACCTGAACCCCGACGATGCGATCGTCGAGGCGGGCGGAATCGGCTACAAGGTTCTGATCTCCCTCACCACCTATGAGAAGTTGAACAAAGCCGGCTCGGAAGCCGTTAAACTCTATCTGTATCACCAAGTTAAGGAAGATGATGAAAACCTGTTCGGATTCTATGACAAACACGAACGCGCCCTCTTTCTGCTGTTGATTTCGGTCTCCGGCGTGGGGGCCGCCACCGCCTGCAGCATCCTCTCCGCCCTGACGGCGGAAGAGTTGACGGAAGCCATTGTCACCCAGGATGTCGGACGGATCAAAAAGGTCAAGGGAATCGGTCTGAAGACCGCGCAGCGCCTGATTCTGGAGCTGAAAGACAAACTTTCCGCCGGAGCGGCAGGCGAATTCCGGTTCGGCGAAGCCGGCGGCAAGCCCAATCCGGTGCGCGACGAAGCCTGCGGCGCCCTCTCGATGCTCGGCTACCAAAAGGCTGCTGCAGAGAAAGTTGTGGACGCAGTTCTCAAAGAAAGCCCGGGAATCACGGTGGAGGAAGTCATCAAGCGGAGCTTGAAAATGCTCTAATGCCGGGTTTTTTTGTACATTTGCCCGTCTATTTACTAACGAACTAATTAATAGATCTTATTATGAACGTTCCTACCAATCTCAAGTACACCAACGATCACGAATGGGTGAAAGTTGATGGCAATGTTGCTACTGTCGGTATCACGGATTTCGCGCAGAGCGAACTCGGTGACATCGTTTTCGTGGACATCCAGACCGAAGGCGAAGAACTCGGTAAAGGCGAAGTTTTCGGCGCTATCGAGGCTGTAAAAACCGTTGCTGACGCTTTCATGCCGGTTTCCGGTAAGGTCATCGAGGTCAATGCCGACCTGGAAGGTGCTCCCGAAACGGTCAACAGTGATCCGTACGGCGCAGGCTGGATGATCAAGGTTGAAATATCCAACGCCGCTGAACTTGACGAACTGCTCGACGCTGCACAGTATCAGCAAATTATCTAATTATCAACATTTTACATGGAAATTACTCGCGTTTTCGATTACCTCGAAAACCTGAAGAAATTTGCCCCGTGTGATGATATCCTTGCCCGCAAATACCAGGGCAAGTGGATCAAATACAGTATCGATGAATACATCGAGAATTCACACCTGGTGGCATGCGGTCTTCTGGCTTTGGGGTATAAAGAGGGCACGAAAGTGGTCTCTCTTTGCAACAACCGCCCCGAGTGGAACTTCCTGGATATGGGTGTAACGCTGGCTCACATGATCCACGTCCCCGTATACAGCAACCTCAGCGCGGATGAATACAGCTATATTTTTGACCATTCCGATGCGGAGGTTATCGTGATCGGCAACCTGAACCTGTATAAGAAGGTGATTCCGGTGGTCGAGAAGATGACCCGCGAGGTGAAGGTGATCCTCATGGATTCCGCCGACAGCCTCTTCTGCTTCCAGGATCTCTACGAAAAAGGCCGCGAGAACCGCAAGGCCGGCGAAGAGATTATCGCAAAGAATATCAAGGAGATAAGCCCGGACGAAGTGGCCAGCATCATCTATACTTCCGGTACCACCGGCACGCCGAAAGGCGTCATGCTGACCCACCGCAACCTTACCTTCAACGCCCACTCTCACGCCATTCGCCAGACCAAGAACAACAGCCATATCATGGTTAGCTTCCTGCCGCTCTGTCACGCGTACGAGCGCACGATGAACTATGAGTATCAGGAACTTGGCATCCGTATCTACTATGCCGAGAGCCTCGCTACGGTGGCTGCCGACCTGAATGATTGCCATGCAGACGGCTTCTGCGCCGTGCCGCGCGTGCTGGAAATGATGTACGGCAAGTTCGAGGCGGCCGCCAAGAACCTCAAGGGAATCACCAAAAAGATTTACCTGATGGCCTGGGATTATGCCAACAATTTTGACAACTACAACACGAAATGGTGGTATCTCAAGAAGCAGAAAATCTTTGATAAACTGGTCTACAGCAAGTGGAGAGCCAATATTGGCGGCCACGAAATGCTGGTCGTTTCCGGCGGTTCTTCCATCCAGGGCAAGATTGTCCGCACCTTCAATGCCGCAAAATTGTTCATTTTTGAAGGCTATGGCATGACCGAGGCCTCCCCGGTGATTGCCGTCAACAGCCCGGCCGACAAATACAACAAAATCGGTACGGTAGGTAAGGCAATCGATGGTTCCGAACTGGGTTTTGCTCCCGATGGAGAAATCCTGACCCGCGGCCCGCACGTCATGAAAGGCTACTACAAAGATCCGGAAGCTACGAAGGCTGTAATTGATGAAGAAGGCTGGCTCCACACCGGCGATATCGGTTATCTGGTAGAGGGTGAATACCTCAAGATTACCGACCGCAAGAAGGAGATTTTCAAGCTCTCATCGGGCAAATATGTGGCTCCGCAGACCATTGAAACGCAGCTCAAGACCTCTCCGTTCGTGGATAATGCCATTATTATCGGTGAAAATCAGAAGCTCGTTGCAGCCATCATTATCCCGAACTTCAGCCGCCTGAAAGACTTTGCGCAGGAGCATAAGATCACCTTCAGCAACAATGAAGATCTCCTCACCAAGGCTGAGATCATTCAGCAGATGCGCAATGTTGTGGATAGCGTCAACGCAGGTCTGGCTCCGCACGAGAACATCAAGAAGTACCGTCTGATCAACGACGAGTGGACGCCCGGCAATAATATGCTGTCGCAGACGCTCAAGCTGAAGCGCCGCAATATCGTGGCCAAATACAAGACGGTGATTGAAGAATTGTTCGCGAATTAAGCCGTTTTAGGCGCTTCTAACAGCGATTTGAGGGTTCTACGATCCACGTGGAACCCTCTTGTTTAGCGCCCAAAATAGACGAGGAGAACGGCTATATCGGCAGGAGAAACACCGGAAATACGGGAGGCTTGTGCGATGGTTTTGGGGCGGTAGCGCTCAAGTTTGATCCGGCATTCGATCGAGAGCGCAGTCAATTTGGAAAAGTCGAAATCATCCGGAATGGAGACATGCTCCAGGCGAAGAATCTTATCGGCAAGCCGCCTCTCGCGCTCAATATAGCCACGGTATTTGATCGCAATTTCTGCTGCCTCCAGAATCTCATCTGCGAGCTGTGAGCGCCGGAAATCGTTAGAAACCGCTTGTTCTCCGCGGAAAGGAAGGGCTTTCAACAAAGCGAGAGAAGTCTCCTCTGCGGAAGGATTTCCGATTTCGGAATCCAGCCGTTTTTGAAGATCTTCCTGCGTGGTTGAAAATGTTCCACGGGGAACAATTCTTAAAATTTCACGCATAGAGACGTCTGGACGCGTTAAAATCTCATCAGATTTCTTAGAAACCGTGAGCGGCGCGGAACCAATGGATTTCAAATAATCATTGATCTGATCCGGCTTTAAAGAAGTGGTTTCGGCAGCTGAAATAAACGATTGGACACTGTCATATTTCATCCGCATCACATCATAGCGGTATTGATCCGCCAATCCAATCTGATACGATTTCTCTGTTAATCGCAAATCGGCATCATCCTGACGCAGCAGAATCCGATATTCAGCCCGCGAAGTAAACATGCGATACGGCTCATCGACGCCCTTCGTTATCAGGTCGTCAATCAGCACGCCGATATACGCTTCGTCTCGCTTAAGGATGAACGGATCGCGCCCGGAGACCTTCAGGGCAGCGTTAATACCCGCCATCAACCCCTGGGCTGCAGCCTCTTCGTAACCCGTCGTACCATTGACCTGGCCTGCCAGAAAGAGGTTTTCTACCACCCGCGACTCCAGGGTTGCCGAGAGTTGAGTGGGGTCAAAAAAGTCATATTCTACGGCATACGCCGGGCGGAAAATGCGGATATTTTCAAATCCTTTAATGGCCCTCAGCGCCCGCATTTGGATGTCGAGCGGGAGAGAAGAGGAGAAACCCTGCAGGTAATATTCATGGGTATCCCAGCCTTCCGGCTCAAGGAACAGCTGGTGTGAGTCTTTACCGGCAAAAGTCCGGAGTTTGTCTTCAATTGAAGGGCAGTAGCGAGGTCCGATTCCGGTAATCTTTCCGGAAAAAAGCGGCGAATCGGCAAAACCGCTTTCCAGAATGGCGTGCACCTCCGGGTTGGTGTGCACGATGTAGCAGTTTTTCTGCGGCCGGCCGGATTGAATGGCACTCGGATAGGGAAGATAGGAAAAGCGTGCGGGAGCAGCGTCGCCCTCTTGAGGCTCGAGCCGGGAGAGATCAATCGAGCGAACGTCAACCCGGGGCGGGGTGCCGGTCTTCATCCGGTCCGAACGGATGCCGAGCGAAACCAGTTGTTCGGTCAGATCATGGGAGGCAAGCTCCCCGATCCGTCCTCCTTCGGCATCTTCATGACCGATAAAAAGTCGGCCGTTCAGGAAGGTTCCGGCGGTCAGAATCACTATTTTGGCCTCAAATTCTGCGCCCATCGACACGCGAACACCGGAAATTTTGGATTCTCGGAAGGTTATCGCGGTAACAAAATCTTGCCAAATATCTAATTTACAGGTATTTTCAAGGACGTAGCGCCAATTCAGCGAAAACCGCATTTTGTCGCACTGGGCGCGCGGGCTCCACATGGCCGGACCCTTCGATCGGTTCAGCATCCGGAACTGGAGCGTAGAGGCGTCAGTCACCAGGCCACTCCATCCGCCGAGCGCATCTATCTCCCTCACAATCTGTCCCTTGGCAATTCCACCCATCGCCGGATTGCAGGACATCTGTGCCGTCTTGTTCATATCCATCGTGATGAGCAGGACGTGCGAACCCAGGCGGGCCGCCGCAACCGCAGCCTCACATCCGGCATGGCCGGCGCCAATGACGATAATATCGTAGGTGGCGGAGATCATTTGCTAAAGCGCATGGCGAAGTTGGGTCAGAAGATCAAGTGCGGCATTCTCCTGTGCGCGCATCTTTTTCTGCTGGGCCGGGGTGGTATCGTCATACCCGATCAGATGAAGCAGCCCATGCGCAATGACGCGATGCAGCTCGCGGTCGAATCCCTCCCCATATTCCTGCCCGTTGAAACGGACTGTATCGATGCTGATATAGATATCGCCCGAAAGGGCTCCATCTGGGTATTGACCAACGTAATCTTCTGAATTATCGAAAGTTATAATATCCGTCAGATAATCGTGCCCCAGAAACTGCCTGTTTATTTCCAGAAGATAGGGATCGCTGCAGAAAATATAATTCAGCGCACCGACCGTTCGGCCATTGCGGGTGGCTATTTCCTTCAACCATTTGGATACCAAGCGTTTTGCCGGGAGCGAAAATTTTGTGTCTTCGGAGAAATAGGTAATCATAAACAGACTATTCTGGCACAAAATTAGCAAGTTTATCAACAAAAAGTTGTTGAAAAGAGTTTTAATTCGTACTTTTGGACACTTAAAAGTCCAAGACTACAAAAATTACACAATACTATGGAAGTCAAGAAAACCCCCAAAGCCGATCTTCAGAATAAGAAGACGCTTTTCCGTGAAATCGGACTCGTTGCCGTTCTGGGTATCCTTCTGCTCGCTTTCGAGTGGTCCACTTCTGAGAAGAAAGAGACCATAGATCTGACGCAGGAAGCAGTCGCCGTGGAAGAGGAAATCATCCCGATCACCCAGGAACAGCAGGAACTTCCTCCGGAGATGCCCAAGATTCCGGTACTTTCCGACGTCATCGACATTGTGGACGATGATATCGAAATCAAAGACGACCTCCTGATCAACCTCGAGGACAACGCAAACCTGGGTGTCGAAATCCAGGACTACGTGGCCGAAGTTGTAGAGGAAGTGGTTGAAGAAGAAGCTATTCCGTTTGCATTGGTGGAGGAGAAACCGGGCTTCCAGGGTGGTGACCCGAACGCTTTCTCCAAGTGGGTCAACAGCCGTCTGGTCTATCCGGAAATCGCCAAGGAAAACGGTGTGCAGGGCAAAGTAACCCTTCAGTTTACCGTGAATACGGACGGTTCCGTCAGCAACGTAAAAGTCCTCCGTGGTGTGGACCCTTCGCTCGACAAAGAGGCTGTGCGTATCGTCTCGAGCTCCCCGAAGTGGACTCCGGGCAAGCAGCGTGACAAACCCGTCAAGGTTACTTACACCTTCCCTGTGATCTTCCAGCTGCGATAAGCTATTTAGCAGCGGATTGTTTGAGAAGCTCTACCACCTCCGGGACCGGTAGAGCTTTTATTGTAGTCCGATATCCTTTGACATCCTTGCCCGCGAAGAGAGAATTCCAGAGCGCCTCTTCGGTGGCTTCTACCGCCGCCTCAAACAGGGGCGACATATCGTTGTTGTGCAGCAGCGTAGGATAGTACATCGGAGTGTTTTCATTGATGAGATTATCCGGGTAGTTGGAGATAGCGATTACATAGTCGCCGCTGCCGTTGGAGGCAAAGGAACCCGTCTTGGCCAGCCCCATGAAAACGCGTTTGGCGAGGCGCTCCAGGTTGCGGGCATCCACCGGCGCATTGGTAATCAAAACCATCATACAGGAGCCGTCAGGGTTGTTTTGGTCCTCAGATTCTACATTTGCCTTATAGCTGTATTCGCCCAGTGCACGTCCCACGTGGACCCCGTTGATTTCCAAAATGCCGCCATAATTGGACTGCACCAGTACGCCCACCGTATAGCCGCCCAGCGATGCGGGAAGCACGCGGGAAGAGGTGCCGATTCCGCCCTTAAAACCAAAGCATACAGTGCCTGTTCCCGCTCCGACGGGGCCTTCTTCCACCGGCCCGCTTTTGGCCCGCGAAATGGCCTCTAAAACGTGTTTCTGCGTGACGATGCGGGCGCGGATATTGTTCAGTTTTCCGTCATTCGTTTCGCCCACCACCGCGTTCAGCGAGCGCACCTTTTCATTGCCTTTCTGTTTTAAGGTATAGGTGATGATTCCCTCGATTCCCTGCGCCACCGAGAGGGTGTTTGTCAGCACCACCGGAGTCTCGATATTGCCCAGTTCCTGGATCTGGGTGACTCCTGCCATCTTGCCGAAACCATTGCCTACAAAGACCGCTGCCGGGCATTTCCGCTGAAAAAGATTGCCCTCATGCGGCAGAATGGCCGTTACGCCGGTATGGAATTCTTCTCCCTTTTCAATCGTCACATGACCTACGCGGACGCCTGGAACATCGGTGATGGCGTTGTATTCGCCGGGTTGAAAAATACCCGGGCATATACCATAGTCGCGCAGACGACCCTCAGAAAAACAACTGATACTGAACGATAAACAGAGTACGGAAAGCAGAATTCTCTTCATAACGGTTTTCGGATAGAGTTATAAATACAAAGTTAAGTACTAATTTTGTAAAAAATTTCCGCGTGGAAGAAATTAAAGACAAAAATGAGACCGCTGTTTTCGTGGCGGTGAGCCCGGGAATCCAGAGCGACCGGCAGGTCAACGAATATCTGGATGAATTGGTGTTTCTGGCTACCACCGCCGGGGTTACGGGAGAAAAACGCTTCATCCAGCACCTGGATCACGCCAATTCCCGCACCTTTGTGGGCCCTGGTAAACTGGAGGAGATCAAACAGTACGTCCAGGAGAACGAAATCACCTATATTATATTCGACGATGAACTCTCTCCTTCCCAGATGCGCAACATCGAGAAGGAGGTGGGTTGTCAGGTGGTGGACCGTACCGGACTGATTCTCGATATTTTTGCCCAGCGGGCCCAGACCGCCTATGCAAAAACACAGGTAGAACTTGCTCAATATCAGTATCTTCTTCCGCGACTGACCGGTATGTGGACCCACCTCGAGCGGCAGCGCGGCGGCAAGGGTGGTTTGAATATGCGCGGTCCGGGTGAGAGTCAACTGGAGATAGACCGCCGAATCGTGCTGGACAAAATCAAGAAGTTGAAACTTCAGCTGGGCAAGATCGACCGGCAGATGATCTCGCAGCGCAGCAACCGCGGCGCCCTGAAACGGGTGGCGCTTGTAGGATATACCAACGTCGGCAAAAGCACCCTGATGAACCAGCTCGCAAAAAGTGACGTTTTTGCTGAAAATAAGCTCTTTGCCACGCTGGATACCACCGTGCGCAAGGTGGTGATTGACAACACCCCTTTCCTGCTGAGCGATACGGTCGGCTTCATCCGCAAACTTCCCACCCAGCTGATTGAATCGTTCAAAAGCACGCTGGATGAAGTGCGGGAAGCGGACCTCCTGCTCCATGTGGTGGATATCTCCCATCCAGGCTTTGAAGACCAGATCAACGTTGTCAATAAAACCCTGCTGGAAATTGGCGCAGGCAATAAGCCTTGTCTAATGATTTTCAACAAGATAGATGCCTATACCTTTGAAGAATACGACGAGTTTTCCCTCGAGGAGCGCACTTCGCGGAACTTCACCCTGGAAGAGTTCAAGAATTCCTGGATGTCTAAAGAGAATTCTCCCAGCATTTTCATTTCCGCCCGCGACCGGATCAACCTGGATGAGTTGCGCGCAACCCTGCTGCGCATGCTGACACAATAACCAATAATGAATAAATAGATTTATTTAAAAAAATTCTGGTTTATTATTGTCGTGTTGAAATGTTAATAACGCTTAAAAAGCCTTTTCCAAGATACTGGAGAAGGCTTTTTGTTTAATGAAAAATGTTGATGGATTCGTGGAAAAACGCTGAAAACAAAAAGACCGGATACGGTTTTACACGTTTTTAACAATGCTTCAACCAAGAAATGAACAAACTTGTTGATAAGTCTCCTCCTCGGCTTCCACAAAACACAGGTGTCCGGTGCCGGGTAGCAGTACAAACTGAACCTTGGGATAATCGGCCTGCATTTTTTCAAATACCGGCAGCGGAATGAACGGATCCGCATCGCCACCAATCATTAATACAGGTGTATCGGTGGTTTTGAGCCATTCTTCCTGGGAAGGGCGGACCATCATACCGAGCAGCGATGCCACGATTCCTTCCGGAAAATGGGTTTCGCAAAGTTCCAGGGTTTCCCGAATTTTATCATCGTTTTTGCGCAGCAGGTCCGGATGATACATTTTGGGAATGGAATAATCGGCCAGCAATTCCAGTTTTCCTTTGCGGATCAGGTCAATCTCGCGCTTGCGGTCGGCCACCTTTTCTTCGGGATCCGGGAAGGGATGGGAATTGAACAGAATCAGCTTTTCAAAGCGCTGCGGATAGAGGCGGCAGCACATCATGGAGATATAACCACCAAGTGAGTGGCCCCCGATAAAAGCCTTGTCTATGTGGCACTTATCGAGAATACCGACGATCACGTCCGCACAGAATTCCATCGTATTGACGCTCTTTCCGTCTTCGCCTGCGGGTGCATAATCCGTCAGTCCGTGACCGGGCAAATCGAGCGTAATGACCCGATAATTATGTTCGAGCAACGCGGCAAATTCGTTCCAGATAGTCATGGTTTCCAGATATCCGTGCAGCAAAATCAGCGCCGGTTTGGCAGCTGCTTTTTGCGGATGATCTTCAGAATCGCACAGGTGGACGGTAATCCCGCCGGCAGTTGCGAAATACTCCATATTAATCGGTGTTTGAAGTTTCTCTATAAAGGCAAAGTTAAAACTAATTTCCTAAATTTGCGTATCGATAGAAGTTATGGAAGAAGAGAAATTCAATCCCCGGACCGAGTCGGCGCTGAAAGATAACAACTACGAGGGACAGATCCGTCCCAAGGAATTTTCGGAGTTTGCCGGTCAGGACAAGAATCTAGAAAACCTCAAGATTTTTGTCAAAGCGGCCCTGCTGCGCGGCGAGGCGCTGGATCATATTCTGTTTCACGGGCCTCCGGGTCTGGGAAAGACGACGCTGGCCAACATTGTGGCCAACGAACTGGGTGTCAACATGAAAGTTACTTCCGGACCGGTGCTCGACAAGCCGGGCGACCTGGCCGGACTGCTCACTTCACTCGACGAGGGAGATGTGCTGTTTATCGATGAAATCCATCGGCTTTCGCCCATCATCGAGGAATACCTGTATTCTGCCATGGAAGATTATCGCATTGATATCATGGTAGATAAGGGTCCGGGTGCCCACAGCGTACAGATCAATATCAATCCCTTCACCCTGATTGGTGCCACCACCCGCGTCTCGATGCTGACCTCTCCGCTGCGCGCCCGCTTCGGCATCACCTGCCACCTGGAATACTACGACGCGGATGTGCTCTTCAAGATTGTCCGGCGTTCGGCCGGTATCCTGGATATTGAAATCGAAGATCAGGCCGCTCAGGAAATCGCACTTCGCAGCCGCGGAACCCCGCGTATTGCCAACGCCCTGTTGCGCCGCGTCCGGGATTTTGCCCAGGTGAAAGGCAATGGTGTGATTACCAAAGACATAGCCAAGATGGCGCTGGATGCGCTCAATATTGATAAACGGGGGTTGGATTCGATCGACAACAAGATTCTGACCACCCTGATTGAAAAATTCAAAGGCGGTCCGGTGGGACTTGGAACCCTGGCAACTTCCATCAGTGAGGAGCCGGAAACCCTGGAGGAGGTCTATGAGCCGTTCCTGATCAAAGAGGGTTTCCTGCAGCGAACGCCGCGGGGAAGAGTTGTTACTGATTTGGCATACAAGCATTTAGGTTTAAACCGAAGCGAGGCTGACGCCATGCTTTTTTAAAAAACAGAGACGAAGATGAAAAAAATGGTTTTTCTGCTGACGCTGGTCAGCTCCCTTTGGATGGCGCTCCTCCCCGAGAGCCGTGCCTGCACCTCCGCCATTATTTCCGGCAGGTTGACCCCCGATGGCCGCCCGCTGCTCTGGAAACACCGCGATACCCAGGAACTGAACAACCGGGTGGACTATATTTCGCGTAACAAAAATGTTAAATACGCATTTATAGCCGTTGTCAACGCATCTCGAGAAGAAGGAGAATCCTGGATGGGCGTCAACGAAGCCGGATTTGCCATCATCAATACCGCCTCGTCCAACATGCGCAAGTATCCGGAGGACGAGAACGATCAGGAAGGAAAGGTGATGTACAAGGCCCTGGCGAGCTGCCGGACCCTGGCTGACTTTGAGAACTTCCTGAACAAGAACAAACCCCTTGGCGTCGAGACCAATTTTGGCGTCATTGATGCGCAGGGCGGTGCCGCTTACTATGAAACCAACAGCTACAACTGGACCAAGCAGGACATCAACGATCCCACGGTGGCCCCGCTGGGTTATAAGGTCTATACCAATTTTTCACCGACCGGAACGGTGGACGGCGGCGGTGGTTACATCCGCTATGCCACGGCGGACAATACCTTCCGCACCCGCGTGCTGAGCGGCGGCCAGATAACCCCGCAGTGGGTTTTCAACAACCTTTCCCGCAATTATTCGCATCCGATTCTCGGGGTGGATCTCCGCAAGGATCTCTCCGCCGCGCCGAATGGCTGGACCTATGACATGGACTTCATTCCCCGCAAATCAACCGCCTCTTCCGCGGTGATCAAAGGGGTGAAAAACGGGGAAAACCCGCTGCTCTCCGTGATGTGGGTCGTATTGGGTTATCCGCCTGTCTCCGTGGCGGTTCCGACGATGGTTGCTGCGGGTGCAGATCAGCCCGCCGTGACTTCCCGCATCAGCGAAACCGACGGCACCTGCCCGGTGAGCAACGCCGCAATGGCGCGCCGCGCCAAGGTCTTCCCGATCAAGCGGGGCAGCGGTCCGAACTACGTCCACTTTGCCGAAGTGTGTAATGCGGAAGGGTCGGGCTATCTGCAGCGGCTCGCCCCGGTGGAGCAGGCCGTCTTTGAAGCGTTTGACCAGGAGTCGGCCCGCTGGTATGCCTCCGGCAAGCCCGATGCGGCAGCACTGAAGGCCCTCTACGGCTCTCTCGATTTCGGTTTGGATGTCCGATAAGTCGATCACAGCCCCGCATATTGACGCCTTCACCCTTTCCGCGAAGGCGGTTTGGATTGCTTCCGTGCTGATGGCGCACCGGCAGCCGCGCCTGCATGTGCTGGTGGCCTCCGACAAGAAGAGCGCCTATTTCCTCTCCAGCGACCTTTACAACTGGTTTGACGACAACACTGTCTATCTCTTTCCGGCCTCTACCGACAAGTCGGAGATGAAAACGGCCACCGCCAAGGTGCAGCGCACCGCCGCCATCTCCATGCTTACCAATCTGGCCGGCGAGCGGGATTCGGCGGATTTCGAAGCGGCGCTGCAGCAGGCGACCTTTGATCTGGCCACGCTGCCCACCCCCGGAACGACCCCTGCGAAGCTCCTCGTGAGCTATCCGGAGGCGCTGGCGGAAAAAGTGCTCAAAAAGGGCGCCACACAGGCGGCAGTTTTGCAAATTTCCCGCGGAGATAAGCTTTCACATAGTTTTGTAACAGACTTGTTGTTTGAAAATGGCTTTCATCGGGCCGATTTTGTCTCCGAACCGGGCGAATTCGCGGTCCGGGGCGGCCTGATCGACATTTTTTCCTATTCTGACAACCAACCTTACCGGATTGACTTTTTCGGAGAGGAGGTGGATTCCATCCGTCGTTTCGACGTCAACACCCAGTTCTCCACGGCCGAGCTGGAGCGGGTGGAAATCTTTCCGGACCTCTCGCAGAACCACGCCGATTCGGAGTACGTAGCCCTCGAAGAGATCCTCCCGGAGGGCACCGTCCGCTGGGATTTGACGGAAGCGACCCTGGCTCCCGCCGGCGAAGGAAACGTCGTTCCCCAGCCGACCTTCAACAAGAATTTTGAAATCCTGGCCCGCGACATCGAAGAGAAAACGGCGTCCGGATACAAGGTGACCATTCTCAGCCCCAACGAGTCGCAGACCCTCCGCCTCCAGCAGATTCTGCGCGATATCGGCAGCGGCGTGCGCCCCGCCTTCCTTCCGCTTTCCCTTCACGAAGGATTTATCGACAAGGCTTCCCGCACCTGTTTCTATACCGACCACCAGATCTTCGAACGCTACCACAAGATCAAGATCCGCCGCCGCGTGGAAAAAAGCGAGCGGCTGACTATCAACGATTTGACTTCGATGCAGATCGGCGACTATGTGGTGCATATCGACCACGGTGTGGGCCGGTTCGGCGGTCTGGTCAAAACCCATATCGGCGGCCGTGTGCAGGAGGCCATCAAACTGGAGTACCGGGACAATGATGTGATCTTCGTCTCCATCCATGGCATCCACCGCATCTCCAAATATCGCTCGCGCGACGACGAGCCTCCCAAGATCTACAAGCTCGGCACCAAAGCCTGGGAAAACCTGAAGGCCGCCACCAAGGCCAAGGTCAAGGATATCGCCAAAGACCTGATCCAGCTCTATTCCCAGCGGCAGCAGTCGCAGGGGTTCGCCTTCTCGGGCGATACCTATCTCCAGCAGGAGCTGGAAAGTTCCTTCCTGTTCGAGGACACCCCCGATCAGGTCAAGGCGACCCTCGCCGTCAAGGAGGATATGGAGAGCATCCACCCGATGGACCGCCTCATCTGCGGCGACGTGGGTTTCGGCAAAACCGAAATCGCCATCCGGGCCGCCTTCAAGGCGGTTTGCGACAGCAAGCAGGTGGCTGTGCTCGTGCCGACCACTATCCTGGCGCTGCAGCACTACAAAACCTTCTCCGAGCGCCTCAAGGGGTTCCCGTGCCGCACGGATTACCTGAGCCGTCTGCGTACCGCAAAGGATATCAAGCAGTTACAGGAAGACCTGGCGGCCGGAAAGATCGATATCATCATCGGCACCCACCGACTACTTAATAAAACTGTTAAATTCAAAGATCTGGGGCTCCTGATCATCGATGAGGAGCAAAAATTCGGCGTTACCGCCAAGGAGCGGCTGCGTCAGCTGAAGGCCACGGTGGACACCCTCACCCTGACCGCCACCCCGATCCCCCGTACACTGCAGTTCTCCCTGCTGGGGGCGCGCGACCTTTCAATCATCAACACCCCGCCGCCGAACCGCCTGCCGGTCTATACGGAAGTGATCCATTTTGACGACGAGACCATCGCCGACATCATCTCCCGCGAGATGGAGCGCGGCGGCCAGGTCTTCTTCGTCCACAACCGGATTGAGGACATCCTCTCCATCCGCGAAATCCTGCACCGGCTCGTTCCCGAGGCCGAAATCTGCGTGGCCCACGGCCAGATGGACCCGCAGGAGCTGGAGCAGCGGATGCTGGATTTCATCAACGGTGAGTACGACATCCTACTCTCGACCTCCATCATGGAGAACGGCATCGATATCCCCAACGCCAATACCATCATCATCAACCAGGCGCAGCGCTTCGGCCTCTCCGACCTGCACCAGCTGCGGGGCCGCGTGGGGCGCAGCAACGTGAAGGCCTACTGCTACCTGGTGGTGCCTTCAATGGACGGCATCACCGAGGAGGCGCGCCGCCGCATCAAGGCCATTGAAGCCTTTTCCGACCTGGGAAGCGGCTTCAATATCGCCATGCAGGATCTGGATATCCGCGGTGCGGGCAATCTGCTGGGCGCGGAGCAGAGCGGCTTCATTGCGGAAATGGGCTTCGAAACCTACATGCGGATCCTGAGCGAAGCGATGTCCGAGCTGCCGGAAATGATCCGTCAGGAGGAGCAGGAGAACATCCAGCACCGCAAAGAGGGCATCACGGCCGCCGATCTGCCTGTGCTTGCGGCCACCGTCGATACGCAGGTGGAGACCGACATGGAAATCCTCATTCCGGACGACTATGTCAATGTTCCCTCCGAGAAGATCCGGCTTTACAAGGAACTCGACTCGCTGAGCCGCGAGGCCGACCTGGAACGGTTCGCCAAGGGGCTGGAAGACCGCTTCGGGCCGATGCCGCAGCCGGTGGTGGCGCTCATGGATGTGGTCCGCCTGCGGAGGGAAGCCCAGCGGATCGGCATCGAGCGGGTGGTGCTCAAGAAGAACATCATGCTGGCCTACTTTATCCAGAATCCGATGGCCAAATTCTTCGAAACCAAGACATTCGATCGCGTGATGGCCAACATTCTCGCCGCCGGCCGGCGCTACAGCGTAGTGCAGAACGAGACGCGGCTCTATATCAAATGTGAAGGAGTGACGACCGTTTCGCGGGCCGTGCAGCTGATCCACAACCTTGCCGAAGGCACCGGGAACGCGGCCGCAACGGCACAAAGTTTGAATTAAAGTTGCTGTAGTCGCTCAAAATTATCATCTTTGCAATTCTAAATTGCTCGAAAATGAAGCGCAACGGACGTCTGATTCTCCCGGTTTTGCTCCTGGTTCTGCTCGGAGCGCCCGCACTTTCCGCCCAGGAAGTGTTGGCCGATACCGGGTATTCGCCCTACTCGCTCTTCGGTTTCGGACAGCTCTCCGGCGCGGGAACCACCTATAACGCCACGATGGGCGGCATCGGTCTGGCTGATCGCAACGTCCGCTTTATCAATGTGTTGAATCCCGCAGCCGTCACCGCGCGAGAGGCCAAATCCTTCATGATGGATTTCGGCGTGCTCTCCAATAACGTGATCTATTCGGCCGATGCGGCCACGAGCGGCACGCCGGGCGCAACCGGCACACTCCGCTCCGCCAACAATACCTTCAATATGAACCACATCGTCTTCTCGTTCCCGATGTGGAAGAATTCGGCCTTCAAGGCGGGTATCATGCCCTACAGTTCGGTAGGCTACAGCCTCCGGTCTTATGAACAGTCGGAAGAGCTGCTCGCAGCGCTGGGCGACATCCAGTACTTCCGTCAGGGTCAGGGTGGCCTCTACAAAGCCTTCCTGGGCGCAGGCGTCACCCTCTGGGATTGCCTGAGCGTGGGCGTGGACGGGCAGTATTATTTTGGAAACATCAACCGCTACAGCTACGCGCTCTTCACCTCGAGCTCGGTGTACCGCTCCATCAATTCCGGCTGGGACGACTACCTGAGCGGCATCAACGCCAAGTTCGGCCTGCAGTATGAGCAGAAGCTGGGCAGGAAGACGGCCCTGACCGTGGGCGCCACCTACCAGCTGGGGACCACCCTCTCCGGCGAGGAACGACGCTTTGCCTACGGTGTGGCCTCTGCCACCGATACCATCACCGACGTCACAACGCCCCTGGCGGGTTACAAGATGCCGGCAGAAATCGGTGCAGGCCTCACGCTGCGGAGCGCGGACGGCTGGATGATCGGATTCGACTATACCCGTCAGGACTGGCGGAACAGCAACTTTGCGGCGACCCCGGGCGTCAACTTCACCCCGTGCTGCCAGCAGTCATTCCGCCTGGGCGGCGAGCTGACGCCGAACCGCTACGACATCCGCTATTTCTTCAAGCGCCTGACCTACCACGGCGGCCTCTTCTACGAGCGGAGCTACCTCTCCCTCAACGGCCACCAGGTAACCGACCGCGGACTCACGCTGGGCGTCTCGATCCCCGTGTCAAGATACTATAATGCTATCAATCTGGGATTTACGGCCGGACAGCGCGGCACGACGGAAGATCAATTAATCCGAGAAACCTACTTTACGTTCCATATTTCGTTCAGTTTGCACGATATTTGGTTCCTCAAACAGTTGTACGAATAATTTTTAACTTTGTGGTATGAAAAAAGCAGCAGTAATCCTTCTCGCACTCGTTCTGAGCGCCTCCGTGTTTGCACAAGGTAAATTCGGTGCAGACAGCGCCGAGTGCATCAAGTACCTGTCGTACTATTCGGAATACATGAAGCAGAACAATATCGCCGAGGCGACTCCGATGTGGCGCAAAGCCATCTCGCTCTGCCCGCCGACCGCGAACCAGAACATGCTCATCAACGGCCAGAAAATCCTGCGCCGCGAGATTTCCCTCAACCAGAAGGATCCCGTTCGCCGTCAGGAACTGCTCGACTCCCTGCTCTGGCTGCACGACGTTCGTGCTGAATACTATCCGACCTATCGCAACGCTTCGTTCAACAATAAGGCCATCGATATCATCAACTATTTCAAGGCTGACAAGAAGAAGGGCTACGACATGCTCAAGCCGCTGGTTTCCACCGTCGGCGCCGCTTGCTCCCCTTCGGTTTTCGTCAACTACATGCAGATGTCGGTAGACCTCTACAAGAGCGGAGCCCTGATGGCGGACGAAGTCATGGCGGGCTACACCGAGATCGCCGAGTATATGGAGAACAGCAAAGCCAAGGATATCGCTTCCGCCAAGTCAGCCGTCGAACAGCTGTTGATTGACAGCGGTGTGGCATCCTGCGACAACCTGATCGCCCTCTTCACCCCGCGCTACGAAGCCAACCCGACCGACAAGGCGCTGCTTGCCAACATGGTGAAGATGCTCGCAACCTCCGATTGCGTGGATACCGACCTCTACCTGAAAGCTGTCGAATCCCTCAACGAAGTGGATCCTTCTCCGCAGTCCGCATACTACCTCTACAAGCTCTACTCTGCCCGTGACGAGAACGCAGCTGCCGCCAAGGCGCTTTCCCACGCCATCGACCAGCTCGACGCCACCAACCCGGACGATGTGCTCCGCATCGCAGACTACAAGCTCGAGCTGGCAACCTTCACCTTTAAGAAGGTCGGCAAGAGCGCGGATGCTGTCGCACTGGCCAAGCAGGTTCCGGAACTCAATGCCAACCTTGCCGGGAAGGCATACTTCCTGATCGGCACCATCTGGGGCTCGCAGAAATGCTCGGGCAATGAGGTTGAGGTTCGCGCACCGTACTGGGTGGCAGTGGATTACATGCGCAAGGCCAAAGAGGCTGACGCTTCCCTCGAGGCCGAGGCCAACAACCTGATTGCACAGTACTCCCGTTACTTCCCGAATTCGGCAGACGCCTTCATGTATGACGTGGTGGACGGCAACTCCTACACCGTCAACTGCGGCGGCATGCGCGAGGCGACCCGCGTCCGTACCTCCAAGTAATGCGCCGCTTTGCTGGACACCAAGTACTTTGCGTTATAGCCGCCTGCGCGGCTATAACGCTTTTTTATAACTGTTCCGGACAGCCGGAATCCACCCCGATCGACTTCGAACTGACCCCGATGCAGGTGGTCTATAACATGGAAATCGTGCAGTCGGAGAAGGGGGCCGTCACGATGCGGATGACCGCGCCGGTGATGCAGCACTTCGAGTTCCGCAAAGACTCCCTGGACCAGTCCTACGACCACTACCCCCAGGGAATTCACGTGGATGCCTATACGGCCGACGGGGCCCTGGAGACCACGGTCGATGCCGACGAGGCGCGCCACATCACCACGGTGGGCCGCGAGGAGTGGAAGGCCTACGGCAACGTGACCATCGTCAACATTCCCAAGCGCGAGCGGATGGTCTCCGATACGATGTACTGGGTGCAGGATGAAAAACGGATCTATACGGATTGTTACGTAAAAATCACCTCGCCGCAGGGGATCATGCAGGGATACGGCATGGAGTCCGACGAGCGGGCCAACTTTACCGTCATCCTCAAGCCGTTCGACTCTTTTTCACGCATATCCGATTCCACGGAAGTGGTCATCGACTCGGCGAACTTTATCGGTCCGCTTCTTTTTAAAGAAAATTGATTATTTTTGCACCCCTAACTGAAAACGCAAAACATTAAATAATTAGCAATATGGCGGTATTAGAGAAAATCCGTGTAAAATTCGGGATTTTGATTACCATCCTCGTCGCACTGGCGCTGCTGTCGTTCATTATCGACCCGCAGACCCTGCAGTCGGCATTCCAGATGATGTCTTCCGACAACAAAGTGGGCGAGATGAACGGCAAGAACATTAATTACAGGGAATTCTACGAGGACTACGACAACTACGTCAAGCTCTATGGCATGATGGGCCAGAACACCAACAGCGAGCAGGCGCAGGCTTCGATCCGCGACATCACCTGGCAGGACTACTACACCGACCTCGTCTTCGCCCCCAAGGCGGAGAAGGCCGGCATCTATGTTGGCAACCAGGAGATGTTCGACCTGACCCAGGGCGAGAACATCTCGCCAGTGCTGCTCCAGCAGCGGATCTTCGCAGACGAGAGCGGCGCGTTCAACCGCGGCGCCCTGCTGAACTTCGTGCAGTCGATTGACGACGACGCGTCGGGTCAGTCCGCAGCGTACTGGAACCTCCTCGAGAAGAACATCTATGACGCGCAGCTCTACAGCAAATATGCAGCCCTGATCCACGCCACCTCGCTCGAGAACAATGTTGAGAAGGCCGCGCTCGTGGCTGAGAACAATACCACCTACGACGTTGACTACGTGACGATTCCGCTCGGTTTCGAACCGGACAGCACCGTGACCGTAAGCGACGCGGAAGTCAAGGCTTACTACAATGCCCGCAAGGACAACCTCAAGCAGCCGGCCAACCGCGACATCGAATATGTGATGTTCGAGGTGGAGCCGAGCCAGGCTGATATCGAGGCCAAGCGCGAGGCGTTCGACGAGGTGTACGAAGGTTTCAAGACCGCCGACAACCTCAAGAACTATATCGCCCTGCACTCCGATGCCAAGTGGGACAACACCTGGTATGCCAAGGATGAGCTCGAGGGTGAACCCGAGTTCCAGGCTGTGGCATTCGGCCGCGGCGCCAAGGTGAGCGAGATCCGCGAGGACGGCAACACCTTCTCCGCAGTCCGCGTGGCAGACCGGGGCCAGGTGGCAGACTCGGCACACGTCTATTATGCCGCATTCGCCCTCAATGACGAGGCAGGCGCTGACGAACTGGTCAAGACCGCCAAGGCTTCCCGCACCGTTCCGGAGGCCTTCAACGAGATGGGCTGGCTTACCCAGCAGATCACCGCAGCCAACGGCCTGAGCGACTTCGACGTGGTCTTTGCGCCGAACGCCGGCAAAGTGGTGAAGGTCCGCAGCATCAACGCGCAGACGCTCTTCGTGCTCTATGTCACCGAGCGTACCCGCGCCAAGGAGAAGGTTCAGCTCGCCCGCCTGGTGGGCAACATTCTCCCTTCGGAAGAGACCTACCGCGACTTCCTGATGAAGGCAACCGAGCTTTCCGACAAGTCGAACGGCAAGTATGAGAAATTCGCCGAGGTCTGCCGCGAGGAGAACCTCCCGGTCATCCCGGTTCAGAACGTGACCGAATCGACCCGCCGGATCGGTGTGGTGGAGAACGCACGCGAACTGGTCCGCTGGGTGTTCGAGAAGAAGACCAAGAAGAACAGCGTTTCCGATGTCATCATCGTGGATAACAAGTACTATTTCGTGGCTGCTGTCACCGAGGTCCGCAAGGAAGGTACGGTGGCGCTGCAGGATGTGGCAGAGCAGTTTGCTTTTGCCATCCGTTCCGACAAGAGCCTCGAAAATCTCCGCGCCAAAGTGGCTGAGGAGATCAAGGATTGCGCAACCCTGCAGGATGTGGCAGCACACTACAACCTGACCATCAACCACGGAAACGGCATGTCGTTCGGCTCCCAGTACCAGAGCGGTGCCCTGCTCGGTGCGGTGGTCAATGCACCGGAAGGCAAGCTCTGCGGTCCGGTCAAGGCTGAGTACGGCGTGACGGTCTTCCAGGTTACCGGCAAGAACACCGGTACCTACTTCCTGGAGGACGACGTGGACACCCGCGTCAGCCAGCGTGCAGACTACGCGCTCCAGGTGCTCGACCCCGTGATTTCCACCGAGGCGAACATCAAGGATTACCGCGCACGCTTCTTCTAGAAATCGCCTTCCGGGCTGATGAGAGCCACGGCGGGATGCATCTTTGCGGCCGAGATGGCGGGAGCCATTCCGGCCGCAATTCCTATCAATAAGGCCACCGTCAAGCCGGCTGCGATATGCCCGCCGGAGAGTACGAACGGAACGGGACTGCGGCGCAGCAGCAGGGTGATGAGCGCCACGCCGACGAGTCCGATGGCGCCGCCCGCGGCCGAGAGGGCGGCCGCCTCCGTGAGGAACTGCAGGGAGATCCGGCCGCGCGTAGCTCCCAGAGCCTTCTGGATCCCGATCTGCCGCGTCCGCTCCCGGACGGCCACAAAGAGAATGTTGGCGATCCCGAAGCCGCCGACCAGCAGCGAGAAGAGGCCCACGATCCAGCCGATGGTATCCACCAGCGAGAAGAGTTCCGCTATCTCTTTTGCAATCAATGAGAAGCGGTTGAGGGCGAAGTTGTCTTCCGCCTGCGGGTCGAGGTGCCGCACCTGGCGCAGCAGTCGCCGGAGCTCCGCATCAAAGGCGGCCTCGGAAACCCCGGCCACCGGCCGCGCAGCCAGCACGCACCGGGCCTCGGCGGCCGAAGGGAGCCTGCGGGCTGCCTCCTCGGGAATCACCACCGCCGCGTCGATATCGGCCAGGGAAACGGCGCTCACGCCGCTTCGCGCGAAGGTGCCAATCACGTCAAACCGCCGGCCGTCGATCGAGAGGGTCTTCTCTCCCGGGTGGGCCTTGGCATAATCTGCCCCGACCACGGCCACGGCGGCTCCACCCGAGAGTTCTGCGGCGGAAAAGGCGCGGCCCGTCTGGATGGGGTTGCGAACAACCAGTTTCCAGTCACCTATAACGCCGATAATAACATCGTTGTTAAAATAACAAGAATAGCACAATTCGTTGATTGTTTCTCCATGGTCCGCCAGAAAGCGGTACTCCTCCCGTGTGACCGGTGGCCGGGAAATGTAGTTCCACCAGCGGAAGGTTCCCTCCTCGTCGAGGTCCGGCTCCAGCGGAATCTGTTCCACCAGGACGACATCCTTTCCAAAGTCGGAAAGGCCGTCGTTCATGGTGCGCTCCAGGGAATCCACCACCGTCAGCGCGCCCACCGTCGAGAAGATGCCGATGGCGATCCCCGCGAGGGAGAGCCCGGTCCGGAAGCGGTCGTTTTTGAATTGCGAAGCGGCCATCGCCACGCTTTCGAGGGCGGTCCTGAGCAGGCCGCCGGCGCGTTTGAAAAGTCCCTTCATGTCTCCTCCTACAGTCCGATTTTGTTCTTGAGTTCTCTGATCAGATCAAATGCATCCAGGGGCGACATCGCGTTGAGGTTCGCCTCTTTGAGTTGTTTCTTGATATCCAGCAGCAACGGGTCGTCGAGCTGGTACAGGGAGAGTTGCATCGGCCTGGCAGCAGGTTTTTTCGGAGCGGATCCGCTTTGGGACGGGGCCGCGTTCTCGAGTTCCTTCAGTTTGCGTTCCGCCGCCGCGACGACTGCCTGCGGCATGCCGGCGAGCCGGGCGACATGGATACCGAAACTGTGGGAAACACCTCCCTCGCACAACTTGCGGAGGAAAATGACCTTACCGTCGATCTCCTTGACCGAGATATGGAAGTTATGAACCCGTTTGTACAGGTTCTCGAGTTCGTTCAGTTCGTGATAATGGGTGGCGAAGAGCGTCTTGGGCCGCTGGTCGGTGGGGCGGTTGTCGCCGTGGAGGTATTCCACGATTCCCCAGGCGATGGACATGCCGTCGAAGGTGCTGGTTCCGCGCCCGATCTCGTCCAGCAGCACCAGCGACCGCGGCGAGAGGTTGTTCAGGATGGTGGCCGTCTCGAGCATCTCCACCATGAAGGTAGATTCGCCGCGCGAGATGTTGTCGGAGGCGCCCACGCGCGTGAAGAGCTTGTCCACCAGGCCGATCCGGGCGGCAGAGGCCGGCACGTAGGAGCCGATCTGCGCGAGAAGCACAATCAGCGCGCTCTGCCGCAGGAAGGCCGATTTACCGGCCATGTTCGGACCGGTCAGAATCATGATCTGCCGGTCTTCATTGTTGAGGTAGAGGTTGTTGGCGATATAGGCCTCGCCCGGCGGCATCAGGGTTTCGATTACCGGATGTCTTCCGTCCGTAATCTCCAGCGCCAGCGAATCGTTCACCTCGGGGCGGCAGTAGTGATTGGTGCGGGCCAGGTCGGCGAAGGAGGCGAGGCAGTCCAGCCGTGCCACCACCGCGGCATCCTCCTGCAGCATCGGAATCAGCTCCTGAATATGGCGGACCACCTCGGCGTAAAGGGCGGCCTCCAGCTGAAGAATCCGCTCTTCTGCGCCCGTGATCTTCTCTTCGTACTGCTTGAGTTCTTCGGTAATGTAGCGCTCCGCGCCGACGAGCGTCTGCTTGCGGATCCACTCCGGCGGCACTTTGTCCTTGAAGGTATTGCGCACTTCGAGGTAGTACCCGAAAACGTTGTTGAACCCGATACGGAGCGAAGCGATTCCGGTGCGCTCCTTCTCGGCTTCCTGGATTTGCAGCAGGATCTGCTTGCCGTCCGTGCGGATACGGCGCAGTTCGTCGAGTTCTTCCGACACGCCGGCGGCGATCACTTCGCCCTTGCCGACGGCCGCTGCTGCTTCCGGAAGAATCGTGCTGGTAATCAGGGTATAAAGATCGGTGCAGATATCGAGCCTTTGGGCTTGTTCCTTCAGGGGTGCCTCCGTAAGTTGCTGTTTGATGGCTTCGATGGCATGCAGGCCGCGGGCCAGCTGCAGGGCTTCGCGCGGCGCGATCCGGCCGGCCGCCGCCTTGGAAATGATCCGCTCCAGGTCGCCGATCTCTCCGATCTTTTCGCGGACGGCATCCAGCCGCTCCGCTTGGGCCAGAAAGGCCTCCACCGCATCGTGGCGTTCCCGGATCCGGGCGCAATCCTTAAGCGGCATCGCGAGCCACTGCCGGAGCAGGCGGGCGCCCATCGGCGAGCAGCAGCGATCGATCACCTGCAGCAGTGAAACCCCTTCCGGGCCGCCCAGCGGGGCGAACAGCTCCAGGTTGCGCATCGTAAAGCGGTCCATCCAGACGAAGTCGTTCTCGTCAATCCGCCCGATCGAGCGGATGTGGCCCAGCTCCGTGTGGCAGGTCATCTCCATATAGAAGAGCTCCGCGCCGGCGGCGGTGATACCCAGGGGAATATCCTCAATGCCAAAGCCTTTCAGTGTATCGGTGCCGAAGCGCTCGAGCAACTTGCGGCGGCAGGATTCTCCCACGAAGGCCCACTCGTCCATCGTGGTGACGAAAGCCTTGGTGTTGAAGCGCCTGCGGAAGCCCTCGAGGAAACTGCGCTCCACGAGAATCTCTTTGGGGGCAAAGTCGGAGAGCAGGACCTCGATATAGTCCAGCGAACCTTGCGCCACCCGGAAGGTGCCGGTGGAGATATCCAGAAACGCGACACCCGCCGCACCCTGGCCGTCGCTGCGGCTGCTCTCGTCGAAAGCCACCGCCGCCAGGAAGTTGTTCTCCTTCTGCGTGAGCAGGTTATCGTTATAAGCCACACCCGGCGTGACGAGTTCCGTGACGCCGCGCTTGACCAGTTTTTTGGTGAGTTTCGGGTCTTCCAGCTGGTCGCAGACGGCCACCTTGAAGCCGGCCTGCACCAGGCGGGGCAGGTAGTTGTCGATGGCGTGGTAGGGAATGCCGGCCAGCGGGGTGTAGCTGCCCGCACCGCTCGCGCGCCGCGTCAACACGATTCCCAGCGTCTTGCTCACCGTTACGGCATCCTCTCCGAAGGTCTCATAGAAATCACCTACCCGGTAGAGCAGGATTGTATCGGGGTACTGCGCCTTGACGGCGTTCCACTGCGCGATGAGCGGCGATTCCTTTGTTTTTTTCTCGGCCATACTTGTGCAAAAGTACCAATTTTTCTCTACATTTGTAGAATCTAACACACTGCATTATGATCAAGAAAATTGCTTTTGTCGCTGTAGCTGCCGCTGCATTGCTCATGTGCCTCCCCGTTTCCGCCAAGCCCAAACGGGACAAGAAAGCGGAGAAGTTTGAAAAAGAAGTTGCTGCCATTGTGAATGATCAGGAAATCGTTGGCGCCAACGTGATCCTCCTGCGTGACAACGATATCGTTCTTTCCAAATCGTATGGTGTCTCCAACCTGAAGAAGGGCACCGAGATGACCACGTCCCATATTTTCCGGCTGGGCGCCGTCGTCCGTCCGTTCGCCGTGGTGGCCACCATGCAACTGGTGGAGCAGGGCAAGATCAGCCTGACGGGCGATATCTCCGACTACCTGGGCTTCAAGGTGCGCAACCCGCGCTACCCGGATCTGCCGATCACCATCAAGATGCTGCTGACCAACACCTCTACGATCGGTGAACCCAAGGAGTTCCTCTCCATCGAATACATGAACCCCGACAAGAACCCCGATGCGGCCAACATTTTCCGCCCCACCGGCAAGCCGGGTGTCGCTTATTTCGCAACGGGCCGCAACGCCCTCATCCTGGCAGCCATCGTGGAGAAGGTGACCGGCCAGCGCTATGACGAATATCTGAAAGCCAACGTTTTCGAGCCGCTGGAGCTGGAAGGTGCCATCTTCGATCCCGGGAAGACGGACCGCACGCTGCTGACCGCCGGCTACAACTGGTCGCAGGACAAGAACGACTATCTGGTCAATGTCGCCAATATTTACAAGAACCACGACTGGAGCGATTATGAGATCGGCGAAGATACCTTCAAGCTCGCCGGCACGCCGGGTCTGGGCATGTCCACCAACGACCTCGCCCGCTTCGTGGCCACGATGATGAACGGCGGTGTCTGCCCGTTCAACCAGGCACGCATCCTGAGCGCTGCCAGCGTCCAGGAAATCCTGCGCCTGCAGGTTCACAAGAAACGTTCCGGCATGTTCTTCGGCACCAACTCGACGGATGTGGAAGGTTACACCGTGTATCTCTCGACGGGTGTGACCTATGGTCTCTCCACGATGTTTGCCTTCAACCTGGAGGACAATATCGCCGTGATCGCTTCCTGCACCGGCGGCAAGAATCCGGAGGCTCCCAAGGGCCGCAACACCTTCAACCGCGATGTCCGCAAGGCTTTCGTAACGGTGTACGCCAACTAAGATTTTACTTTCGACGGGCGGCGGAACTTCTGCCGCCCGTATTGTTTTCAGACCGCGCCTGCGGTTTTACGCCCCCGCCCAACAGCCATGGATGTCCGCCCCAAGAAAGCCCTCGGCCAACATTTTCTGACCGACCAGTCGATCGCCCGCGCCATCGTCGATTCCCTCTCGGCGACGCCCCGCATCCTGGAGGTCGGCCCCGGCATGGGGGTCCTCACGCAGTATCTCCTGCAGCGGACGGCCCCGGCAGCCCCGTCTCAGGCGACGCTCAAGGTGGTCGAGATCGACGGGGAATCGGTGGTTTACCTGCGGGAACACTATCCGGCGCTGGCCCCCGGACTGCTTCAGGCGGACTTCCTGAAATTGCCGCTGGACAAGATCTTCGCGGAGCCGTTTTCCGTGATTGGGAACTTCCCGTACAACATCTCCTCCCAGATTTTCTTCCATATCCTGGATTATCGCGAGCTCGTTCCGGAGGTGGTCTGCATGATCCAGAAGGAGGTCGCCGAACGGCTTGCGGCCGGGCCGGGGAACAAGACCTATGGTATTCTTTCCGTGCTGCTGCAGATGTGGTACGATATAGAATACCGGTTCACGGTGGGCGAGGGGGCTTTCGTGCCGCCGCCCAAGGTCAAGTCGGCCGTCATCCGCCTGTCGCGCAACGCCCGCGTGGAGGCCGGCTGCGACGAAGCGCTGCTGCGACGGATCGTCAAGGCCACCTTCGGCCTGCGCCGCAAAACCCTGCGTAATTCCCTGCGCAGCATCGGCATCGCCGGCGACGACCTGCCCTTCCTCGACGAGCGCCCCGAGCGCCTCTCCGTGGAGGATTTCATCGCCCTCACCCGCGCCGTCAGTGCCTCGCGAGCCGGGACGATGCCCCCAAAGGGAGGAGCACGATAAATTGCTCAGGGATAGAGAATGATAGCTTTTATATACACAAAAAACATGCTCCTATGAAAAAGTACTTTTTCCTCATGTTGGTTCTGATGACCGTTGCCGGGCTGGCCGGCGCGCAGACCATCGCCGAACGGCTTCCCGCGCAGAACTCTACCGTTCAGGAACGACTCTCTGACGGCACGGCGCTGCCGAATCCCGAACAGCAGTTCCAGAATATGCAGTACGTGGATCTCTTGAACCGGCAGAACGACCTGCTTTCTGACCGGGTGATTGCCCTCAGCCTCTCGATAGGCGGAGGATTCCTCTCCGGCGTCATGACTTCCCTGGCGCAGAGCGGTTACACGAATTCCGCCGTAGCCACGTTGTTGGTCGTTTCCTTGACGACGTCCCTGGTTGGCGGTGTCTGGATGATCATCAATGAGTACCAGCTCATTAGCAATCGGAAGAAGATCAACAACAACCTGACCCTCCGCTACGGACCCACCGGCGTGGCTCTGCAGTTCTAAAGGAGCGCGACAAGCTGCTCGAGATAGCGGGCGTCTGTGTCATCGAAGGTGGCCAGGCGCTCGCTGTCTATATCCAGGACGGCGATGACCGGGATTTGCGTGCCGGTGGCCGGGGTGCCCGGAGTAGGGCGGGCGAAGATGGGGACGACGATCTCGCTGCGGGAGAGCGCGCTGCAGGCGATGTGGCCGGGGAAGGCCTCGACGTCGGGGACGACAATCGTGCGGCGTTCCTTCCAGGCGGTGCCGCAGACTCCGCGCCCATAGGCGATGCGCATGCAGGCGACCGGGCCCTGGAACGGCCCGAGCAGCAAAACGGGGGTCTCTCCGGTTTCCGTTCCGGAAAGCGGCGCAGGCGAGACCCGGTAGAAGCCGGTCCACCAGAAACCGAACGTGGTGTGAATCAAGGCGGCGAGGTTGGCCATCCGGGCCACCGGGTCGCTCTCGCCCTCGAGCAGGGCTTTGGCCTGAGCCAACAGGGTTTCGTATCGCTCTTGCTTGGCGCTCATGAAGTAAGCCATTGTTTTCCTCCACAAAAGTAAGGAAAAACAAAACAGCGCGCAAGTGAGGCGAAATTCGGTTTGGAAGGGAGCCCCAGAAATCCTATCTTTGCTTCAGACATACAATGAGGAGGTAGCGATGTGCCGAATGAATTTTCTGATGCTCGGGGCAGCCCTTCTGGTACGCTCCGTTTTGTTGTTCTGGAACCTGGAGAACGCGTTCGATCCCTATGACGATCCGCTGACGCGCGACGAGGAGTTTACGCCCGGCGGGGCCCGCCACTGGACGTGGAAAAAGATGGACCGAAAGCTGATCGGGGTGGCCAAAACCATCCTGGTGGCGGCGGACACCTATGGGGAGGTGCCGGTGCTGATCGGGCTGTGTGAGGTAGAGAACGCCACCGTGGTCCGGCGCCTGGCGGAAAAGACCCCGCTGGCTGCCTACGATTATGGTTGGATTCACCGCGATTCGCCGGACGGGCGGGGAATCGACGTGGCGCTGCTCTTCCGGCGCGATGCCTTTCAGGTGCTGCGCGTGGAGGCCGTTCCGGTTGCCACGGACCCGCCGACGCGGGACATATTATATGTAAAAGGGGTGCTGTGGCGGGATACCGTCCATGTGTTCGTGAACCACTGGCCGTCGAAGCTGGGCGGGGCGGCGGGCCGCTCGCGGCGTGACGCCGCGGCGGAGGCGCTCCGCGCCTGCGTCGATTCCATCGACGCCGCCGCCAGCCCCGCAGGGCGGGAGCCCCTCATCGTCTGCGGGGACTTCAACGCTACGCCGGCGGAGATCGACCTGCCGATCCCCGGGCTGGTGAATCTTGCCGCACCCCTTGCGGCCGCCGGGGAGGGCTCCATCAAGTATCGCGGCACCTGGGAGCTGATCGACCAGTTCTTCGTTCGGGGATATGCCGCCGGGCCGGGACCCAGCATGGAAATATTCCGGCCGCCGTTCCTGTTGGAGCCCGATGGGAGCTACACCGGCGACAAACCCCTCCGCACCTGGTCCGGTCCCCACTACAAGGGCGGCCTCAGCGACCACCTTCCCGTCGTTCTGATCCTTTGATTCCCCGCGAAGTGAAAGCCAAAAATGACTATCTTTGTGATTGTAAACCATCACCTATGAAACAATACCTCGAGCTGCTGCGGCATATCCGGACGAACGGTGTCTTCAAGGAGGACCGGACCGGGACGGGAACGCAAAGTGTCTTCGGCTACCAGATGCGGTTCAACCTGGCCGACGGATTCCCGCTGCTGACCACCAAGAAGGTCCACCTGAAATCCATCATCTACGAACTTCTCTGGTTTATCGCCGGCGATACCAACATCAAGTATCTCAAGGATCACGGCGTCTCCATCTGGGACGAGTGGGCCGACGAGAACGGCGACCTGGGTCCGGTTTACGGCCATCAGTGGCGCAGCTTTCCGACCCCGGACGGCGGCCATGTGGACCAGCTCAAAAACGTCGTGGAGCAGCTGAAGAAGAACCCGGACAGCCGCCGGCATATTGTCTGCGCCTGGAATCCGGCCGAGGTGGACCAGATGGCCCTGCCGCCCTGCCACGCTCTTTTCCAGTTCTATGTGGCAAACAACCGCCTCTCCTGCCAGCTCTATCAGCGCAGCGCCGACGTCTTCCTGGGCGTGCCCTTCAATATCGCCTCCTACGCGCTGCTGACCCTGATGATTGCGCAGGTCTGCGGCTATGAGCCGGGCGAGTTCGTCCACACCTTCGGCGACGTCCATATCTACCGCAACCACTTCGACCAGGTGGAACTCCAGCTCTCCCGGACGCCGCGTGCGCTGCCAACCATGAAGCTCAATCCTGCGAAGAAAGACCTCTTCGCCTTTGAATACGAAGATTTTACCCTCGAAAACTACGACCCCTGGCCCGCCATCAAAGCCCCCGTTGCCGTATGAAAACAGTCAGCATCATCGCCGCCGCTGCGGAGAACAACGCAATCGGCCGCAAGGGAGAGATTCCCTGGCACATCTCGGAAGATTTCAAGTATTTCAAACGCATCACCAGCGGCCATCCGGTCATCATGGGCTACATGACCTGGGTCTCGCTGCCCAACAAACCCCTGCCCAAACGGGAAAACATCATCATCAGCATCTTCCCGATGGAGCGCCCGCCCTTCGACAACGTCCGGGTGGTCTCCTCGCTGGAAGAGGCGCTCGAAGGGGCTGAGGAGCCCTTCGTCATCGGCGGCGGCTACACCTACCACCAGGCCCTCCCGCTGGCTGACCGCGTCTATCTCACCCGCGTCCATACCGTCATCCCGGATGCCGACACCTTCTTTCCGGAGCTTCCGGAAAGCGAGTGGCGCAAGGTCTCCACAGACGGCCCGCATACAGACGAACCTTCCGGTTTAACCTTTGATTTTGAAGTCTATGAGCGCATCTGAAAGAGGGAGCTTCTCCTCATCGTTCGGCGTGATCGTGGCCATGGCCGGCTCCGCGGTCGGCCTGGGCAACATGTGGCGCTTCCCCTATCTCGTGGGGGAAAACGGCGGCGCCGCCTTTATCCTGATCTACCTGATCTTCGTGCTGGTTTTCTGCCTGCCGGTGATGCTGTGCGAGTTCGTGATCGGCCGCCGCGGCGGAGCCAACGCCGTCAAATCGTTCGCCCTCCTGGCGCCGAAATCCGCCTGGCCGCTGGCCGGCGTGCTGGGCATTCTGGCCGCCATCTTCATCATGGCCTTCTATCCGGTGATTGGCGGATGGGGTGTAAATTACCTGGTTAAAGCGCTGAATTTCACCTTCTCCCGCGCGGGTGAAATCGACTATGGTGCCCTGTTCAACAGTTCCGTTTCCTCCACCGTTCCGCCGCTGATCTACATGGCCATCTTCCTGCTGGCCAGCGTGGCGGTGGTGGCCTTCGGCGTGAAGAACGGTATCGAAAAATGCTCGAAGGTGATGATGCCGGTGCTCTTCTTCCTGGTGTTGGGCATCGCCATCTATGCAATGTGTCTGCCGGGCGCGGGCGACGGCATCCGCTACCTCTTCCGCCCCGATTTTTCCGCGGTGACCGGCAAGACCGTGGCGGCCGCCATGGGCCAGGCCTTCTTCTCGCTTTCACTCGGCATGGGCGCGGTCATCACCTACGCCTCGTATGCCGGAAAGAATACCTCCATCCTGCGGGAGAGCATCGCCACGGTGAGCGCCGACACGGTGTTCGCCATCATTGCCGGCTGTGCCATCATGCCGGCCGTCTTTGCCTTCGGCTATAGCCCGGAACAGGGCCCCGGCCTGGTCTTCGTGACGCTGCCGGCCCTCTTTGCCGATATGCCGGGCGGCGGCATCATCGCCATCCTCTTCTTTATCGCCTTCCTGCTGGCGGCCATCACATCGGCCATCTCGCTGCTGGAGGTGATGGTGGCCTATTTCTCTGAGCGACTGAAGATTTCGCGCGGCTGGACCCTGGCCATCCTGACCATTTTCCTGCTGGGCCTCTGCACCCTCAGCTCGCTGGCGAACGGCCCGCTCGCGGATCGGAAGATCTTCGGCATGGACCTGATGACCTTCTTCGACTACACCTCGGCCAACTTCATGATGACCCTCGGCGCGCTGCTGATCGTGCTCTTCGTGGGCTGGAAGATCGGCAAGACGGTCTATGTGGAAGAACTGACCAACGGCGGCAAGATCCGGGTTCCCCGCTGGCTGCTGGACGGAACTTTCTTCGTGATCAAATATATCGCGCCGCCCGTGATCGTGGCCATCGTGCTGGTCTCCATTCTCGGGTAGCGGGAAAATTACTACTTTTGCAGGTTGTTAAAACGCGAAAAACATGTCATTGAAGTGCGGCATCGTCGGCCTTCCCAACGTAGGTAAATCGACCCTTTTCAACTGCATCAGCTCCTCCCGTGCGCAGGCGGCCAATTTCCCGTTCTGCACCATCGAACCCAATATCGGCTCCACCACGGTGCCCGACGAGCGGCTCAATGTGCTGACGGAGATGTGCCACCCCAAGCGCACCATTCCCGCCACGGTGGAAATCGTGGATATCGCGGGCCTGGTGAAGGGAGCCAGTCAGGGCGAAGGCCTGGGCAATCAGTTCCTGGCCAATATCCGCGAGACCGACGCCATCCTGCATGTGCTGCGCTGTTTTGACGATCCGAACGTCACCCACGTGGACGGCTCCGTGGACCCGGTCCGCGATAAGGAGGTGATCGATACTGAACTGCAGATCAAGGACCTGGACACGGTTACCAACCGCATAGCCAAGGTGCAGAAACAGGCGCAGACGGGCGGCGACAAGCAGGCCAAAAAGGCGCTGGAGGTGCTGCTCCGCTACAAGGAGGTGCTCGAGCAGGGCCGCAACGCCCGCGAGGTCTCCTTCGACACGCCGGACGAGCGCAAGATCGCGCGCGAGTTCTGCCTGCTCACCGACAAGCCGGTGCTCTATGTCTGCAACGTGGACGAGGCGGCTGCCGCTTCGGGCAATGCCTATGTTGAGGCGGTCCGCCAGGCCGTCGCAGCGGAAAATGCGCAGATTCTGGTGATTTCTGCCAAGATTGAATCCGAGATTGCGGAGCTGGAAGATCCCGACGAGCGGGCGATGTTCCTCGAGGAGATCGGCCTGAAGGAGTCGGGCGTGGTGCGGCTGATCCAGGCCACCTACGCGCTGCTCGGGCTGCGCACCTTCTTTACGGCCGGGGCCGACGAATGCCGTGCCTGGACCATCCGGGTGGGCGACAAGGCGCCGCAGGCCGCCGGTGTCATCCACACCGATTTTGAAAAAGGGTTCATCCGTGCCGAGGTAATCAAATATGCCGACTTCGTGGAGCTGGGCTCCGAAGCGGCCTGCCGGGCTGCCGGCCGACTGGGCAGCGAAGGCAAGGATTATGTGGTGCAGGACGGCGACATCATGCACTTCCTCTTCAATGTCTAGTATGCGACGGATTCTTCTGATGGCTTCGCTGTTGTTTCCCCTTTGCTGCGGCTGTTCGCGGACCGTTCCGGATCCGGGCATCACGCCGGAGGATTGTGTGCTGCTGGGGGACGATGTGCTGGCGGGTGGCCTTTGGGCGGAGATCTTCGAGACGACCCACGTCAAGAACCGCGGCGTAGCGGGCGAAGGCATCGCTGAGGTTCGCCGGCGGGCCGACGCCATTGCGGCCGCGCATCCTAAGAAACTCTTTATCAGCGTAGGAATCAACGATTATGCGCGCCAGACCGAGGTCCTCCGAGAGCAGATGCTGACCCGGGCCAAAGGGACGCGGCGCAGCATGGCCCGCAGCGCGGGAGGCTATGTGGATCCCGCGATTCTGGAGGCATGGGGTGAAAATCCGATTCTGCGCATCTCCGATTTCCGGGAATTCACCGACCGCTTTGTGGGCGAGACAAAGCGGCTCTTCAAGCGGCTCCACCGCATCTCGCCCGAGACCGAGCTCTACTGGGTGACGATGTTCCACCGGGAGTACCTGGATCCGTCGGCCATGGCGGCCTCCAAGAAGGCCAACCGCGACCTCACGGAATTTGGTCACCGGAGCGGCCTCTTCAAGACGGTTGACCTTGATTTGCATATGAGCCAGGCCATCGTGGAGCGGACCTATTCCTACTCGGAAGGCCGTTGGCTGAACGATGCCGGCTACGCCAAACTGGCGGGCCTGCTCGGCTGGCAGATGGGGCTCAAGACGGCCATGGCGACGACCTCCGCCCGTTTCAGCGAGGCGCAGTTCGAGAGCGTGCGCCACTGGAACGGTTCTTACAATCCGAACGGCCGGATGGCCGAATACTACTACGACCGCCTCTCGCAGTTCCTCTCGATGCCGCGGGGCAAGGGGGGCGTGGTGCTCTTCGGCGACAGCATGATCGACTTCGGCCCCTGGGATGAACTCCTGGCAGAGTACCCCGTGCACATGCGCGGCATCGCAGGCGACCAGCTGATGGGCTATACCGCCCGCGTGGACGAGATAGCCTCACAGAACCCCGCTGCGATCGTTCTTATCGGGGGTTGTAACAATTTAGTTAAGAATCCGGATCTCTCGCCTGAGGCCATTTGGCCCGACTACGAAGCGCTGCTGAAGGCCCTTCGCGCCGCCCTGCCGGAGGTCCCGCTCTTTGTGGAAAGCATCCTGCCGCTCAACAGAAAGGATGCCGATGAATATGAAGGATTCAACGCCCGCGCCGCCGCCCTGAACGAGCGGATTGCGGCCGCGGCCGAACCCTACCATTTCCGCTACCTGGATCTGGCTTCGCTGGTGCGCGACGCCGGGGGCGACCTGCGGGACGACCTGACCACCGACGGCTGCCACCTCAACGCGGCGGGCTACCGCATCTGGGCGGACCAGCTGAAGGCGGCGCTCGGAGACGAGTTTAAACGTAAGTAAACGATTATAAACGTAAAGAAACGTAACGATATGTACAGAACGCATACCTGCGGCGAACTGAGAGCCGCAAACATCGGGCAGACCGTCACCCTGGCCGGCTGGGTCCAGCGGGTTCGCAAAATGGGCGGCATGACCTTCGTGGATCTTCGCGACCGCTATGGCATCACCCAGCTCCGCGTGGACGATTCTTCCGCGGAGGCGGTCCGCACCACCGCTGCCCGTCTGGGCCGCGAGTTCGTCATCCAGGCCACCGGCGTGGTGGAGGAGCGCGCCAGCAAGAACGCCAAGATTCCCACCGGCGACATCGAGTTGAACCTCACGGGCATCACCGTGCTCAACGAGTCGGCCGTTCCGCCCTTCACCATCGAGGATGAATCCGACGGCGGCGAGGACCTCCGTGCCCGCTATCGTTACCTGGACCTGCGTCGGAATCCGCTCAAGAACGCGCTGATGCTGCGCCACCGGATTGCGCACGAAGTCCGCAACTACCTCGACGGCAAGAACTTCCTGGAGATCGAAACCCCGTTCCTGATCAAATCCACTCCGGAAGGCGCCCGCGACTTCGTGGTGCCCTCCCGCATGAATCCCGGGCAGTTCTACGCCCTGCCGCAGAGCCCGCAGACCTTCAAGCAGCTGCTGATGGTGGCCGGTTACGACCGCTACTTCCAGATCGTGCGCTGCTTCCGCGACGAGGACCTGCGCGCTGACCGCCAGCCCGAATTCACCCAGATCGACTGCGAGATGAGCTTTGTGGAGCAGGAGGATGTGCTCAGCCTCTTCGAGGGCATGATGCGTCACCTGTTCAAGACCATCCACAACTTCGACATTCCCAACCCGATGCCCCGCATCACCTGGTACGATGCGATGGATAGCTACGGCAGCGACAAGCCGGACATCCGTTTCGGCATGAAGCTCCACGAGCTCTCCGCCCTTCTGCAGGGCCACGGGTTCAGCGTCTTTGACGGCGCGGAATATATAGGCGGCATCGCCGTTCCCGGCGCGGCCGAATACACCCGCAAACAGATTGACGAACTCACCGAATGGGTCAAGCGTCCGCAGGTGGGCGCCAAGGGGATGGTCTATATCCGCTGGAATGCGGACGGCAGCATCAAATCCTCTGTGGATAAGTTCTATACGCCCGAAATCCTGCAGCAGGCGGCCGAAGCGGCCGGTGCCGCAAAGGGCGACCTGGTGCTGATCCTCTGCGGCGCCAAACGCAAGACCCAGACGCAGCTCGGCGTGCTCCGTATCGAAATGGGCAACCGCCTCGATCTGCGCAAACCCTTCGACTACGCGCCCCTCTGGGTGGTGGATTTCCCGCTCTTCGAATGGGACGACGAGACCCAGCGCTTCTACGCGATGCACCACCCCTTCACGGCCCCCAAGCCGGAGCACCTCGACTGGTACTATTCCAACAAGAAGGAAGACCTCGAGCGCGTCTGCGCCAATGCGTATGACTTTGTGCTCAACGGCGTGGAGCTCGGCGGCGGCAGCATCCGAATCCACGAGGCGGAGGTTCAGAAGCGGATGTTCGAGATTCTGGGCATCTCCGCGGAGGATGCGGAGGCCAAATTCGGCTTCATTATCAACGCGTTCCGGTTCGGCGCTCCGCCCCACGGCGGCCTGGCGTTCGGATTCGACCGCGTCTGCGCCCTCTTCGGCGGGCAGGAAACCATCCGCGACTACATCGCATTTCCGAAGAACAACATGGGCCGCGACGTGATGCTCGACGCCCCCTCGGAAATCGATCAGACACAGATGGATGAACTCTGCCTGGCTTCCGTGCTGAAACCTGAATAGAAACGCCTCCAGCGCACCCTCCTTGTTTATAAGTTGTTAATTATTTAACAACATTGGCTCTTTTTTGTACCTTTGCCCCGTCAAACGACTATTTGGTTTTTCCATTTGAAACAAATAGCGTATGAGAAAACGGGGTAAAATACTACTAACCAGTGCGCTGCTGGTTCTTTCGGCAGCTGCTTTTCCGCTTCGCGCGGAGACGGCCCGCGCCGTTCGCATCCCCGTTCACTTCCGTATCAACGAGATTCAATACGACCCTTCTTACGCCTCCAACCAGGCGGCGATGGATTCGGTGTTCCGTCTGATCGAGAGTATCGGGCTGGACCGGATCGAGGGAATTGAGGTAACCGGTTTTTCCTCTCCGGAAGGTGTCTTTGAGTATAACCGCAACGTCAGTCTCCACCGCGCCCGCAGCGTGGCGAAGATCTTGCGCGCCCGCTATGCGCCTATTGCTACGCGTGTGCGTGTGGACGCGGGCGGAGAAGCCTGGGAAGCCCTGCGCGAACGAATCGAGGCTGAGGTGCGGATCACCGCAGCTTCGCGCGATCGGATCCTGCGCATCCTGGATGATAAGACCATTTCCAACGACACCCGTAAATGGCGGCTGGCCAACCGCTTGGGCAACGATCCGAAGGTAGGTCCGCTCTATCCCTGGATGCTTCGCAACCACCACCGCAAACTGCGCTACGGCGTGGTGGTGATGGTCTATGAAAAGGCCCCCGAACAGCCGGATGTCCAGACGGAAGAAAAACCTGTTCCGACGCCCGAGACGGTGGTGGCGGAACCGCAACCTGTCAAATCGGATCCCCTCAAATCCCTGCCCGAAACCGTGGTCGGAGCCAGGGACTCAATTCCCGCTCCGGTCGAATCCTTTGCGATCTCGACCGGTACCATACCTTCCCTTGTTGAAGACGCTGTCGTAGAGCTTCCGGCCCGGACCATTCGCCCCGTTATCGGTCTGAGTACGAACCTGCTCTACGATGTTACGTATATTCCCGGCTATGGCATGACCTCCATCCCGAGCCTCGGGCTGGAGTACTATCCGCTCGTGGGTCACTGGACCTACGGCGTGGATGTGGAGTGGCCCATGTGGAAACACTGGGACACCCACCGTTTCATGCAGATCCAGAATATCACCCTTTCCGGCCGCCGCTACTTCCGGCCGATGTTCCTCCGCTACGGTGGTCCGTATGTCGTGGGCAACCTGAACATGGCCCGCTACGGTATCGGCTTCAACAACAAGGGCTGGCAGGGTGAGGGAATCGGCCTCTCGGCAGGTGCGGGCTACAAGTGGCTGCTGGGCAAGCGGTTCTACATTGATCTGGGCATCACGGTCGGCGCCTTCTATTCCGCCTACGACCCGTATGTCTATGAAGACAACGCGCTGGGCTGGTACTACTACGACTATGCCGGCAAGCCGGAGGATTTCGTGCCGCGCAACAACCGCTGGATCTGGGGTGGCCCGACCCGTATCTGGGCCTCCTTCGGAATCGATCTTTTTAACAGGAGGGTGAAGTGATGAACGCATTGAAACGGATCTTCCTCCTCCCGCTGCTGGCGCTGACGGTCGTCTCCTGCACGATCGATCCGCCGCTGCACCTGCGCGCCACTGCCGAGACCGAAATGGTCCTCGTGACCGACATCACCACCGACCTCTACTGGCAGGCAGACTGGGCAACGCAGTGGCAGTTCGGCTGGGCCGCCTCCGTGCTGGGCCCGGTGGGCTACACCATGCCGAAGTACGTCCGTATGCACGACTACACCCTCGGTGAGAATTATGAGCCCATCCGCCACGACTTCTACAACTTCAACGGCACCTACGGCACCACCCACCTCTTCCTGGGCGTCCACAACCTCCTCTTCCACAACCTGGGCTCCGAGGTGGTCCTCTTCCGTTCGGAAACCGACCTCTCCGACCTCCACGCCTATACCCGCATCATTTCCAGCGGCTTGAAGAGCTCCACGCCGGTGATGACCGCCGCCCAGAAAGCGGCCGCCGCCACCCGTGCGGACGACATCCAGATTGAGGAACCCGTGGCCCTGGCGCCGGACGACCTCTTCACGGTCTACGACTACCACCGCGAAATCACCGACAACCTGGACGACTACGAATTCATAGACGGCAAATACGTCCTCAAGATCCAGGGCGACCTGACCCCGGTGACTTTCATCTACCTGGTGCAGATCAAGCTGCTCAACAACCTCGGGCGCGTGATCGGCAGCGCCGGCGGTCTGGCCCTGACCGGCATGGCGGACGATGTCAACCTGCCGCAGCGGATGAACAGCACCTCTACGGTCAGCGTCCCGACGGATCTCTATATCAACCCGGCCGACAACCCCGACCTGTTGGGTGCACGCGTGATGACCTTCGGCATTCCGGGCTGCTGCCCGACCGATCCCGCCAGCGTGGCGGCCGCACCCTCCGGCAAGCACTATGTGGTGGCAAGCATCAGCTTCGCCACCGGCAAGTATAAGAATATCAGTATCGATGTCACGGACCAGGTCCGCGCCCTCCCGATGGGTGGCGTCATTACCCTGGAGGTTGACGTCAACGACTTTCCGCCTGAAGATATCGACCCGCCCATCAGCGGTGGCGGCGGTTTCGACGCCCTTGTCTCCGGATGGGGCGATATCACGGGTGGCATAACAATTGGAAACTAATTTTTTAATCAACTTATTTATTCACTTTTCAAAACCAATGCGTATGAAAAAATTTCTGATCCTCGCTGCTACGGTTGCCCTGAGCGCAGCCTGCAGCCACAACTACGAGGTGACCCCCGTCGTGAAAGACGCCGGTCAGATCGCTTTCGGTTCCTGGGCAGACAACCTGACCCGCGCCGAGGCCCGCGTACAGGGCACCAACGACTGGCTCGCTGGTGACACCTTTGCTGTTTATGGTGCTAAGACCGACACCGATCCGGATCCGGATGTGACCACCACCGTTTTCGACGATGTCGTCGTCACCGCTTCCGGCAGCCCCGTTACCTGGGACTATGAGAATCACCGTTTCTGGGATTTGAACTGCGAAAGCTACACCTTCTATGCCATCTCCCCCTCTGCAGTGGGAACGGCAGCTACCGTAACGCCTGCTACGGGTGAAATCACGAGCGCTTCCATCACCTTCGCCGGCAATGACAACGACATCCTCGTTGCAGACAAGAAGGTGGTTCTCAAGGGTAGCGAACCGTATTTCAATAACTTTGGTACTGTTCCGTTGACTTTCAACCACATCGCTTCCCTCTTCGACCTCATCGTCAAGAAGACCAACACGATCACCGCAACGGTCGCTGTCACTGCGGTTAGTCTCACCAACATGGATGCAACGGGTACCTTCTCAGTCAGCGATGCATACAATTCCACCGCTTACAACGGGGCATCCGGACTTGCTCCGGTCGTGACCTGGAACGTTCCCACTCCGGCTACCGGTACCTATACCAACGCCAGCGGCGTGGGCGGAACGGTGACACTCCCGACCGACGTTACGGGTGTGGCAACCATCGATGACAGCACCAAAGCAGCTGGCGACACCCTGATCAGAAAACTTGTGATCATGCCGCAGACACTCCGCAACGATGCCAATGTCCAGACGCTGAACATCACCTACACCATCCAGCCGACCGGCGGTGACCTGACGACAAACACGGTCGCCATCCCGCTCTACGACTTCGACATCAGCCACGACACGGCCAACGACGGCACTGCTGTTGACACCCACAAGTTCCTGACCGGTAAGCATTATACCTTCTACGTCACCCTCGACGCACACGCGATCATGTTTACCGCCACCATCAACGACTGGACGGCACAGCCGGGTTACTACTACCTGATGAACTAACCCATTGGCTTTCATCCAATGAAAAACGTCATCATACGCATCGCGGCAATCTTCGCCGGAGCAGTCCTGGTTACGGGCTGCTTCGGCGAGATCGGCCCGAGGCCTGCGCCTGCCGCTTCGCCGATCCGGTTCGAAGCGGGGACCTCGCCGCTGCTGCAGGATGACGACACGCGGGTAACCCCGCTCCATCCGGCCTATTTCGAGGCAACCGATGATTTTTCAGTCTTCTCGCTGTACAACAACCAGGAAGCAGATCCGGTTTTTGACGGAGCTGTCATCACGTATAATGGCACAGCGTGGAACTACGCCAATCTCTCCGAGGCCAAGGACTGGGCCTGGAACCAGAATGAAGACCGCTACGACTTCGTCGCCGTTTCTCCCGCCTCGGCGGGCGCTACCCGACTGGTGGGCGCACCGGGCCGTCTGACCGTCACGGCCGATTACGACCTCACGGCGGACGGCCACGACCTGATGGCGGCCGCCTATTCCCGTACAGGGGAATCGGGCCTGGTGATTAGAACCGCTCCGGTCCCGATGACCTTCAAGCACATGCTGTCTGCGGTGCGCGTGGATTTCCACAACATTTCCGGTGAAGGAAACTTTACCGTAAACAGCTACTGCTTTAAGAATATCGTCAACCGGTCCACCCTGAAGGCCACCCTGACCTCCGCCAGCAAAGAGAGTTTCGTTTGGATCAACTCCGAATCGAGCACGGCGGCGGTACGTCAGGAGAATCCCGCTGCGGGAGCGCACAATCCGGTCGCTCCCGGCGACTCGCTGATTGGGGCCGGGTTCAACCTGGTGATTCCGCAGCGACTGGACGCAGGGGTAAATCTTCCCGCCCTCGAAATAACCTACACACCCGCTTCCACCGGAGTTCCGGTGACACCGCCGCTGATCCCGCTTGAGGAGATTCTGCGCTTTGCGGACGATCAGCCGATTCTCGAGTGGAACATGGGCGTTGCTTACGTTTATAAAGTATTTATCCGGCTCGACGGCGGCGTTGAAGTCCGCGTCGTGACCACAGAGTGGGATGAGGTGGTCTATGAAACGCCGGGTATTATGATTCCCGCTTAATTCTTCGGCACAGGAATGAAGATAATAAGCTGCATAAAAGGATTTGCGACACTGCTGCTGCTCGCGTTCTGCTGCTCCTGCATCCCGCAGGAGGGACCGCAGGGTACGGGCGACGTTTCGCTGGTCTTCAGTGCAGCTTCCCTGACCCGCGCCGAAGTACCGGGCGACGGCACGGCGGCCGACGGCGGCGGAATAGCCCGCCGCACTGACGACGCCACCCTGCCCGATCTGTGGATCTTCCTCGTCAACAACAGCACCGAAGCTGTGGCAGCCCGCTATCCGGGCGCAGCCGCAACGGACGGCGAGTTGCATCCGGATTTTACCGCCCTGCGCGACACCGTCTCGTTCCAGGGCCTCGAAGCCGGAGAATACACCGTTTATGCCTTTGCCAACACAGAAGGCCTCGCGCTGGCGGGTTCGCCCGATTTGAGCACCATCGATTCCAAGACCGCACTAGACGGCCTGCTCTTTGCGACGCTGGCCGGAGATGCGGCCATTTCGCTTGGCAACAGCCGGCTTCCGCTGGCGGCCACGGCACCGCTGACGGTTACCGCAAACCACAACGGTACGGCCAATGTAGAGCTGCTTCGCTGCCTGGCCAAGATCACGGTGGAACTCATCAACCAGACGGAGGAAACCCTCAGTATGCCGGAGAATTCCGGCGATCCGGGATTGAGTTTAACCCTGCACAACATCAATCCGAACCAGGGTTACGTGTTTGCGAACGACCCGGACATTCCTTCGGGTGCCTATACGCCGGGAACCCCGCCTACGAGCCGCAGTCTCGCCATTACGGAGAATCCCAGCATCGTCGCGAAGGATACCCTGAAACTCACCCGGTTTGTCTTCCCGAGCGACACCCTGCGCTGCGGCGCCTATACGGTGGATGTCTCGTTCTACCTCGCAGCGGACGACGCAACGTATTCCTACGCGGGCCTGCCGATCCTGGACTACCGCGCCCGGAATCTTACGTTCCTCAAGCGCAACCAACATCTGCGTCTTCAGATCCGAATCAGCCGCGAGCGGCGCGTCTCCTTCAACTTCCGGGTGGAAGAATGGGACGAAAAAACAGAATACATCACATTTGAATAATGCCCATGAAAAGAATCGTTCCTCTGTTGATCCTCTCCGCACTGCTGCTTCTGAGCGGCTGTCGCCACGAAGACTGGGGCCGAATTTCTCCGGTTCCGGACGGGACTCCCATCACGATGCGCCTTGAATTCGGGGCGCCGGCGATTCCAGTTGTTGAGATGGGCACGCGTGCGGAAGCGACGGAAGTGGACGAATCGCATGTGCACGATCTTTATGTGATGATTTTCAACCCGGATGCAGACAGTTCGAAACTCTATGGCCGCTACTTCAGCTACGAGCACCAGGTCACCAAGAGAGAACTGGACGATGCGGAGCGGGAATGCTGGTTTGTGGAGAATCAGACCATCCCCGGCGCCCCCAATCCGGTGGCCCAGACGCGCGGTGCGGTGAAGATATCCACCGCCGCCAAAGAGAATGCCGTGGTCATTGTGCTGGCCAACATCTCCAACACCCTGACGCTGCTCGATGGGGAGGAACCCATCGAGCGTCTGAACGCGATTCGGACACTGGAAGAGCTCAAGAGCGTCAAGGTACAACTCTCGCAGGATGTAGTGACCCGCAAGGATTACTTCCTGATGATGAGCGTCAAACGCGGCGTCAATACGGGCGAAATGCGCTGGAACCAGGCGTCGCCCAACGAGACCCAGTACAATGATGCCTACCGCATGGATCTCAAGCGGATGGACGCCAAGGTGAAGTTCCGCATTAAGGCCAACACTTATAACATCTCCAAGATTACCCCGCGTTTCTGGCAGGTCTGCAAGGCACCGACGGGGTGTTATCTGTTCGATGTTGAAAACGGAGGCCCGGATGTCAATGCCGATCAGACGGCATTCAACTACTTCGACACCGAGGAAACCTATTTCGACGGCACTTGGACCGATCCTGGAACCGGCGATGTCTATCAGGAGTTTACCTTCTACATGCTTGAGAACACGCTGCGGCCGATCCGCAGCGCCGACCAGTACAGCCGCCGGGAGGAGCAGGTCAAGGAAGAAGATGCCAGTCGTCCTGGCTACGTGAAGAACGGAGCCTGGAAGTATGCAAACGCAAATTCGACTTACGTCCGCTTCGACGTAATCCTGACCCTGAACAAGGAGGCCATTCTGGCACTCGATCCGGATGCCAACCAGGCCATGACCACCGATGTGGCCTTTGTCGTGCACCTGGGCGACTTTGTCCACTCGAACCGGAATGATGAAGTCGGAACGACGCGTTTCGACGATTACAATACCCTGCGGGGTACCTGTTACACGTATAACGTAACCATCGTCAACTCCACAAGTATTCATACGGAAGTGGAGTTGGGTACGGAAATCGATCCGGCACAGGAGGGATTCCTGTTGCTGATTAAAGACGGCGTCATCAACTGCGACGCCCATTACGAATACCGGAGCATGGTCTTCAATTTCCGTCCGGGTCTCAACCCGAACGTTTTCTCCTGGTATGTGAAGACCCCCTTCGGCGAAGGCGGCGCCTCTCCGCAGGAAGTCGATGCGGCAAATGGAGTCTATTACTATCCCCCGACCTCGGGCATTTATGACTACAAGTGGGTGCTCTTTGCGCTCAACAGGGATGCCGAAAGCGGAGAAGACAACTACCAGGCCGGCAAGCGGATTTATTCCAAGAACCGCCGTGCCTTCCCGGGCACAGGTGCCTACCGTCCGGGCTGGAAACTGGGCGCAGGCGCCGCTGCGGCCGACAGCGCGGCGACCCGTCCTGAACTGCTGGATATCAGCCAGCTGATCAGTTTCATCTTCTACGAACAGGCCAAAGAGACGAATACGCCCGGCAGCAGCCTCTTCGACCAATCGGATTCCTGCCAGATCCGCCTGACTGCCTACGTCAACGAGTATTATTACGAAACCCATCCGGAAACCGGGGAGGTAGACAAGGAACTCTGGCGCAAGTTTGTGAACGCCAAGCCGCGCGAGATGCACATCCTCTCCGATACCAAGACCAGTCTCGACCAGAAGAGTGACGTCATCACGTCCAGCCAGTCCATCATTCAGCAGTCCATCCAGACCATTTACAATGTGTACGACCATGAGCTCTCCTCCATCTGGGGTACCGAACATAAGGATGAGATGCGTGAGCTGGCGGGCGAATATGGCTGGGGTTTCGGAACTCCCGAGGCGACGGGTAATGATAAAGAGAATGGCCGTCAGAATACGGCCAAAATGTGGGGAGCCAACGGTTCCCGCCCGGATTGGAGCGATTATGTCAACTATGAGGTTGACAACGATATGCCCGAATTGCGCGGAGACAACGGCCACCAGGCGATGGCCTTCTCCTGTATGACGCGTAACCGCGACAATAACGGAAACGGAAAGATTGATCCTGAGGAGGTACGCTGGTATCTGGCGTCTATCAACCAGCTGATCGGCATGTATATCGGCGGCGACGCCCTCTCCCAGACCGCCCGGCTTTATCAGCCGTTCCAAGGTCAGTGGCGTGCGCATATCGTTTCCAGTACTTACCCGAACGTGCTGACTTCCGAAGAGGGAATCGCCTACTATAATATGACCGATAACTGGATGAATTACAAGGACTCCTCCTCGACGGGCGGTCCGACTATAGATGAGCAGCGGAACCGGGTTCGTTCCGTCCGGTGTATTCGCAATATTGGAACCTACGAGCAAACCGGCGTGCGGAGGGATATCAGTGAAGCTCCGCTCAGCCAGATTCCTGACCGGTATTTTACGGTCGACACGACAGGCACGGGAGATTCCGCATACTATACATTCCGCTTCAACCGTCTGGATCCCAAAGCGCTGCGTCCGCTTACCCAGGGCGAACTCCCTTATCACAACGAGCGCTCCACCCACAATCGCATGTATCTCGAGATGATTACGCAGAGCAAAGATCAGGCGATTTCCGTCCCGGCGGACAAGCAGATGAAAGATATCAACCCTGAGATTACAAGTGCGGGAGTGAACCCCTATTGTCCTCCGGGCTACAGGGTTCCCAATCAGGTTGAGATGGCACTGATGTCGGCCGTCCTGCCCAAGAGTTATTTTCCGGGAGGAAGCCCCTGCATGATTTGCAGGACCTATTACTCGAGAGGGTACTACGGCATACCGAGTGAACAGATAACCTCCGAGGTTGGAAAGACCGGTTTCGGATACAATGGTCAAAAGGTGTTCTGCGCAAACAACAACCACACCCCGCTCTATACCCGTTGCGTGAAGGATTCCGATCTGACCGGTACCATCATGGGCGACATCTTCCTGCCGCTGGATACCATCTGTCCGGCAGAGAGTATCAGCGCCGATTTTAAATTTTCCTCCTCCGCTTCAACGTTCAACTATGCTTCGTTAAAGTTGCGTTACGAGGTGTCCGGTATCCAAAAAGAGAAAGAAATTCTGCTTGACAAGGAGCCTTCCGGCGTCCAGTATGTCCATTCCCAGAGCATCAACATTCCGTCACTTGCAACGCTGGGTATCGCGGAATTGCCTGCAGAAGGTCTGCCTTTGACGCTTAGTTTTGAAATTCGGAATACGAGCGGACTCACCGTGGTCGCCAATAAGGAACTCCGCCTGGTGAATACACATCTGTCCGGCTCTATGCAAATCCTTCCCGGCTGGAGAGAAGGAGAGGGCTTCCCTGTGGAGGTGAAGGCCAAATCCTTCTCCCGTCGCTACCCGGTTACCAGTCTGGTGTTCAGCTATAAGGTCGGCGATGGCGCGTGGACGGATATGCCCGATCTGGTCGAGGGTCTTCCTGAGGCTCCGCAGATTCTGAGCAGAACAATCTACTTTGATCCAAACCCGACTACCGGAGAAACCTATACCGTCAAGATGCACGCGACCTGTGCGGACGGTTCCGAGCTCGAATACCAGGGTTCGATAGATATCTTGCGCGCAAATTTCTCGCCGGCAGGAACGACCTGGGAAGATACGGCTACGGGGCTGGATTTCGCCCGGGGTGACTTTATCGAGACCCGCGTCCAGTTAACCTCCGATACAAATGTATCCAAGCGGGGCCTGATTAGTATTGGAACCCGAATCGACACCTATGAGAAGCTGGGTTCCGGGAACTCCTGCTATCACATCTACTTCCCGGGCTCCGTCGCGAATGAATATAAGCTCCGCCGCGCTGCACGGCACGAAAGCACTGGCCAGGGGTCTCAGGATATGGGTGTCCACGATGGCCCCGTCGCCTATATCCGCTTCCAGAATGACGGCCTGTACATGGACGATATCCTCTGGAACCTCTCGGGTCAGTCTTGGTATAACGCCTTTATAACGAATATGCGGGCTACCACATTGAAGGTCGGCCAGAACGAGGGTGTCAACCGCTCTACCTCCACCTACGATTACATCCGTGTCGTTCACCAGGCGGAGGAGGTAACTCCATAGTCTAAGCCCATTAATACCTACTGATGCACGTTCGGCGCTCACTTTGCGCATCGATTCTCGGTATCACCCGTGGCAGCTAAAGTGCTGAAACTTAGAGAAATCACAAAAATTGGTCAGCCAATTTGACTGACCAATTTTTGTTAAACCAATGTATATCAACAGATTAGACGCCACGACACACCTGCTCGCCCGCTACTCCACCCCATACTTCTTCAGGATCTCCAGCAGGGGCTTCTCGATGGAACACATCCAGAGATAGTAGCCGTAGTCGTCCGGATGGGTGCCGTCCACGGTGGCCTCGTGCAGGGGACTGGTGGCGTCGGGACGGATGTAATAGACATCCGGCCAGCGCTCTACGGCAATGGCCATCAGGCTGTCGGCCATGGCCTGCTTGGCGGCTTCACGCGCCTCCATCACCGTGTCATAGTTGCGGTTCTCGCGGCGGATGGTCTGCTGGAAGATCAGCGGTTTGCCGGGATGGGCGGCCCGCAGGCGCTCGATGAACGGGAAGAGCCGCTGCTCGATCACCGGTGCGTCCGGGTTCGAGAAGGCGTCAAAGACATAGGCATCTGCCTCCACATCGGCCAGCACCTCGGCAAAATAGGGCTGCAGGCGGCATCGTCCGCTGCATCCGAGCGAGAGCATCTGAATGCCGGTGCGGCGCGAGAACTGGTCGGGATAGGACATGCCCGCGCGGCTGGTGGAGATGCCGTGGGTAAAGCTCGATCCGAAGATGGCTACGCGGTGGCGGAACGGGGCCTCGCCCGCCTCCAGCACGCTGCCCTCCTCCACGCCGATCTGCAGCGAAGTCAGCTCGCTGTAGATGGGCAGATAGAGCAGGCACTCCTTCATCGTAGGCTCCATATTCTTGATGAGGGTCATCACCGCCTCCGGCTCGGAATAGCTCGGGCCTACGTTGTGCGCCCAGCGCCAGGAGCCGTCGGCCTGCTTGATATAGAGGTCGTAGCCCTGCGAGGCCAGGCGCATCGTGGAGTTGCTCCGCCAGGAGAAATCGCCCGTGGCCTTGAGCGTGATGGAGCCCGAGTTGGTGCGGAAGACCACCGCCAGCCCGGCCGCGCAGCGTACCTGGAAGTTCTCCGTCTTGTTGAAACCTTTGTATTTCACGGTGTCCACGCGGTGGTAGGGGTTCGGCGTGTCCATGATCTTGCCGATCAGCGTCAGGTCCGACGCCTCGGTATAGACATATCGTGTGTTCTTGGGGGTCGGGCGGGCCGTCTGGGCCGCCGTCTGCACCATGGCTGCGCTACCCAGCGCTACCACGGCGATCATCATCAATAGGATCCGTTTCATCATAAGACAAAGTTAACAAAAGAATCGTTAACTCGACTTCACTAAAAAAAGCGATAATAATACAACCGAAAAGTTGTATTATTTATAAAAAGGACTTATCTTCGCCAAAAATGATAGAGAAACAGATAAACTATCTTCGAGCGAATTCTGTGAAAACAGATTGGCGGGAGAAGGCGGAATGGCGGCGAACTAATAGCCGTTGGCTTCGCTATTCGCAGTTTATTGCCGTCAAGGCATACGGTAAAATGAAAGAGCTTGGATTGACCCAAGCTCAATTAGCTGCCCAGATGGGATGTTCACAGCAGTATGTTTCCAAACTCCTCAAGGGTAGCGAAAACTTGACGCTTGAAACAATTGCCAAACTGGAAGAAATCCTTGATCTAGAAATATTTCCCGCTCCGCAGCCGCTGGTTACGGGCTTCGAAAAAGAATAAGTTATGGCGTAGTCTGAACGACCGTTGTGTTGGATGGCCTCGGGCGGACTTCAGTTTGGGTCTTTTTGACCAGCAGGCCGTCTTCAAAGAAGAAATAGGTGTTGACACTGAATCCGCCATTCTTCCACTCTTTGTAACCAATTGTCTCGACGATTTTTCCGTCTTTCATCTCCAATTCTTGCATGTAGGGTTTTCCGTAACGGAGGATGACGCTCTCTTTGGTGTCGCCCAGCCGAATATCATCATTTCGGTATTTTGTCGGGCGGAAGGTCGTCCCGAAGATCGCACAGCCGGAAAGCAGTGGAACCATCGCCACCAGCAACAGAATCATAGTTCGTTTCATAACAAATTCTTTTAGGGGTTTACTCTATCCGTTGCAAAAACCATTCCGCCAAAGTCGCGCAGGCCAACCCTCGTTCTAGGGCTTTCTAGGGCATATTGTCCTGCGCGAGGGCCCGAAATCGGCCTGTCGCGCAGCAAGACCCCCGTTCTAGTAGTCTGTAGCGCATATCGCCCTGCGCGACTTTGGCGAAAGGGCTATCGCATCCAGCCTTCTACGCGGTAGATCTTTTCTAAAAGCTTTGATTCTTCCCCCGTGACGGCATTCCGGTGCCAGACCTCGAAGCGCGCGGCGTAATAGTCGCCCCAGTCACCATAATAAAGAGTAAGGCTCTTATTGTCAACAAGTTGAGAAAAGACCAGTGTCGAGTCTATTGAAACGGTTGAACGAGGTTCAAGTCTTTCCAAATGAAGAGGAATATTCTTCGTTACTTCATAGGCTCTCAAGAAAATATCGCCCGACGGAAGTGAAGGATAATAGAAATCGTAGCAATACAATCCTCCTTGAAAGCCATTCCATAATTGAAGATAGGTTTCCGATTTCAGACTGTCTATCTCAGCAGGAGAGTTCTCTTCTAAGGGTTCATAATACTCCAGTCCCTCTGGAATCGGATGTTTCTTTCCAAAATAATCTGGAGCAGACATCGCCGCCATGACTAAAGGAAACCACAGAATCACCAGTATTCCCAATGTTCCAAAAAACGAAATCAACGCTTTCCCCCATTTTTTTCGACATAGCAGAATAATCTGAGAGATGGGGAGAGCCAATAAATTCAGGAAGAGGGGAATAAGAAGAATATTGCTGAGAGTCTCCGATATATACATGGCAGGTATGCTCCAAATCATCAGCCCGGCCAACGTTAGGAGCAGTAACCACCAGTATTTTAGGATAAACTTAACCATCTACTATTTGTACTCCGCAATGCGGGACTCGAACCAAGTCTTGACGTCGGTCCAACGGTAGTAGGGTCCGGTGACGGGCCGGAGGGCGGGGATGCGGACCTCCTGCTCATTGTAGAGGAACTTCACGAGGACCGGGTTTCCGGAGGCGGCGCGATAGAAGATCAACTGCAGGTTGGTGGCCATCGGAATGCGCTCAAAGGCCTGCCAGCGCGGGTTGGCGGCGACCGCCGGCATGCAGTCGCCCGGGCCTTCGATGCCCATCAGGCCCGCCAGCGGAAGGATGCCGGTATCGTGGCCGAACCGCAGGTCGGCGGCGCGGTTGCTTTCCGGCTTCATGGCAGCCTCTGCCCGGTCTATGTAATCCTGCAGCAGCCCCTGCGCCGGAGCCCAGAGCACGTTGAGTCCGAATTCTTCGGAATTGGCCATCGATGCATAGCAGTGCACATTGTAGCTCTCATACTGCGCAAGCAGCTCCTCCGGCGTAAAGTATTTGGTCAGAATCTGCGTGCCGGTCTCCACACACTGGTCAATGCCGCCCGCGTGATACAACTTCTCCGCAAATCGGTGCGGCTTGTCAATGACTGCGGCAATCGCCTTCTTGGAGCCGCGGAACAGGCTGTTCATCAGGCGGTCCGGATTGAAAGATTTCTGCAGCAGCGAGTCGTGAAGCTGCCGGCTGGCGCGCGAAATCATCTTGCCGTCCTTGTAATCGTGGGCCAGCAGCTCTATGTACTTTTTGCCCGTGATGAAGTGGTATTTTACTTGTGGAACCAGGTTGTCCAGCTCGTCGGTAAAGCTGGCCATGCTGATCAGGCAGCGCGGGATATTGCTCGATTGCACATCCACCTCCGTGCGCTGTGCGAAGACCTCCGGTACGCGTCTGTAGAGCCGGGTTGCGATAGCGCGGTGCTCGCGGGCGCCACGTTCGGTCAGGTCGCCCACCATTCCTTCGTGTTCGGCCGTAACCTTCTCGACATCAGCGAGACACTGCTCGCCCAGCGGCGTGAGGATGCCGGCCTCTTTGGCCTTGGTCAGATACTCATAGGCGGCCGTGGCGTTCGATCCGATGCTCCGGCGGCTGCCGTGCCGGCCGTAATGGCTCACGTAAAAAGGGGTATAGCCTGCCGGAGCGGGCGTATCGGGGCTTGCGACATATTCATAACTGTGGTGTACGGCTGCAGCCCGGTCCGGATTCTCACGAAGCAGCTCCGCCGTACTTTTCTGCGGCTGGGCGAACAGGAGCGCCGGAGCGAACACCAGCGTTACGAGCACAAACAAACGGATAAAGGATTTCATAGGATGCGTTTTCAGCAAATTTAACAAAAACTATTTTTTGCCGGCTTTGCCGGTCTGGCCGAGGCGGAAGATGGCGCGGAGCATCACGTAGCGGTTGATGCCGTTGAAGAGGGCCACCGAGCGGGTCTGCGAGCCGAAGGTGCGCGTCATGCTGCTGAGCTGCCCGAGCATGTCGAAGGCCTCGAGCCGCAGCGTCATCTTCTTCTTCCACAGCGGCTGGGCGATGGAAGCGTTCCAGATGTAGTACTGCCGGTTGAGCTCGGGATAGTAGTAGCCCCGTTGGTCCATCACGGAAAAGTCGGTGCTCACGCGCATTGCCCACGGCAGGGTGACGACCACCGATCCTCCGGCTGCCAGGTTGAAGATATCCCCGTTCACCTCGGGCCGCAGGTTGCTGCGCTCCATGGTGTACTCCGCCCGGGCGTTGAGGCCGGCCTCGAGCCACTCGCCCCGGTAGTTGAGATCGAACTGCTCCTTGACCATCAGGCGCGGCGCCACGTTCACCTCGTCGATCTTCTTCTTGGAGTCGTAGAGGTAGGCCACGTTGTTCTGGTACTCGCCGCCCGTGTGGTTGCTGACGGACCAGCCGCTCTTGCCGAAGGTCTTGTTGAAGACAAGCGATCCGGTGGCGCGCCAGTTGCCGCCGATATTGCCCTGCCGGGTGGTGCGGATACCGGTCTCGTGGTCGTAGGAGGTCACCGTGCAGATCTGGTCTTCGGTCAGGCGGTAGGTGCCGTTGATGATCAGGCTCTGCTGCCGCTTGATGTTGGAGACGTTGTAGGAGAGCGAGAGGCTGTGGACCTGGGCGGGCTTCAGGTCGGGATTACCCTCGTGAATGTAGAGCGGGTTGGTGCCCGATGCCACCGGAATCAGCTGGTACATGCTCGGCAGCGAAGCCCAGTTGCTGTAGGTGAAGGAGCACTGCTCAGTCTTGCGCGGATTGTAGCGCAGGGTGATATTCGGGGCAAACTGGAAATACCTGTTTTCCTGGCTCTTGAGCACATCCTCCTCATACCAGGAGAGCTGGGTGCGCTGCGGACGGAGGGTGCCGCCGAGGGTCATGTTGAACTTCTTGCGGACATACCGCAGGCTGAGAATGGCGGATCCGGAATAGTAGTCGTAGCGTCCGTGCGCGCTGAGGTTGTCGTTCAGCCCCGCTTCATACCCGGCAGGCAGCGATGCGAGGGCTTTGCTGTGGCTGACCACCTCGGGCGGGCGCCAGGAGGGGTCGATGGTGGCGATGTTGTAATAATCCTTGTCGTTGAGGCGGATCTCCCGCTGGTAACGCAAGGTGGCCTGCAGGTGGAACCCCTTGCCGAGCGGTTCGTTCCAGGCCGCCTGGAACATCAGGGCGGTGTTGGCGTTTTCAGTGAGCGAACGCAGTGCGCGGATCTGGAGCGAATCGGGATTCTTCTTGATGCGATAGTAGCGCGTGCGGTAGTTGTTCAGGAGATCCTCTTCGGAGGCCGTGTAGGAATCCTTGGTCCGCAGGGAGAGGGTGCGGCCCTTCTTGGCGAACCGGTAGGTCCAGCTGGCCGTGAGGGTGGTGACGGTGCGGTGGTTGTAGTTGGTGGTGACATTGTCGCCCGTGTTGCTGCGCGCTTCCTTGAGCGGGTCGCCCTCCGGATAGGCCTGCTCGAGCCAGTCGTTCGGGTCCGCCACATACTCGTACGGGTTCTTCACGAAATAGGCGCTGCTGTAGCCTGAGTGGGTGCCGTTGCGCACGTACTGGAATTCCGGCTTGAGGTAGATCGTATGGTTCTTGTTGGGCCGCCACTCCAGCACGAAATCCGATTTGACGGTGTGGTTCAGCGAGTTCGTGAGGTAGTTGGTGTTGTTCCAGGAGAGGCTGGTGGAGGAGAGATACTCGTTCTTGTTGCGGCTGAGGGCCTCGCGCACATTACCGTCGTAGTGGACGTTTCCGTTGAGGTTCAGCACCTTGTTCTTGCGCGAGAAGGTGATGCCCGCCTCGCGGGTCATCCGGTCGCCGGCCGATCCGGTGCCGAGCTGGTTGCGCCCCGTGGTGCCGATGCCCGCCTGGCCGGAAATGTTCTTCTGGCCCAGCACCACCGTGGTCTGCTTCTGTTTGCCGATATTGTTGGCGTTGATGCGGCCCGCGTAGCGGTCGGACGTGCCGCCGCCCAGGTTGGTCTGGGTCTTCCAGAGGTCCAGGAAGCCTTTTTTGATCTTCAGATCCAGCACCGGCTCGCGTTCGCCGTCGTCCACGCCGGTAATGCGGGTGAAATCCGACTCGCGCTCATAGGCGTTGATCTTCTCCACCATATCGGCCGTGAGGCTCTTGAGGCCCGCCTTGACGTTGCCGCTGAAGAAGCGTTCGCCGTTGATCAGCAGTTGGCTGATGGGCTTGCCGTGGAGCGTCACCTCGCCGCCGTCGATACTCAGTCCGGGAATCTTGCGCAGCAGGTCCTCGAGCATCGCATCTTCCGGCAGGTGGAAGGCCGCCGGGTTGTAAACCAGCGTATCTTCGGCCACCGAAACGACGTTGGCCGCGGCGGTCACCACCGCGCCGGTGAGGAAGGCCGCTTCCGTCTGCAGGATGATGGTGCCCAGGTCCATGCCGCCCTGGGCCGGGGTGCATTGGATATCAAAACAGCGGTCCGAGTAGCCCAGGAGAGAGATTTTCAGGATATAGCTGCCTGGATCGGCGCGCAGGGAGAAGCGGCCCTGGCCGTCGGTCATGGCGCCGCGCACCAGGGCGCTGTCGCCGGGGGTGAGCAGCATGGCGGCCGCCTGGATGACGGGTTGCAGGGCTGCGGCGGCGTTTTCATCCGTCGTCACCTGCTGCCCGGCCTCCTCCATCACAATGCCCGTGATGCGCGTGCCGCCGCCCGTCTGCGCTGCGGCATGCCCGCCCGCTGCGGCCCAGAAAACCAGGCTGCAGCCCAACAGAAGAGCGATTCGCAGGCAGAAACGGCGCATGGGGGAAGCCCTGCGTTAGAGTTTGGCCGCGATCTTGAGCAGGGCGTTGTAAACAGGACCGTCTTCGGTGGCGGCGGGCTTGCCGGCGTCACCGCCTTCGCGGATGCCCTGCACCAGCGGAATCTGGCCGAGCAGTTCCAGGCCGTACTTGTCGCAGAGCGGCTTGCAGCCGTCCTTGCCAAAGATGTAATACTTGTTGTTGGGAAGCTCCGCCGGGGTGAACCAGGCCATGTTCTCCACGACACCCAGGATCTTCTTATTGATCTGCGGGTTGCGGAACATGTTGACCCCCTTTTCCACGTCGGCCAGGGCCACCGCCTGCGGCGTGCTGACAATCACGGCGCCCGTCAGCGGAATGTCGTTCACGAGCGAGATGTGGATGTCGCCGGTTCCCGGAGGCATGTCGATCAGCAGGTAGTCCAGTTCGCCCCAGCGCACCTGCAGAATCATCTGCTTGAGGGCTGTGCAGGCCAGCGGGCCACGCCAGATGAGGGCCTGCTCCGGTTTGGCGAAGTAGCCGATGGACATCCATTTGACCCCATATTTGCGCACCGGGACAAAGATTTCCTTGCAGTCGGTGGTGTACTCTTCGTCGTCGGTGAGGCGGGAGCCGTCGGGTTTGTAGATTTCGATCTCGGGCTGCACGTTCTCGGTGCCGGTCATCTTGGGGACGGAGGGTCCATAGACGTCGGCGTCGGCCAGACCCACCCGCCAGCCCTGCCGGGCGAGGGTGATGGCGAGGTTCACGGCCACTGTGGATTTACCCACGCCGCCCTTGCCGGAGGCAATGCAGATGATATTCTTGACATCCTTGAGCAGGTCGTCGTTCAGGTTCAGCACCGGCGCCTGCTTCTTGGGTTTCGGCCCCTCGGGGTTGTAGGGACCTTTGATTTGAAAATCGCTCATATTAATCAAGTTTATAAGTTTTTCTATGATAAGGTGTTATGCCGTATTTTCGGATGGCTTCGCGGTGTTCGGGGGTGGGATAGGCCATGTTGCGGTCCCAGCCGTAGGCGGGGTACTCGCGGGCAATCTTCCGCATGAATTCGTCCCGGTGGGTTTTGGCCAGCACCGAGGCGGCGGCGATGGCGGCCGACCGGGCGTCGCCGTGCACCACGCAGTGGAAGGGAATCCGGGATCCGTCCGGGCGGACGTAGGGACGGAACCGGTTGCCGTCCACCAAGATCTGCTGCGGTGTCACCGACAGGCCGTCCAGCGCGCGCTGCATTCCGGTGATGGAGGCGTTGAGGATGTTGATCCGGTCAATTTCCTCGGCGGACACCGCCACCACGCTCCAGGCAAGTGCTTCGCGCTCAATTACTTCGCGCAGCTCTTCGCGTTCCTTTTCACTCATCTGCTTGCTGTCGTTCAGCTTGGGATGATAGAATCCTTCCGGCAGGATGACCGCCGCCGCAAAGACGGGCCCGGCCAGGCAGCCGCGGCCCGCTTCGTCACAGCCCGCAATCCGAATTCCTTCTGCCGCAAGCAGTTGCTGCGTGCCGTGGTAGCAGCGGCACGGATCGGGCTCCACCTCCTGCAGCGTATAGAGGTCGGTGATGCCCGCCTTGTGCCAGACTTTGTAGGGCACCGTGTTGCGTCCGCAGACCACGAACAGCGGCTTGCGGTATTGCCGGCAGAGGCCCGCGATGCCGTCGATCAGCTTGCCGCTGAGGCTCTGCGCATCGAAACGGCCTTCGCCCGTAAGGACGGCATCGGCCGCGGCGATCTGCTCTTCCAGCTTGAAGAGCCGGCTGAAAAGCTGCCAGCCGGGGATCAGCCGGGCCCCGTAACGGGCCGCAAGGGCCGCGCCCACGCCGCCTGCCGCACCGCCGCCCGGAAGCAGCGGATCCAGTCCCGCGCGGGTGGCAAAGGCTTCCATCCGCCGCTCGAGCCGCTCGAGCATCGCCGCGTCGGCTCCCTTCTGCGGGCCGAACACCATGGTGGCGCCGTTGATGCCCAGCAGCGGGTTGTTTACGTCGCAGGCCACCAACACCTCGATTTTTCCCCGGATATGCGCGTCGATCCAGGCCAGGTCCGCCTCCGTGACGTGACGGCCCGGTTCGAGGCACATCATTCCCTCGCCGCCGTCGTTGGTGGCGCTGCCGCCGATTCCCAGCACGATGCGCTTCGCTCCCAGTTCCACCGCCTTGCGGATCAGGACGCCCAGCCCGAAGGTGCTGGTCTGCTCGGGGTTGCGTTCCTCCTGCCGGAGGGCGGCCAGTCCGCAGACCTGCGCCATCTCGATAAAGAAGTCGTCGCCACTGCGGAGCATCGGGGCCGAAACCGGGCGCAGCAGGGCATCGAAAGCGGGCACCTCCACGCGGGTGACGTATTGGCTGAAAGCGCGCTCGATCAGGGCCAAAGAGCCGTCGCCGCCGTCGGCCATCGGCATCTTGACAATCTCGAGATGTTCCGGCTCCCGCTGGACGCAGTGGGCCAGAACGGCCTTTTCGAGGGCATCGGCGGCCTGGATGGCTGTCGCGGTGCCTTTGAACTTGTCGGGGGCTATGAGAATGCGTCGTTTCACCAGGACAAAGTTAACAAGTAAATCCCGTTTGCGAAAAACATTTAAAAAGTATAAATTTGCAGGCTCTACTATAGCACGGAAAATCAATCAATATCAAAATAACTGTATGAAAAATTACACATCCGACAAGATTCGCAACGTCGTCCTGCTTGGCGGCACACGTTCCGGCAAGACCACGCTTGCCGAAACCATTCTCTTCGAAGGGAAAGTCATTGACCGCCGCGGCAGCGTCGAGGCGAAGACCACCGTCTCCGACAACACCGAGGTTGAGCAGATCTACCAGCGTTCCATCTATTCCACCCCGTTCTATGCGGAGTTCATGGACCATAAGTTTAACTTTATCGACGCTCCGGGCGCCGACGATTATATCGGCGGTGTCATTTCGGCCTTCAAGGTCTGCGATGCCGGCGTGATGCTCGTCAACGCACAGCAGGGTGTCGAGGTCGGCACGGAGATCCACGGCCGGTATGCCGAGCAGTACAAGATGCCGATCGCCATCGGTGTCAACCAGCTGGACGCTGAAAAGGCCAACTGGGATGCAACCGTCGATTCGCTGCACCAGGCATTTGGCAAGAAGCCGGTCGTGCTGCAGTATCCGGTCAACCCGGGTCTGGCATTCGACAGCTTCATCGATGTGACCACCATGAAGATGTACAAGTTCAAAGACGAGAACGGCACCCGCGAGGAGCTGGCCATTCCCGCCGGTGAACAGGCAAAAGCGGAAGAGATGCACGCAGCCCTCGTTGAAATGGCCGCTGAGGCTGACGAGGAGCTGATGGAGAAATTCTTCGACGCCGGCGACCTCACCCCGGAAGAGATGCACAAGGGTCTGAACATCGGTTTTGCATCCGGTGAAATCTACCCGGTCTTCTGCCTCTCCGCCAAGAAGGATATCGGCGTGAAGCGCCTGATGGAATTCCTCATCGAGGTGGCTCCCGCCCCGAAGGAAGACCCCAAGGGCCCGACCTCGCTCTTCGTCTACAAGACCGCTGTCGAGCCGCACCTGGGCGATGTTTCCTACTTCAAGGTCGTCTCCGGTAAGATCGCCGAGGGTCAGGATGTCGTGAATGTGGACAACGGTTCCAAGGAGCGCATCACCGCCCTCTTTGCCGTAGCCGGCAAGAAGAAAGAGAAGGTCACTGAACTCGTCGCCGGCGACATGGGTTGTACCGTGAAGCTCAAGGCCGTCAAGTCCGACCAGACCCTCAACCAGCCGGGTTACGACAAGGCTGTCGAGCCGATCGTCTTCCCGCAGGCCAAGTATCGCGCAGCCGTCAAGGCCGTGGACGAGAAGGACGAGGAGAAGCTGGGCGAAGCCCTCAACCGCCTCGCTGCAGAAGACCCGACCATCCGCGTCGAGTACTCCAAGGAGCTCAAGCAGACCATCATCAACTGCCAGGGCGAACAGCACATCAACGTCCTCAAGTGGCGCATCAACAACGACTACAAGATCAACATCGAGTTCCTCGCGCCAAAGATCCCGTATCGCGAGACCATCACCAAGGTGGCCAACAGCACCTACCGTCACAAGAAACAGTCCGGCGGTGCCGGCCAGTTCGGTGAGGTGACCCTGCTGATCGAGCCGATCGTGGAGGGTGTCGAGACCACCGGTAAGTTCAAGATCGACGGCAAGGAGCAGGTGATGAACATCAAATCCAAGGAAGAGTTCGAACTGCCTTGGGGCGGCAAGTGGGAGTTCTACAACTGCGTCGTCGGCGGTGCCATCGACGCCAGCTTCATGCCGGCCATCAAGAAGGGTATCACCCAGAAGATGGAAGAGGGTCCGCTCACGGGTTCCTACGCCCGCGACATCCGCGTCTTCGTCTATGACGGTAAGATGCACCCGGTGGACTCCAAGGAAATCGCCTTCATCATCGCCGGCCGTAACGCCTTCAAGGAGGCCTTCAAGATGGCAGGTCCGAAGATCCTCGAGCCGATCTACATGGTCGAGATCATGGTCCCGGGCGACTGCATGGGTGATGTCATGAGCGATATCCAGAACCGCCGCGGTCTGATCGAGGGTATGAACTCCGAGAAGGGCTTCCAGATCCTCCGCGCACGCGTTCCGCTCGCTGAACTCTACCGCTACTCTACGACGCTGAGCTCGCTCACCTCGGGCCGCGCTTCCTTCACGATGGACTTCCTGGAGTACCAGCAGGTTCCTGCCGACGTCCAGGACAAGCTCCTCAAGGCATACGTCGAAGAGGACAAGGACGAATAGTGATATCCGCCCTTCACATCAACAAATCCTTCGGGACCCTCCAGGTCCTGAAGGATATTTGTTTTACGGCTTCCGGTGCCGAGGTGGTCAGCATCGTCGGCGCCTCCGGAGCCGGCAAATCCACGCTGCTGCAGATTCTGGGTTCGCTTTCCAAACCGGACTCCGGGCGGGTGGAGATCGACGGGGTGGACATCTATTCCCTCTCGTCGGCGGAGCTGGCCCGGTTCCGCAACCGGAAGATCGGGTTCGTGTTCCAGTTCAACAACCTGCTGCCGGAGTTCACGGCGCAGGAGAACGTGATGATTCCCGCGCTGATTGCCGGACGCTCGCGGCGGGAGGCGGCCGAAGCCGCCTCGGCGCTGCTCTCGGAACTGGGTCTGAGCGAGCGACTTTCGCACAAACCGTCCGAGCTCAGCGGCGGCGAGCAGCAGCGCGTGGCCGTGGCCCGCGCCCTGGTGAACAATCCGGCCGTGCTCTTTGCCGACGAGCCCTCGGGCAACCTCGACAGCAAGACCAAGGGCGAACTGCACCGGCTCTTCTTCGACCTGCGTGACCGCCACGGTGTCACCATCGTGATTGTCACCCACGACCGCGACCTCGCCGCCCTCTCCGACCGCGTCCTCGAAATGCGCGACGGCCAGTTCCTGTAGGGCGGGTATCCGTCAGAGCGGCCCCGCCCCTTGGTTGGGCCAACTTGGACCAGTGCAAGCTTTTTTACCTCCCCTTATTTCTCCGCCACAGCCCTCAGGCGCAGGAGCAAAGCATTGGGCTGGTTTCCAACGAGATACGGAAAATGAGTGGTCGTTTTTGGCTCACTCAGATTTGATAACTAACTGATTATCATAGCGATGTCGTGCTCCTTCCAGTTTAAACAATTCTCCGTCAAACAGGATGCCGCCGCGATGAAGGTGGGGACCGACGGGGTGCTGCTCGGCGCCTGGGTCTCTCTGCGGGGTAACGAACGAATGGCGCTCGATGTCGGGACCGGTACGGGTCTGATTGCCCTGATGCTCGCGCAACGGTCTGCGTCTCTTTCAATCGTGGGCATTGACATAGATTCGGCTGCTGCAGAAGAGGCCGCCGCAAACTTCGCTGACTCTCCCTGGGCCGATCGCCTGAAGGCCCTCCCTGTGCGTCTTCAGGATTATGTGTCCGAAGCGGTCTCCCATGGCGTTGCCAACGAATTCGTCCACGGAGTCTCCGGCGGAGAGACCCCGGTCGCCAGGAGATTCGATCTGATCGTTTCCAATCCACCGTTCTTCAAAGCATCGCTCAAGGCGCCCGAAGCGCGGCGGCGGGCGGCGCGGCACGATGATACGCTGCCCCCGGCGGAGCTCATCGCCGCGGCCCGCCAGCTGCTCTCGCCCGCTGGGCGCCTGGCCGTCATCTATCCCCCGGAAGAAGCCCGCGCCTTTGTGCTCGAAGCCGAGGCGGCTGGTCTTTATCTCACCCGTCTGACGCGCGTCATCTCCGTAGCCGGCCAGCCGCCCAAGCGTCACCTGCTGGAGTTCTCCCGCACCGCCGGCATGCCCCGCTTCGACGACCTGGTGATCGGCTCGGCCGAATACCGCAATCTTACCGGCGACTTTTATCTCTAAAATCGTTATCTTTGTAGCCATAGATAATCCTTCTCATTTATGGCTAAAGAATACACGTTGGAACAAATCGCCTCGCAGGTTCGACGCGATATTGTCCGCATGGTGACGAAGGCGTCGTCCGGCCACCCGGGCGGCTCGCTGAGCAGCACCGACATCCTCACCTGGCTCTTTTTCAAAGAGATGAACGTTACGCCGGAGACCTGGAACCGCGCCGGGAAAAACCTCGACCAGTTCTTCCTCTCGGCCGGTCACATGACTCCGGTCTATTACAGCGTCCTCGCCCGCCGCGGCTATTTCCCGGTGGAGGAGCTGAATACGTTCCGCCGCTTCGGTACGCGTCTGCAGGGCCACCCCTGCGTGGAAAAAGGACTGCCGGGCGTCAACCAGGCAGCCGGTTCCCTGGGACAGGGTCTCTCCGTCGCGCTGGGCGCCGCGCTGGGCAAAAAGCTGAACGGGGATCCGCGCCGTGTCTTCTGCCTCATTGGCGACGGCGAGAGCGAGGAGGGCCAGATCTGGGAGGCAGCCCTGATGGCAGCCCACCACCAGGCAGACAACCTGGTGGCCATCACCGACTGGAACCACAAGCAGATTGACGGCGACACGGAAGATGTCGCGGGTCTGGGCGACCTCTCCGAGAAGTGGCGCGCCTTCGGCTGGGAAACCATCGTCGCCGCCGGCCACGACTTCAAGGCTATCGAAAAGGCATTTGCCGATGCCCGCGAAAAGGGCGGCAAGGGCAAGCCGGTGATGCTCCTCTTCCAGACCGAGATGGGACACGGCGTAGACTTCATGGCCGGCACCCACAAGTGGCACGGCAAGAATCCTTCGCCCGAGCAGTGCGAGGCCGCCATGGCCCAGCTCCCCGAAACCCTCGGCGATTTTTAGTGACGAAAAACCGAAATACACCATGAAAGAATATATCAATACCGGCAACAAAGACACCCGTTCGGGCTTCGGGGCAGGCCTGGCCGAACTGGGACGAACCAACCCCAAAGTCGTGGCGCTGACCGCCGACCTCAAGGGTTCCCTCAAGATGGATGAATTCGCCGCGGAGCATCCGGAGCGCTACTTCGAGTGCGGCATCGCGGAGGCCAACATGATCGGCATGGCCGCCGGCCTGGCTATCGACGGCTACATTCCCTTCGCCGGCACCTTTGCCAACTTCGCGAGTGCGCGCGTGTACGACCAGATCCGCCAGAGCGTCTGCTACAGCCGCACCAATGTCAAAATCGCCGCATCGCACGCCGGCGTCACGCTGGGCGAAGACGGCGCCACCCACCAGACCCTCGAGGACCTGGGCATGATGCGCATGCTCCCCGAAATGGTGGTGCTCTCGCCCTGCGATTACAACCAGACCAAAGCAGCCACCCTCGCTGCCGCAGCCTATGAAGGCCCTGTATATCTGCGCTTTGGCCGCCCCGCTGTTCCCAACTTCACCCCGGCCGACGCCCCGTTCGAAATCGGCAAGGCCATTCAGTTGGAAGAGGGGAAGGACCTCACCATCCTGGCCACCGGACACCTGGTCTGGGAAGCTATTCTCGCTACACAAGCGCTTGAAAAACAAGGACTCAGCGTAGATCTCTTCAATATTGCCACCATCAAACCGCTGGACGAGAAGGCCATCCTGCAATCGGCCGAAAAGACCGGCCGCGTGGTCTGTGCCGAGGAGCACATGATCGCCGGCGGACTCGGTGAAGCGGTAGCCGGCCTGCTGGCCCGCAAGAGCCGGAAGCCCGCGCAGATGCGGTTCGTGGCAGTGAATGACGTCTTTGGCCAGAGCGGCACCCCCGCCGAACTGCTGAAGGCCTATGGCCTCGACGCCGACCATATCGTCGCGGCAGCGACCTCCTTCTAACCGCCGTCGCAACCCGCAACCCGCCCTGCCCCATGGACGACAGCGAGATCCTGACCCTCTTCCGCGAAGGTGCGCGCGAGCGTGCCTTCAACGAACTGATGCGCAGCTACGCGGAGCGCCTCTACTGGCACATCCGCAACCTGGTGCAGATCCATGAGGATGCGGACGACGTGCTGCAGAACACCTGGGTCAAGGTTTGGGAGGCGCTCGACACCTTCCGCGGCGATTCCCAGCTCTACACCTGGCTCTACCGGATCGCCACCAACGAAGCGGTCTCCTTCCTCAAGAAGGCCCGCCTCAAGGCCGCCCTCTCGCTGACCGACTACGAGCGTGCGCTGGGCAACCGCCTGAAGGCGGACGACTATTTCAGCGGCGACCGGCTCCAGCTGGCCCTCCAGAAGGCCATCGCCACCCTGCCGCCCAAGCAGAAGGCGGTTTTCACGCTGCGCTATTTCCAGGAACTGCCCTACGAAGAGATCTCGGAAATCCTCGAAACTTCCGTCGGATCGCTCAAGACCTCCTACCATTACGCGGCAGAAAAAGTGGAGGCGGAAATCAAAAAACTTTTGGATTGACATTTAACTTTCATACCCAACCTGTGTCTAAAAAAGCAACGAACACCATGATGAAGGACACGAAAAACATTCTCGAACAAGCGTCGCTCAAGCAGGCGCCGTTCACCGTCCCCGAAGGCTACTTCCAGACGGTGGAAGACCGTGTCCGCGAGCGGATTGCCAAGCCCGAGCGGGGTACGCGCCTCTGGACGGTGCTCAAGCCCGGCATGGCCGTGGCGGCCATGTTCCTGATCATCTTCGGTATCGGCTACGCGACTCTCTCGCTGACGGGCACCCTCGGCAGCGGACGCTCCGCGCAGCTGGCTCAGGCAGAATCAGTTTCGGCCGTTGAGGAAAACCTCAATGAAGCCATCGAAGCGGTCCCCGACGAAGAACTGCTGGAGTACCTCACCGAAACCGTTTCGTGGTCCGACCTTCAGTCGTTCATTGCAGAAAATCTTCAATAAAAATAGTTGGTTATGAAAAAGTTATTGGTTATTCTGAGCGCACTGTTTCTGGTTGGTGCAGTCGCTGTTGCGCAGGACGCGAATGCGCCCCGCAACCATCAGGGCAAGGGTCTCAAACACGCCGAGCACATCGAGCGCGCCCGCGCTGAAAAGGTGGGTTTCATTACGGAACGCCTGAATCTGACCCCCGACGAGGCCCAGGTTTTCTGGCCGGTTTACAATGAGTACGAGAAGGAGATGATGGCCGCCGGCCTGGCTGTCCGTCAGACTCGCAAGGCCCTGCGTCCCGCTAAGGACGAGGCTGAGCCCTCCGAGAAGGAACTCCGGGCTCGCATCGAAGACTACCTGAAGGCCCTCAAGGAAGAGGCCGAGGTCAAGGCAAAGTACAATTCCCAGTTCCTGAAGGTGCTTCCGGCCCTCAAGGTCGCTAAGCTCTATCTGGCAGAAGAATCCTTCCAGAACAAGATGCTGCGCGAAATGTACAACCGCCAGGCCGAGCATCACGGCCAGAAGGCCAACCGTCCGAATGGCGGCAAGAAGGGCCCGCGCCCGGGCAAGGACAAACCCGCCGAGCCCACGCCGGTACCCAATCCGGAAATCTGACAGCCCTTCGCTGTTGAACGAGCGGCGGTGTGCGTCTTGCACACCGCTGTTTTTTTCGTATTTTTGCGGCTGCTATGAAGAACATCCGGAATTTCTGCATCATCGCCCATATCGACCACGGCAAAAGCACGCTGGCCGACCGCCTGCTGGAGCTGACCCATACGCTGGAGCAGCGCGACATGGAGGCGCAGGTGCTGGATTCGATGGACCTCGAGCGCGAGAAGGGCATCACCATCAAGAGCCACCCCATCCAGATGGAATACATGCGGGGCGGCGAGACCTTCATCCTGAACCTGATCGACACCCCGGGCCACGTGGACTTCTCCTATGAAGTCTCGCGCGCCATTGCCTCCTGCGAGGGGGCGCTGCTGGTGGTGGACGCCACGCAAGGCATTCAGGCGCAGACGATTTCGAACCTCTACCTGGCTATCGAGCACGACCTGGAGATCATTCCGGTGCTCAACAAGATCGACATGGACGCCGCCATGGTGGACGTGGTGCGCGACCAGGTGGTGGACCTGATCGGCTGCACGCCGGAGGATGTGCTGCTCGTCTCGGCCCGCACGGGCGAGGGCGTTCCGGCGGTGCTGGATGCCATCGTGGACCGCATTCCCGCCCCGAAGGGCGACCCGGATGCGCCGCTGCAGGCCTTGATTTTCGACTCGGTCTTCAATTCGTTCCGCGGCATCATCGCCTACTTCAAGGTGGAGAACGGCAGCATCCGCACGGGCGACAAGGTGAAGTTTGTCAACACCGGCAAGGAGTATGTCGCCGACGAGGTGGGCGCGCTCAAGATGAAGCTCTGCCCGCGGGATGAAATTCCCTGCGGCTCTGTGGGTTATATCATCTCCGGCATCAAGACGGCCGTTGAGGTGAAGGTGGGCGATACCATCACGCACACCGACCGGCCCTGCGCGAGCGCCATCGCGGGATTCGAGGATGTCAAGCCGATGCTCTACGCGGGCATGTTCCCCGTGAGCGCCGATGAATACGAAGACCTGCGCGCTTCGCTCGAAAAGTTCCAGTTGAACGACGCTTCGCTGGTCTTCGAGCCGGAAAGCTCGCTGGCCCTGGGCTTCGGTTTCCGCTGCGGCTTCCTGGGCCTGCTACACCTGGAAATCGTCCAGGAGCGCCTCTTCCGCGAATTCGATATGGACGTGGTGACCACGGTGCCGAACGTCTCCTATAAAGTCTATACCACCCAGGGCGAATGCCTCGACGTGCACAACCCTTCCGGGCTGCCGGCACCGACCCTGATCGACCATATCGAAGAGCCCTATATCCGCGCGCAGATTATCTCGAAATCAGAGTTTTACGGCCCTATCATGAAGCTCTGCCTCGACAAACGCGGCACCCTCACTAGCCAGCACTACCTGACGGCGGACCGCGTGGAACTCAACTACGAGATGCCGCTTTCGGAGATTGTCTTCGACTTCTACGACAAGCTCAAATCCATCTCGAAGGGCTACGCCTCCTTCGATTACCACGTGATCGGGTTCCGTCCGGCCAAACTTGTCAAGCTCGACATCCTGCTCAACGGCGAGCCGGCCGACGCCCTCTCCACGCTGATCCACCAGGACCACGCCTACGAGTTCGGCCGCAAGATCTGCGAAAAGCTCAAGGAACTCATCCCGCGCCAGCAGTTCGACGTGGCCATCCAGGCGGCCATCGGTGCCAAGATCATCGCCCGCGAGACGGTGCGGCAGGTGCGCAAGGATGTGACCGCCAAGTGCTACGGCGGCGATATCACGCGTAAGCGTAAACTGCTCGAAAAGCAGAAGGCCGGCAAGAAGCGGATGCGCCAGATCGGCCAGGTCGAAGTTCCCCAGTCGGCCTTCATGGCCGTCCTCAAGCTGGACTAACGAGCGGTTTGTTAGTTTTTTTTTATTTCTAAACAAGAATCCCTGTTTCATAACACGTGAGAGGGGGAGGTTTGTTTGCGGTGTTAGTATTTTAATACTGTTCTTACTCTCGAGTTACCTTACATATTTGTATCTTTGTTGATAACAGCAGTGTATATATTGTATGAAGGCTCGGGTTTTGTTTCTATTTGCTATAATTGTTTCTCTTGTTGCTAGTTCTTGTTCAACACGAGAGATAAGACACCGCCTGAATGAGGTAGAACAATGTGTTCAATTAGCTCCAGACAGCGCCTTGCGGATGCTCTATGGTATTTCGCAAAAAAGCCTAACAACCCATTCTCTTCAGGCAAAATATGCCCTTCTACATGCTAAGCTGCTTTATAAAAACTTCATAGACACGACAGATTTGTCTATCATTGCTCCAGCCGTGAACTATTATCCGAGCCACGGGGCGCTAAAGGATAAGATGGAGACATTCTACTATCACGGGTGTATTCTACAAAACAGAGGGGCGTATTCAGATGCTGTTATTTGTTTGACGGATGCTCTTGCTCTTGCAGAGCAGATAAATGATTCTTTTACTGCTGGTCTTATTAGTGCATCCCTGAGTGTTTTATACAATAATCTCCACAACTACTCTGAGCAGTTATTATATGCTGATAAAGCGGTAAAACAATTTGAGATGAAGAGTTCGAAAGACTATATCCAATATGCTCAGATTCTTCAAGGGATTGCTCATCACAATTTGCGCCATTATCAGGAAGCAGAAACCATTTACAAAGAGATGCTCAACAAGGGGCATCCCGATGCGGTAAACAGACAAGACGCTCTGGCTCACTTGGCCCTCACACAGGCCTCAAGACCAGATAAAAAAGTTGATGAAGCCGAAGATTTATTTGCAAAAGTTTTGGATGAAACAGGCTCACTGCCTTCGCGTAATATGTGGGGCGCGTATGCTTATATTCTTGACAGGAAAGGACGCCGGGAAGATGCCAATAAAATATACGCAAGACTGGACACATCAGATATTGTCAATTATGGATGGTATGCGTTAACTCTTTATGAGCGGAAACAGTACCAGAAAGCGTACGATTATCTGTCGGCCTCTATTTCACATCAATCGGAGATTCTTAATATAGCGCTTTCACAAGCAACAATGAAAGCGCATAGAGAACGGGCTGTCCAGCAACAGAATAAGGCCGAAAAAGATGCTCGCATTCAGCGCATTATCTATAGTTTGGCAATAGCTCTTTTACTAGTCGTTTTCACACTCATGTTTTTACTGATCTGGCGCCGATACGAAAGAACCCGGGATGAGAGCATTCGCTTGAAAGAGTTGACAGAACGAATTCATCGTCAACTGAAAGAGTTTGAATCAAAAATGATTTCATCATCAAGCGTTTCGCTTGAAGAATCTTATATCAGGCTCTATCAATCTCGGTTTAAAGAGATGGGAATATTGTATGAACGATTATGCTATGCAGAAAGACACGGGAGCGAGGCACAAGTGATTCTGTCAGAAGTAAAGCGAATGCTGAAGGGGATACAAATGGATTCGGGCGGCAGCCGTCGGTTCGAAGATATGATAGACGAGCAATTAGATGGCATCATGGCTCAGTTCCGAAAAGATTTCCCAAGACGATCGGAGAAGGATTATAGACTGATGAGCTTTATCATAGCCGGATTTGATGCGAACACAACGGCCTTTCTTCTAGGTTTGCCTTCAACTGCGGCCGTTCATATGCGAAAATCCCGTTTGAAAGCCGCGGTTATGTCATCTAATGAAAGGATAATCAATAGGTACTTAAAATTCTTTTAGAAAGGACGATCATGAAAAAGAGCCTTGTTTTTACAATACTGTTGGCCGCTGCTGTGCTATTTCTTTATTCCTGCAGCCCGGAGCCGACAACTACTGATCCGCAAGACGGACAACAAGGGGGAACCCTTACGACAAGTAACAATGAAGATATAGGTCGAACCACTCACCGTTCTTTCAAACCGTGACGAAAAAATACAAGTTGTTAATATTCACGCCTTTATTGCGTTAGTGTTTTTCTCAAAGCACCAGAGTAAAGCTCAATAGAGCGCGCTGTAACGGCTATTATAGTTGTTTCGCGTTAGGGGTAGTTAGAACACCAATTTGCCCAAAAGAATCGACTTCGATACTTTTGCTGTAAACAAAAACCACACCCTAATGAGAACGAATAATTTACTTCCAGGTTGGCTTTGTGTCTGCCTTTGTGTAACAGCTTGCAATCCCGTTGAGAATCCGGACCCGGAACCCGTGCTTGACTATCAAATCCCGGGAATAGGAACGCGGTCCCAGATTCCTCTCAATGATACCTACTTCGTAACTCCCGAAGACATAACGGCATACCTCCGCTATAAGTCGCTGGCTCAAGGAAAAGAAGCTATAGTAGAAAGCATAGCTCCTATTAGAAATAGCGATGGCGATACCCTGTTATACCTTATCAACTATGATGAAGGGTGGGATCTTCTCGCAGCAGATAAACGGGCTACCATTCCTCTTGGGGCGGATGGTTCCGGGCGTTTGAATTTCGAAGAAACGGAGAATCCGATATTTTCTTGGATAGCGAGTCTTGCTGAGGAGGTCTATGTTACTAGGATGACCGATAGCTGTAAATCTAAAAATCCTGAGGTTACGGAGTATAATATCAATTCGTGGAAAGCGATTACCGCCGATTCATTACTGTTCAAAGATGTAATAGCAGATTACCTTGTGGAAACCCGGGCATATCCACATATTGGGCATTATGTGCTTGATGACGTTGTCAGGGTAGACCTTTATTACGACATGCTACAGCACCTGACCACGACTAAGTGGAGTCAAGTCTGCGATAGTTGCAACGCTTACGTTCCGTGGAGGACAGATTTCCCATGGCTGAGAGCGCCTGCCGGCTGTGTCGCTGTTGCTGGCGCACAAATGCTGTATTATTTGCATTATTACATGGGAATTCCTCAAACAGCACCCACAACAGCTTATTGTTATAGCTCAGTAGGGGATCCGGACCCGCTATCACAGATGGGACAAGGAGATTATTCTGCAACTGCATGGGCGGAGATGGATTCGTTAGGACAGAGCAAGGCGGGAATGCTGATTGCATCTGTAGCGCAGATGGTGAACATGAACTTTGGTAATAACGGATCTGGAGCATATACAGAAGATCTAGTAACAGATTGTTTCCCAAATTACAGAATAGCGTCTACGTATGCCTCATATCAAGAAACGACGGTCATAAACAGTTTGATGAATCAAAATATGCCCGTAATAGTCAGAGCCGGCGGAACGCCGCCCAACAATAATGGTCATTGTTTCATCATAGATGGTTACAGACGAAGCCAGCAGCAAACAATATACACTTATGTGTGGGAGTGGCTGAATTATGATCCTGAAGAAGAGTATCCGAAAATACCAAATCAATACACTATAACATATTCATCACCGTTTCTGTCTCATTATTATATGAACTGGGGCTGGGGAGGTGACCATAATGATACACCATTTGCTAAGAGCGGGGATTGGGTTGTAGAGATAGACAGCGTTCCGTATAATTTCGTGTACGAAAGAGCGATGATATACAACTTTCACGACTATTATGAATAGATGCTAGCTAAAATAGACAAATCATGAAAGCACTTAATACCATTTTTTTGTACGCTTTGCTGATGGTTCTTTCTGGATGTGCGGATAATGCTGAGCCAGACTCCGGACACGAAGGGCTGGTACCTTTTGGTGCTTATCATCTCGATTGGAGCGCCGGGTTTGCGTCGACTCCATCGTTTCACATCAATGTTTATACGCAGAATCTGATCGATTATAGCACAATTACTTATGACGGTTCTTTTTGGCGCAACTGGTGCAGTGCCGGCTGGATGGAAAGCGACAGCCAGCTGATGGAGTGCGTTGTTTCAAAGGAGAACCTTCATATTGGATTCGCGCCGGAAGAAGGACGGGCTCCTGGCTATGAGGGCGGAAAAGATCTTGCTCGGGTACTCAGAATTCTGAATAATACATATGTTCAAAAAATCAAACCGTTTATACCTTACGCGGAGGTACACTATGGATCGGCCTTTTCTACGTGTAAAACAAGAGGCGAAATAGTGATTACGGCAGATAAAACACTTTTTGGAATCGCACCTGGTGAAAACCTTAGTGAACGATTTGTGATAACAAGTGCCGACCCACAATTCCGCGCCTACTTCCCATCGTTCGACGTGATTGACACAGATCAATCCTGTTTGGGCCTTTCGGCAAAAGCTTTTTTTGTGGCAGATATGGCGCTCTGCCATATGAGGCAGAACTCCGGCCTGTATGAAATAGCTTTCTCTGAAATACCCTCAGAGGACTACGAAGAAATCACTTTTACCATCAATCTTCCCGTCTCTACATATAATAATTGTTATGAATGGCTGAAGTCGGGACGAGATATCTTGTCCCTGGATGGTGAAAGTCTAGTGATGAGTGGTGTGACAACCGTTTATTTTGGGAAAACGGCCCAGGAAAACTGGCACTTGAATAAAGTGGAAAGGATGAAAGGCTCGTTTAACCGAGATCGTATTGAATACTGGTAAAAATGCCTTGGCGGCTAATGGGTTATACCATAGCTGGTTATGCAAAGTGCTGGTACCCGTTTTGAGTACCAGCGCTTTATGTAATCGACAGAGCGACAGGCAGTTGGGCGCCAAACCCTACCGGGCTTAATCGTCGGCGGTGACGCGCTTGACGCGTTTCTTGATGCCGTTCCAGAGGTCGACCAGCTCATCCTCGATTTTGCCTTCCGTGCGGACGCCCTTCTCGAGGCGTTCGTATTTTTTGCGGCACTCGGGGCTGCAGAAGACCTGTTCGGGGTTGGCCTTGACGAAGGTCGTGTCGCAGATGGGGCAGGTGAGGGTGGCGCCCACGGGAGCCTGCCGGTTGATGTCCACCACCCGCTCGTACTTGTTCCACAGCTTTTTGACGGCGGATTCGCGGGTGACGCCTTTGTAGATGGCCAGACCGATCAGCAGGACGACTGCGGTCCACAGGATACTGGAGAGGATCTTTTTCATAGCGGCAGGGGTTTTGCGGGATGCTTCTGCAAAAATAAAACTATTTCGCGTATCTTTGCAAACTATGCGCAAGGAATCGCTCCACAACGGATTGCGGCGGGCTTTTGGGGCCCTCTTCCTGCTGCTTATTGCAGCGGCCCCGCTCCGTGCGCAGTATGAAAGTTTCGGCACCGAGCCGCTCCGGATTCAGTGGCAGCAGATCAAAGGCGCCAACTACGATGTCATCTATCCGCAGGGGATGGATTCCCTGGCGCGCCGCTACCTCTATCTGTTCGAGGCTTCGCGCAACCAGGCGGGCGACCTGATGCGGATCGAGGTGCCAAAGGTGCCGCTGATCCTGCATCCGTACGCCCTCTCGCCGGTCAGCAGTCCGGCCTGGGCTCCCAAGCGGCTGGAGCTTTTCACCACCCCCACCGGCGCAGAGCACTTCGCGCTGAACCACGAGCGCTACCTGGCCCTGCGCAACAACGTCCGGCTGGCCTTCATGGGGCATTATGAGAGCTACGCGTTCAACGTGCTGAAGTATGTCTATGGCCAGCAGTCGGTTGCCTTTGGCGTCGGCTTCAAGCCCACCGTCTGGCAGGCGCTCTCTTCCGCCGATTCGTTCGTATCGGACATGACCCTTTCCGGGCCGGGCCGCAATGCGGAATACCTGATGTTCTGGCGGGCCGCCTTCGTGACGGGCGACTGGCGCCTCTACGACCACTGGCACTTCGGCTCCTACCAGCGGTATATGCCGGACGACAAGTCGATGGGCTACCTGCTGGTGTCGGATATCCGCCTCTTTGACGACCGCTACTACGGTGTCGGCGATGCCACCACCATCCAGATGCGCGACTGGTGGGACATCTTCGGCGTCTGGAACCGAAGTTTCCTGGAGGCCACCGGCCGCACGGTGCGCAAGCACTGGCGCAACGTGGCCTGCAACTACGCCCCGCTATGGTACGACCAGGACCTGCAGCGCGCCCCTTTCACCCCGAACGCGCCGCTGCTCGAGGTCCCGAAGATCTATACCGAATACCATGACCTCGCCCCGACTTCCGCCGGCCTCTTTGCCACGCAGCGGGGCTACAACCACGCAAACCGGCTCGTCCGGCTGGATGAAGCGGGCGGCGTGCACCGCCAGCGGGCCTTTTCCCGGCAGGCCAGCCGGATCGTGACGGACGGCGTGACCCTCTACTGGTCTGAAATCGTACCGGATGCCCGTTATGAGCTGATGGAGTACTCCGTGCTGCGCAGCTACAACACGGAGTCGCATAAAACCCGCACGCTGACGCGTCGTACGCGGCTTTTTAACCCTTCTGTTACGCCGGAAGGTGGACAGCTCTGGGCGGTGGAACAGCTGCCGGAAGGCGGTTCGGCCGCCGTGTTGGTGGATGCCGCTACGGGGCGTGAGCGTTCCCGTCTGGCTGCTCCGCAGGGATGCCGCCTGGTGGAGGTGCTGCAGGTGGACGACTGGCTTTATGCCACGGGTATCACGGAGGCGGGAATGGCCCTGCTGAAGATCGCCCCCGCGGCGGGTGAAGGCACTTGCGCCGATGATGATTCCGCCTTCGGCTCCGGCCTCTGGCAGACCTGTATCGCCCCGCAGAACAGCTATCTGCAGCAGCTCTCGCGCCTGGGCGATGACCTTTGTTTTGTCTCAGACCAGGATGGTGTCAACAGTATCTATCGCTATGAGACTTCCGACGGCCGGGTGACCGAGATTGTCCACTCTCGTTTCGGCGCCTTCCATCCGGTGGAATCCGACGGCGCCCTCTACTACTCCGACTACGGCGTGAAGGGTCACCGGCCCGTCCGCACGCCGCTCGGTGCGCTCTCCGCGCGTCCGGCAACCCTCTCCGGCGACCGTGCCGGCGCCTTCGCGATTGCCGACCGCGAGGCGGCCCAGGCCGCCGCGCCCCTCGCTGCCGCCGCCCTCTCTCCGGAAGAGGATGCCGCCCTGCGCGCCGCCATCGACACCCTCACCGGGCAGCCCTACCGCCGTGGCGCGAACCTCTTCAAACTGCACTCCTGGGCGCCGTTCTACGCTTCGGTCTCCCGCGCGATGGCCTCCAAGTTCGAGCCCATCTACCAGTTGATCAATCCCGGTTTTACGCTGCTCTCGCAGAATGAGTTGGGCACGATGGTGGCCACGATGGGCTACGGCTGGCACTATGCCCGCTTCCAGAAGGGGAGTCCCCGCCACAGCTTCCATTCCGCCCATTTCTCGATGACTTACAGCGGGTTGTATCCGGTCTTCGACTTCAATGTGGATTTCAACGACCGCTACTGCAATGACATTAAGCTCGGAGGCGATCCCGTTACCCTCACGCCCGGTGCACCCCCGGCCGATTTCAATACCACCCGTCCTTCGCTGGATATCTCGCTGCGGACGTCGATTCCCTGGAACTTCAGCCGCGGAGGCTGGCAGCGGGGGCTCACGCCGGAGCTGACGCTCTACTTCAGCAACGAGCGCATCGAGGATGTCGGGCGTCACCACGATATGCCGCTACTGGGCTGGACTGCCGGTCTTTCCGGCTATACCCGGTTGGAAAAGGCGCGGCGCCATCTCTCGCCCCGGTTGGGTCTGGGCGGTGCGGTGCGTTATTCCGAGGCGGCCTGGGTTCCGGGCGATCCCGCCTACAGCCGGGTGCTGAGTGCGCGGCTCTATGGCTGGCTCCCGGGCATTCTGCCTTCGCACAGCCTGCGGATCGACACGCAGGGATGGCGCGATTTCGGTCTTTACAACAGCACCTCGGCCATCGGTGGCGTGGACCGGCTGCGGCCCCGCTTCCCGCGCGGCTATGAATCGGCCCTGGCCAAGACGCTGGACCTCGAAGGGGTGGCCACCGCCTCGCTCGACTACGGTTTCACCATTCCGCTGGGCGACATTACCTGGCCGTGGCTCTACTACCTGATGCGGCTGCAGGTGGTGCCCTTCGCGGATGTGGCCGTCTCGAATTCGGTGGTGCCGCTGCCCGCCGGCGCCGTGCTGAGCGACAGCGCCCCGCGCCTCAATCAGTGGACTGCGATGCGCGCCGCGGGCGGTCTTCCTACGGAGACCCTCTACGGCTACCGGCAACTGTTTGGCTCCTTCGGCGCGGACATCCTGGTTAACGCCCACTTCTTCCGCATCGGCGCCGAACTCAACCTGGGCGTCCGCGTGGCCTTCCCCTACAACGCCGCTCCCTCCGCCACGACGGCCGGTACCTCGTCGCCCGCGTACGCCGGACCCGGCTCTGCGAGCGGCGCCGGTCCCGGCTCCTATCCGCTCGGCGGCACCGGCGGCTTCCGCGCCCCCGCCATCTCCTTCATCCTCTCCAACAACCTCTAAGGCCTCTCCGGCCTGCTCAACAGTTTTCAGGTGGGGTTTCGCCAAAACCGTGCAAGCTGACCCTCGTTCCAGGGGTCTGCGGGGCATATCGCCCTGCACGGGTCCCCGAAATCGGCCACCCGTTCAGCCCAACCCCCGCTACAGCACTCTCCAGCGCCCCTCGCCCTGCACGGTTTTGGCGAAACCCTGCAACCCGGGCGAACTTCAGCGGAGTGCTGCCAGCGTCCCGTTTCCGGGGACGCGAGGAGCATTTTGGGCCGTTTTTGCTACCATCGTCCCTGTTTTGGGGACGCGAGGAGCACCCTACCGAGAATCGAGGAGTGGGGGAATGGAAGTCGCTGTTGTTGAAGGAGGTACCAGGGGGGGAGAAAACCACCCTCACCCTGCTTCCGTGTCAGCGGATTACCCAGGCGTTGGCCACGGGGCGTTCGCCGTCGGCGTCGAAGCGACGGTTGTCGCAGGGGTGATTGACGACGGCACCCGAGACGACCATCGTGGAGGAGCCGCCGCCGTCGAGGTTGATGGCGTCCCGGCAGCCCAGCCAAATCATAACTTGTTGCAGTTCAGCCATCGAGAGGCCGGCGGCCTTGGTGTTACGGCCATCGGCTACCACAAAAATCAGCGTGCCGTCCCTCCGGATTCCGAAGGCCGTGCGGGGATGGCGGTTCGAATTGAACTTGAAAGGATGAAGGTCGCTGCGGACGCCGTCGAGCAGGAGCATCGGCCCGGCGGTCAGGATGGTCTCGCCGGCGAGCGATTCCTCATAGGTCCGCTCCGGCCCGAATCCGGTGACCACCGAAAAGCGACCCTCGGAAACGACGATTGCACCGCTTCGCTGCGGATCCCGACGGAAGTTTTCGACCGGCGCATTCTCGCTGACGATCACGTTGTTGATTCGGGAGAAGGTGGATCCACCGTAGGGAGCTTTCATGTGGAAGAACGAGCCGTTGACCGCAGCCAGCGCCGGAGTCGAAACCTTCCCGGAGGCCGGGACCGGCGTTGTCACTGTCCCGGCAGCCAGTTCCGAGGTCAGGGCGAGCGTTCCGGCCGGGGCTGCCACCAGGGCGCATTCCCGCGCCGGGGAGACGATCAGCACCGAAAGAAACTGGTTGGAGCCGAACAGGGTATCCCGCCCGGCAAAAGCGCATTGCCGCAGTATGATGCCCTCTGCTACAGGGGTTTCCTGCCATGCGGCGCGAGAGAAAGCCTCGCCTTCGCCGCCGGAAGCCGAAGCATCCGTAGATAAAGATATCGATACGCCAGCGTCAGCGTTTGCCGTCGCGTCACTCGCCGCAGCCCACGCCGCAGCGCCCGCAGCCGCAGCGCCTGTAGCCGCACCGGTGGTACCCCATGCCAGGAGCGCCGCCAGCGCCAAGAAATAGAACCGTCTTTTCATCATGATACAAAGTTACGAAAAACGAATTCTCGGCAATTCATAAAAAGTTACTAACTTTGTCCTTCTATTGAGATATGGTGTAATGGCAGCACTAGAGATTTTGGTTCTCCCAGTCCAGGTTCGAATCCTGGTATCTCAACAGAATAACAACTAAACCGCACGATTTTGGAACCTCCGAGTTGCAATTCCCACTCCCGCGACGGCAGACCCGATCTGCCGCCCCGATCGTGCTGTGACCCCACAACGAATCAACGCCGGGCCGCCGTGCTGCAAAAGCAGGGCTACCGGGCTATTTTATAACCATTTATGGCACTATACCTAACCAAAGAACTCGACAACGGCGCCAAAATTTACGTTTGGCACATTACGGAGTCCGAACAGGAACTGCGGGAAAACACGTCCATCCCGGACGATGAACTCGAAGAACTGACGTTCCTCAAAAGCGAAGCCCGCCGGAAGGAGAAACTGGCGGAGCGGGCCCTGCTCAACACGATTTTCGATGACGAGCGGGTCTATCTGGGCCACCACGACAACGGCAAGCCCTATCTCCAAAACCTGGCCACCGAGATCAGCATCTCGCACACCAACGACTATGTGGCCATCATCCTGCATCCCGACGAGGACCTGGGCATCGATATCGAGCGCCTGGACCGCGACTTCTCCGCCGTGGAGAAGAAAGCCCTCTCGGAAGATGAGCTGGAGGACCTCTCCGAGCGCCACCGCAGCCTGCAGCTGGCCATCTACTGGTGCGCCAAAGAGGCCATCTACAAGCGCATGTCCATCAACGGCGTGGACTTCGCCGAGCAGATCGAGGTGGAAAAATTCAACCCGCACGACGAGGGCGAAATCGACGCCACCTTCTACTACAAGGACGGCACCGAAGAAGAATTCGAACTGGAATACATGACTTTTGACAACCACGTAATGGTTTGGGTGGTAGGTTAATATGAAGAACTTTGTTGAAGAACTCAAGTGGCGCGGGATGATCCACGACATCACCCCGGGAACGGAAGAAGAACTCAAGAAAGGCCCGATGTCGGCCTATGTGGGAATCGACCCGACGGGCGACAGCCTGCATATCGGCCACCTGGTGAGCATCATGATCCTCAAGCACTTCCAGGCCTGCGGCAACAAGCCGTTCGCCCTGGTGGGCGGCGCCACCGGCATGATCGGCGACCCGTCGATGAAGAGCGCGGAGCGCAACCTGCTCGACGAGGCCACCCTGGCCCACAATGTGGAGTGCATCAAGAAGCAGCTCGCCCGTTTCCTGGATTTTGACAGCGACGCTCCCAACAAGGCGGAACTGGTGAACAACTACGATTGGATGAAGGACTACAGCTTCATCAACTTTATCCGCGATATCGGCAAGCACATTACCGTCAACTATATGATGGCCAAGGACAGCGTAAAAAAACGCCTCTCCCGTGACAGCAGCGAGGGTATGTCCTTCACCGAATTCAGCTACCAACTGATGCAGGGCTACGATTTTTACTGGCTTTGGAAAAACCGCGGCTGCATCCTGCAGCTGGGCGGCAGCGACCAGTGGGGCAACATTACCACCGGTACCGAGCTCATCCGCCGTATGGACGGCGGCGAAGCTTTTGCCCTGACCTGCCCGCTGATCCGCAAGGCCGACGGCACCAAATTCGGCAAGACCGAGAAGGGTAACGTATGGCTGGACGCCGAGCGCACCTCGCCTTACGAGTTCTACCAGTTCTGGATGAATGTCTCAGACGAGGATGCCGAGCGCTACATCAAGATATTCACAATGCTGGACCGCGAGACTATAGAGGCAGCCATCGCCGCCCACCGGGAGGATCCCGGCCGACGCGAGCTGCAGAAGCTCCTGGCCAAGGAAATCACCATTATGGTGCACGGCGAGAAGGCCTATGAAAATGCTGTGGCTGCATCCGAGATGCTTTTCCGCGGCAACTCGGAGGATCTGAAGAAACTGGACGAGCGCACTTTCCGTGCGGTGTTCGGCGACGTGCCTTCGTTTGATCTGCCCAAGGCTGAACTGCCTTGCAATATCCTGGACCTGCTGGCCGTAAAGACAGATATTATGCCCTCCAAGGGCGAGGCCCGCAAGATGGTGGCCGGTAACGGCATCTCCATCAACAAGGACAAGTTCACCGACCCCAACGGCTCCGTGACCGCCTCCGACATCGTGAACGGCCACTACATACTGGCCCAGAAAGGCAAGAAGAATTATTACGTCATCAACATAAAGTAA
>JAFYEZ010000038.1 GCA_017544005.1 Bacteroidales bacterium
GGCGCTGCACCAGCTGGTGACCGACGGCCGTATCCATCCCGCCCGCATCGAGGAGGTGGTGGAGAAGGTCAAGAAGCAGCTGGAAGACGAGATCATGGAGACCGGCAAGCGCACCTGTATCGACCTGGGCATCCATGGCCTGCATTCCGAGCTGATCCGTATGATCGGCCGCATGAAATACCGTTCCTCCTATGGCCAGAACCTGCTGCAGCACTCCCGCGAGGTGGCCAACATCTGCGCGACGATGGCTTCCGAACTGGGCCTGAACCCGAAGGCGGCCAAGCGCGCCGGCCTGCTGCACGATATCGGCAAGGTCTCCGAAGAGGAGCCCGAACTGCCGCACGCACTGCTGGGCGCCAAGATCGCCGAGAAGTTTAAGGAGAAGCCCGAAATCTGCAATGCAATCGGGGCGCACCACGAGGAGATGGAGATGAATACGCTGATCGCGCCGCTTGTCCTGGTGGCCGACGCCATTTCCGGCGCCCGACCGGGTGCCCGCCGCGAGGTGGTCGAATCCTACATCAAGCGCCTCAAGGATATGGAAGGCATCGCGCTCTCCTATCCGGGCGTCACCAAGACCTACGCCATCCAGGCCGGCCGTGAGCTGCGCGTGATCGTGGGGGCGGATGCCGTGTCGGATGCGGACTGCGAGCAGCTCTCCGCCGATATCGCCCGCAAGATCCAGGACGAGATGACCTATCCGGGCCAGATCAAGATTACCGTGATCCGTGAAACCAGAAGCATCGCCTTCGCAAAATAACCGATGATGGAGAACAAAGTCGATATCGAGTGCCGTCCGGAAGTGCTCCGCGGCCTCTATTCCAACCTGGCGGTGATTACCCACTCCGCCAACGAATTCATCCTGGATTTTGCGCAGATGCTGCCCGGGTATCCCAAGCCCTCGGTCGGCAGCCGCGTCATCATGACGCCGGAACACGCCAAACGCCTGCTGAACGCCCTCTCGGACAATATCCTGAAGTACGAGCAGCAATTCGGCCCCATCAAGCTGGACCAGCCCTTCCCCGGCAACCTGCCCCCGATGGGGATGGGCGGCCAGGCCTGATTCCGACTACTTATTGGAATAGAACTGGAAGCCCCGGGCGATTCCCGCCACGACGGCCTTCCAGCGGAGAATGATGCCAATCAGGCAGACCAGGCCGATCCAGATGAAGGCCTTGGTCGTGTCGCTCTGCGCCCGGTACCATTCCTTGATTCTTTTGAACATCGTTTTGCGCGTTTGTGTCTGCAAAAGTACGCAAAAAATCGCTATCTTTGTAAGATACCGAAAACCGATGCATTATGATCAAGACGGACTTTAGCGGATGCCGCCCTTTTGTCGGGCCGCAAACCTACGATGCAGCGCTGCGCAGAGCGCATGAATCCTTCGAAATCCTGGAGGGCGGCACCGGGGCGGGGCATGATTTCCTCGGCTGGAACTACCTCCCTTCGCAAATTGGCCGGAAGGAACTGAACGAGTATCTTTCCGTGGTGGAGGCGTGGGTGGCCCTCGAGGTGGAGGTCGTCGTGGTCATCGGTATCGGCGGCTCCTACCTGGGCGCCAAGGCGGCCATCGAGGCGCTGAACCACTCGTTCAGCGACCTGATCGGCTCGGCCGGCGGCCCGGTCGTCGTCTTTGCCGGGCAGAACCTTTCGGAAGAGTATCTCGCGGAACTGACTGACCTGCTGAAGGTCCGCAGCTGCGCCACCGTGGTCATCTCCAAATCCGGAACCACCACCGAACCGGCCGTCGCCTTCCGGGTGGTCCGCGACCTGCTCCTGCGAAAGTATGGCCGTGAAGGGGCCCGGGAGCGGATTGTGGCCATCACGGACGCCCGCAAAGGGGCGCTCAAGGCCTTGGCGGACCGCGAGGGGTACCGCGCTTTCGTGATCCCCGACAATATCGGCGGCCGCTACTCGGTGCTGACACCGGTGGGCCTGCTGCCGATCGCCCTCGCCGGCTACGACATCGACGAGTTGGTGCGCGGCGCGCGCGATATGCAGCGCCTCTGTGCCAAGAATCACGATGACAACCCCGCCATCCAATATGCCGCCATGCGCAATGCGCTCTACGAGAGCGGAAAAGATATAGAACTGCTGGCCAGTTTCCACCCGCGGCTGCGCAGTTTCGCCGAATGGTGGAAGCAGCTCTTCGGAGAGTCCGAGGGGAAGCAGGGGAAGGGAATCTTCCCGGCCTCCGTGCTCTATACGACCGATCTCCACTCGATGGGACAGTATGTCCAGCAGGGCAGGAGGAACCTCTTTGAAACCGTCATTGCTGTGGAGAAGAGCCGCCGGGAGCTGCTGATCGAGCGGGATGCGGACGATCTGGACGGCCTGAACTATCTCGCCGGCCAATCGGTAGAGCACTGCAACCGGATGGCCGCGGCCGGAACGCGCTTTGCGCACGTGGACGGCGGCGTCCCGAATATGCAGATTACCATCCGCCAGGTGGACGAGTACAGCCTGGGCCAGCTCTTCTACTTCTTTGAGAAAGCCTGCGGAATCAGCGCTTATATGCTGGGAGTCAATCCCTTTGACCAGCCCGGCGTGGAAGATTACAAACAGAATATGTTCGCCCTGCTCGGCAAGCCCGGTTACGAAGAACAGGGGGCGAAGCTCCAGACCCGACTCGCTGAAGAAGAATGACGCGCTTTCTGGAACAGATTGCCCGGGCCTACTATGCCGAGGCGGGCGCGGAACTGGGAGAGTACTGCTTTGTCTTCCCCAACCGGCGTTCCGCCCTCTTTTTCAGCAAATACCTGGGCCAGGCGGCTGGAAAACCCGTTTTTTCACCCCGCCTGCTGACCATCAACGACCTGATGACCGATCTCTCGGGCCTGCGCCCGGTGGACAAGATCGGTGCGCTCTACAAACTCTATCGCAACTATGCCGCCCTGATGTGGCCCGGCGAGGAGCCGAAGGAGCGCTTTGACGAGTTTGTCTATTGGGGCGACGTGCTGCTGGGGGATTTCGACGACGTGGACAAATACCTCGTGGACGCCAGCCGTCTCTTCAGTAACATCAGTGACCTGAAGGAGATCGATGCGGGTTATGATTATCTCTCGGACGAACAGGTGGCGGCCATCAAGGAGTTCTGGACCGATTTCCTCAGCCGGAGCGGCAGCAAGATGAACGCTGCCGAACCGCTGGACAAAAAACACCTCTTCCGGACCACCTGGCGGATACTCTATCCGCTCTATGAAGCCTTCCGGAAGGAGCTTCTGGCGGAAAATACCGGCTATGAAGGCATGATTTACCGCCGTGTGGCGGAGACGCTCAGCTGCGAAGGCACCGAAGGGGAGGCGCTCGTGGCACGGCTGGGCCGTTACCGCCGGATTGTCTTCGTGGGACTCAACGCGCTCAATGCGTGTGAGAAGGTGCTCCTCGGCACAATCCGGGATCGTCTGAAAGGCGACTTTTATTGGGATTTCGAGGATGCGCGCACCTGCGATCCGGCCAACAAGTCCTCGCTCTTCCTGCGCGACAATACCCGGGACTATCCTTCAAAATATACCCTCGCGACCTCGCTGCCTGCCGAGCAGACCTTCCGCACGATTTCCGTTTCGTCCGGAGTCGCTCAGACCTTTGTGGCCGGCAACCTGCTGCAGGAGATGGCGCAGGAGGCGGGTTTTGATCCGCTCGAGACGGCGGTGGTCCTGCCCGACGAGCGGCTGCTCCTGCCGATGCTGGGTGCCGTGCCCGATACCCTCTCCGAGATCAATGTGACGATGGGATTCCCGCTCGCCCAGAGCAATGCGGCCACCTTTGTCTCGTTCCTCGAGCGGCTCCACCGCAACAAACGGGTGACCGAGGGCAACTGCACCTTCTACTACCGGGACGTCGTCGCCCTGCTGAACCATCCCTTCCTGGCGGAGGGAGAAAGGGGACATGAGCTGATGGCGGAGATCTCCCGGCAGAATCTGATTTATGTGGAGGATTCACTCTTGGCGGAGGGCCTTTTCGCGCTGGTTTTCAAGGATGTGCCGGATGCGGCGCAATTGCCTGACTATCAGATTGCCATCCTGGATGCCGTCGCCCCGGGGCTCTCTCCGGTGGACCGCGAGTTCGTCAGCCACCTGCGCGCCGCCGTGCTGCGTCTGCAGTCCCTGGCGGTGCCGATGGAGCCCAAGACCTATTACCGGCTGCTCGGCCAGCTCCTGAGCGTGATTTCCATCCCCTTCCGGGGCGAACCGCTCTCCGGCCTGCAGATCATGGGACCGCTCGAGACGCGGGCACTCGACTTCAAGAACGTCATCATCCTCTCGGTCAACGAGGGGGTCTTTCCGAAGCGCTCGGTGAGCGGTTCGTTCATTCCGTCCAACCTGCGCCTCGGATTCGGCTTGCCGGGCTACGAGTTCCAGGACGCCCTTTCTTCCTATTATTTCTACCGCAGCATTGCGCGGGCGGAGCGGATATTCCTGTTGTACGATTCCCGCACGGAAGGCTTGCAGACCGGGGAGCCGAGCCGTTTCATCAAGCAGTTGAAGTACCATTACGGCGTCAATCTCAATCCCTGCGACGCGCCGCTTCCGCTGAAAACCGACGGCACGGGGGAGGGCCCCATCGTCAAGGAGAAGACCCCCGAGGTGCTCTCGCGCCTGCGGGAGCGCTTTGTGCTGCGCAATGCCGAAGGAAGGCGCAAGCCCTTCTCGGCCTCGGCACTCAATACCTACCTGGACTGCCCGGTGCGCTTCTACTACCAGTATGTGGAGCGGGTGGAGGAGGCCGACGAGGTGACGGAGGAACTCGATGCCAGCCTGTTCGGTTCCGTCTTCCACAAGGTGATGGAACTGCTCTACCGGCCCTATGGGGGGCAGGAACTCTCCGCGGCGCAGATTGCCGCCCTTTCGGCGGACGAGGCGCACATCAAGCGGCTGATTCTGGATGCTTTCGCATCGGAGGCCAAGATTAAGTCGCTTCGCGGGAAAAATCTGATTCTGAATGAATTGCTCCTGACCTTCGTGAAGGAGGTGCTCCGGCGCGACGCGGCGGCCGCTCCCTTCCGTCTGCAGGAGACGGAGGATCATCATTATGCCACCCTTGCGCTGGAGGGGGGAGAAACCGTGGATCTGACCGGCGTGATTGACCGCTGGGATATCCGGGGCGGAAAGCCCTGGATCTGGGATTATAAGACCGGCTCCCTCGACAGCAAGGTGGGCGGCGATTTCGACAAGATGTTCGCCGTGGAGGGAAAGGATCGCCCGACCATCTCGCTCCAGCTCTATCTCTACGCCCTGCTGGCGTTGGAAGAGAATCCCAAGCTGGCGGTGAGCGACCTGTGCCTGGGCATCTACAGCCTGCGCTCGATTTTCAACGACAAAAAGGCCGTCTATTCGCTGACCCTTTCCCAGCCCCTGCTGGAGGAATTCCGCGCGAGGCTGAAACGGCTCATCGCCGAAATCCTGGACCCGGCGGTGCCCTTTACGGCGCACGATCCCAAGTGCGATTACTGTGACTTTAAAATCCTGTGCGGCAAATGAATACGTTAGAAATCATCAAGGCCTCCGCCGGCAGCGGAAAGACTTGGACGCTCGCACGGGAATACATCAACCTGCTGGTGCCCGCCGACGGGCAGCCCTTCGATCCGCAGGCCTTCCGCCACATTCTGGCCGTCACCTTCACCAACAAGGCCACCGAGGAGATGAAGAGCCGGATTATCGAAGAGCTGCATAAACTGGCCACCGTCCCGGACTATCCGTACCCGGCGCCCGGCCAGCATCCGACGCCCCTGATGCGCAAGCGGGCCGCCCTGGCGCTCACCGCCATTCTGCACGACTACGCCTCCTTCTCGGTCAGCACGATCGACCGTTTCTTCCAGACGGTGCTGCGCGCCTTTGCCCGGGAAATCAACCAGTATGCCTCCTACAAGGTGGAACTGGACCGGAATGCCGTCCTCCAGCAGGCGGTGGACCGGATGCTCGCTTCGCTCGACGAGGCGGGGAGTGCGGACCTCCTGCAGTGGCTTACCGATTATTCGATTGGCCAGATCAGCAACGGCAAACAGTGGGATATCTCCGCTCCGCTCTTTGAGATCTGCGGCCTTCTGACCGATGAGGAGTTCCTGCGGCTGCGCCGTCAATTTGGAGCGCATCTGTGGGAGCGGGAGACGATCGCCCGCTTCCAGCAGAAGCTCGAGGGAATCATTTCTTCTAAAGAATCTAAAGATAAAATAAAGACTGCCAAGCAGTTGCGGGAGAATATCTGGCTGCTGGGCATCGTGTCGGACCTCTATTACCACCTGACCTCCCTCCTGAAGGAGAACAACCTGGTGCTGCTCTCTGAAACGACGGATGTCCTGAGCCGCATTATCGACGGCAGCGACACGCCCTTCATTTATGAAAAGGTGGGAACCCGTTACGACCATTTTATGCTCGACGAGTTCCAGGATACTTCGCGGCTGCAGTGGGAGAATCTCCGGCCGCTGCTCAAGGACGGTATCGACCGCGCCGAGGGTTCGCTCGTGGTGGGGGACATCAAACAGAGTATCTACCGCTGGCGGGGCTCCGACCTGCGGTTGCTGCACAGCGAGGTCGGGAAACTCCTGCCGGATCCGGCGAAGCACATCCACAGCAAACAGGGGAACTGGCGCAGCACGGAGACCGTCATCCGCTTCAACAATGCCTTCTTTGAGCGGATTGGCGATCTGGTGGAGAAACTGGACAAGACCCGGCCCTTCGCGCCGGCTATTCGCGATTATTACAGCGATGTGGCCCAGACGGTTGCCCGGGGCTCAAATCGAAACGCAGGTTATGTCCGCGTCGAATTCCTTGACCGCGGAGACAAGAAGGAGGGAACGGCCTGGGACGACCAGGTGCTCGAGCGGCTCCCGGCATTCATGGAGGAACTCTCGCAGCGCTATCCCCGCTATTCGGACATCGCCTTTCTGGTGCGCACGAATGAGGAAGGCGGCCAGATTGCGGAGCGGCTCCTGTCGCTGGGCTATCCGGTGGTGACCGAGGATTCCCTCGCGCTGGGCTCCTGCCTGAGCGTGAAGCGGCTCGCCGCGTTGCTCACCTTCCTGTGCGATCCTTCCAATTCCGTGAACCTCACCCTGATGCAGGGGCTCTTCGATACCATCCCGCAGCTTTCGCGCGCGGCGGGCGACTCCGATTCGCTCTACGAGATCTGCGACTCGCTGCTGCGCAACTATTTGCCGGAGATTCCCGCCGGCGACCAGCCTTTCCTCTTTGCCTTCCTCGACGAGGTCATTGCCTACACCGACAAGTTCGGATCGAACCTGCCGGGCTTCGTGGAGTGGTGGAAGCGTACGGGTGCCACCAAGAAGATTTCCGCGCCCAAGCGCGACGACGCCGTGACGGTAATGACCATCCATAAATCCAAAGGGCTGGATTTTGAAGTGGTGGTTTTGCCCTTCTTCGACGAAGCGCTCTCGTCCGGCAACCCCATCCTCTGGTGTGAGCCGGAAGGCGATTTTGCAGAGATTCAGTTGGTTCCGCTCAAGTCCAAGGAAGACCTGGCTGCCACGGAATTCCGCGACGCCTATGAAGAGGAAAAAAAGATGCAGTGCCTGGATGCCATCAACACGGCCTATGTGGCGATGACCCGCGCCGTGCAGGAGATGTATCTCTTTGCTCCGGTTCCCCGGTATCAGGGAGACAAACTCCACGCCGGAGGGAATGCCGTCTCCACGCTGCTCTATTTCCACCTGTTCCCGGATCACAGGAACGAGCCGGATGTGGCGGAATTCGGCCTGAAGAGCTGTGGCATCCCGCCCAAGACTTCCGGCGAGAGCCTGCCTCCGGTGGCCTACCGCAGTGCGCCCTATGGCGACCGGCTCCGGCTTTCGCTCAAGGGAGGCGACGACGATGAGCGGGCGGAGGGGGTCCGCCGCCACGAGATCCTCTCGCGCATCGATACGGTGGAGGACCTTCCCCGGGCGCTTCAATCCGCGCTGGGCGACGGCCTGATTTCCGCCGCCGAACTGCCGCAGGTGCAGGAGCAATTCGAGCATCTGCTCGCTTCGGTGGCCGGCCGCCACTGGTTCGACGGAACCTACCGGCCGCTCAACGAAATCACCATCGTGGATGAAAAGGGCGAAATTCACCGGCCGGACCGCGTGCTGGTGGAGAAGGACAAGCCGCTGGGGCAGGGGACAGCCCTCGTGATTGATTACAAGTTCGGCGCGCGGCGGGAAGCATACCGCCGTCAGATCCGACGTTATATGAAACTCCTTTCGCAAATGGGCTATCGCGACGTACGCGGTACGCTCTGGTATTGTCATGAAACAGCAGAAGATGTCGATTAAACTGAAAATCATGCTTCTCGCGCTGCTGACCCTGGTGCCGGCCTCCTTGCGCGCACAGTATTACTCCTTCGGTACCGAGCCCTCCGGGGTGAAGTGGCGCCAGATCAAGTCGGAACATTTCCGGATCATTTATCCGGAGGAGACCGATTCGCTGGCCCGCAGCTACCTGATGTGGCTTGAGAGGCAGCGCCCGCTGGTCAACGAGCAGGTGGATATCGACACCAAGCCGATTCCGGTCATCCTGCACGCCTACACCACCCTCAGCAACGGCAGCGTCTCCTGGGCGCCCAAGCACATGAACCTGATCCTGTCGCCCAATCCCTACGATTGCACGCAGTATCCCTGGCAGGAGCAGCTGGTGACCCACGAGCTGCGCCATGTGGCCCAGACGCAGCATTTTACCAAGGGGCTCTGGCGTGCGCTCTACTGGCCGCTGGGCGAGCAGTCCACCGGCCTGGGCATGGGGCTCTTCGCCAATACCAAGTACCTGGAGGGCGATGCGACAGTGGCGGAAACCGAATACACCCTCTCCGGCCGCGGCCGCAGCGCCGAGTTCCTGATGCCGCTGCGCACGGACTTCCTGAACGGCATTTTCCGCAACTGGGAGCAGTCCACGATGGGCTCCTATCATGTCAAGAACTATGATCCGTATGCCGTGGGCTACCTGATGGTTACCGCGGAGCGGATGCGCACGGGCGATGCCGACTTTATCGGCAAATTCTACCAGAACAAGGCGGCCGTCTCCGACGTGACGGACATCTTCAAACCCAAGAGCAAGCGCTACGCCCTCTCGCGTACTGAGGCGCTCCAACAGGCTCAGTCCTACTACTTTATGCATTGGTATCTGCAGGATCTCCAGCGCGGCAAACCCACCGAAGGGTGGCGGATTTCCGCTCCCCAGAAGCTGCCGTGCGACTATTGGGGCGCCATCCAGATCACCGATACCCTTTCGCCGATGTACGGTTCGATGGTGGTCCTGCGCCGGGGACATCATTTCGCCGAAGAGATGATGCAGATCGACACACTGGGCCAGGAACGCCATGTCCGCTACCATGCCTCCTTCAGTTCCAAGCTGAGCGAAGCACCCCTGGGACGGATCTACTGGTCCGAATCGGTGCTGCACGATCCCTCGTCCCTCGAGAACTTCTCCGAGATCAAGTTCTTTGATACGCGCCGCGACGAGCTGGGCACGCTGACCCACAGTACCAAGTATTTCAACCCTTCAGTTTCTGACGATGGCCGGGCGATAGCCGTTGCGGAGTATCCCGTGGGCGGAGACTCCCGTCTGGTGCTGCTCGATGCAATGGACGGCGAGGCATTCGATTCTGTTGCGGCGCCCGAGGGCGGTCAGATCTTCGAGACGATGTTTGTCGGGGAGTGGCTCTATATCACCCTGGCCACGCCGGAAGGCCTCTCTTTGCGCAGAATCCGTTACCAGGAGCTCCAGAGGGAAGACTGGCAGACGATTATCCCTGCGCAGCGCGCTTCCATTTCGGGCCTGCGCCACCTGAAAGGACAGTGGATCTGCTTCACCTCCGACCATGGCGGAGTGCTGGACATCTATGCCCTGCATCCCTCCAACAACCAGGTTTTCCGGCTGACCAACGCGCGCTTCGGCGCCACTTCGCCTTTCCTGGATGAGAGTCACAAGGTGCTCTATTTCAGTGAATACGATGCACAGGGTTTCCACCTCTGTTCGATGGATTTCAGCGAACTGCTCTGGGAGAAGGTTGATTTTTCAATGCGGCCGGAGGATCCCGTCCTGGAAAAGGTCATTGCGCAGGGAAAGGCGCAGTCCCAGGTGACGGTGCAGGAGAACCGGGATTACCTCGATCCCGACAAGTACCCTTCGAAGCACTACAGCAAGTTGCTCAACGGTTTCCATATCCATTCGTGGATGCCCTTCTACTTCAACGTGGACCGCGTCAAGAGCCTCTCGCCGGATACCTGGTATGAGGCGGTCCTGCCGGGCGCCACGCTTCACTCCCAGAATGCGCTGGGCGATGTGGTGGCCATGCTGGCCTACTCCTGGTGGGGCCAGAGTTCGGCGCACGCCAAGGTGACGGCGACGGTGGCCGACTTCGACGTGGAGCTCTACGGTGATCTCAATGCGACCACGAACGGCTCGCTTTCCACGCCGGCCTACAAGGATGACGCCGGCCTGCTGATCGACTACCCGTTCAACCTCTTCGGCGGCGGCTGGTACAGCATGCTGATTCCTTCGTTGGGCCTGGAATTCGAGAAAGAGCGCGTGGCGGGCGCCCAGTGGCAGACCAGCTTCCAGGCGGGTGTTCGCTACTACCGGATGCTCTCGGTGCCCAAGGCGGCCATCTTCCCGCGCTGGGGATTCAGCGTTTCCGGCAGTTTGTTGCATAGTTTCATGGGGGACAACGATTTCGCGGCGGCGGGCATCTCCTCCTATCTCTATACGCCCGGCTTTACGCGCGGGCAGGGGCTGAAGCTTTCGATGGCCACCCAGTTCCGCCTGACCGATCCGGCCTCCACCTATTACAACGAGCACCTGCTCCCGCTGCCCCGTGGCTACCGGGGCGTGGCCACCGGCTACCGCCATATCAGTACCTCGGCCGACTATGCGATTCCCATCTGGCTGGGGGATGCGGCCATCGAAGGGCTGCTCTATCTGAGGCGGCTGCAGTTGATTCCCTTTGCAGATTGCGGCATGAGCTGGGAAAAGAACGGCGACTTTGCGGCCTGCTGCTCGTTCGGCAGCAGCGCCCTGCTGGATTTCAGTGTCTTCCGCTTCAATGTCGGCATTTCGGCCGGCACCCGTTTCTCCTACATGCCGATGCTTCCTTCGGGCAGCAAGACCCGCTGGGAACTGGTGGTGAGTGCGGGATTGTAATTTTTTGGCTACTTTTGCGCCGCGATGAAAAACACCCTCACATTCCTCGGCACAGGCACCTCGCAGGGCGTTCCGGTGATTGGATGCGACTGCCCGGTGTGCCGCTCCGCCGACCCGCGTGATCAGCGGCTGCGGACGGCTGCGCTCGTGCATTATGAGGGGGTGGAACTGGTGATCGATGCCGGACCGGATTTCCGCCAGCAGATGCTGCGCGCAGGCGTGATTGCGCCCGATGCGATTCTGCTGACCCACCAGCACAAAGACCATACGGCCGGCCTGGACGATGTGCGGGCTTTCAACTATACGCCGCGCGACGGCTATAAGGAGGTGCATCCCTGCCCGGTCTATTGCGAAGAACGGGTGCAGGCGGCTCTCCGGCAGGAGTTTTCCTACGCCTTCTCCGAAGAGAAGTATCCGGGAATTCCGGTTTTCGACCTGCACACCATTACAGAGGCGCCTTTCACGGTCAAAGGCGTGGAGATCATCCCCATCCGGGTGATGCACTACCGGCTTCCGGTGCTCGGATTCCGTTTCGGAAGGCTCGCCTATATCACCGACGCCAACCGGATCGAGGAGGCGGAAATGGAGAAGTTGAGGGGAGTGGAGATTCTGATTCTCAATACAATCCGCTTTACGCCGCACATCTCGCATTTCTCGGTGCCCGAGGCCATCGCGCTCGCGGAGCGCGTTGGGGCCCGTGCCACCTGGCTGACCCATCTTTCGCACCAGCTGCCTCCGCATGCAGAGCTTTGCGGGCAGCTGCCGCCCCATGTCCAACCGGCCTATGACGGCCTGACGCTCGAATTCTGATGAACGGACGACTCTACCTGATTCCTACGCCGCTGGGCGACTATCCGCCGCAGCGCGTGCTGACGCCGGAAGTGCTCGCAATCCTGCCCACCGTGGAGGTTTTCTTCGTGGAAGAGTTGCGCACGGCCCGTCGGTTTCTTTCGGCTGCCGGGCTGAAAGGGCATATCGAGGCGCTGGAACTGCATGAAATCAACGAACATACCTCCCCGGAGCAGATCTCCGCGCTGGCCGCGCTGCTGAAGGGACGCACTGCTGCGCTCATCTCCGAGGCCGGGCTCCCCGCCGTGGCCGATCCGGGCGCGCAACTGGTGGCCCTGGCCCATGAAAAGGGGATTGAGGTGCTGCCGCAGGTGGGCCCCTCGTCGCTGATGATGGCGCTGATGTCCTCCGGCATGAACGGACAGTGCTTTGCCTTCACCGGCTACCTGCCCGTCAAACCCGACGCCCGGCGGGCCCGCATCGCCGAGCTGGAGCGCCGTTCCGCCCGGGAGGGGCAGAGCCAGATCGTGATCGAGACGCCCTACCGCAACGATGCGCTGCTCGCCGACCTGCTCGCCGTCTGTCGCCCGGAGACCCGTCTCTGCGTGGCCGCGGACATCACCCTCCCGACGCAGATGATTCTTTCCAAAACCGTCGCCGCCTGGCGCAAGGCCGTCCCCGTGATCGGCAAACGTCCCTGCGTCTTTGTCATTCAAGGATAACCGCTTATGTCGCACCAACCCCGTATCGCATTCGTCACCCTGGGCTGCAAGCTCAACTTCTCGGAGAGTTCCACCTTCGCGCGGCAGTTTACGACCGCTGGCTACCAGATTGTGCGCCCGGTGGACAAAAGCGACTGGTATGTGGTAAACACCTGCTCGGTGACGGAGCATGCGGACAAAAAGTGCCGCAATATCATCCGCAAGCTGCACAAGATTTCGCCGGAGGCACGGATTGCCGTGGTGGGGTGCTATGCGCAGCTCAAACCCACTGAAATCCTGGAGATTGAAGGTGTGGATATCGTGCTGGGCGCCGGTCGCAAAGGGGATCTGTTCGAGGTGATTTCCAGCTACGAGGAGGCCCGGGGCCAGGTGACCTGCCCCTCCGCCATCGAGGAGGTTCACGAGATCTTCCCCGCCTACTCTTCCGGTGAGCGCACCCGTTCCTTCCTGAAGGTCCAGGACGGCTGCGACTACCGTTGCTCCTACTGCACCGTGCCGCTGGCCCGGGGCGGCAGCCGCAACCTGCCGATCGCCACCCTGGTGGCCCAGGCGCGGGAAATCGCGGCCAAGGGCCTCTGCGAGATTGTGCTGACCGGCGTCAATATCGGTGACTTCGGCCGCACCACCGGGGAATCCTTCTTTGACCTGCTCAAGGCCCTGAACGACGTGGAGGGAATCGCGCGCTACCGTATCTCCTCCATCGAGCCCAACCTGCTCACGCGCGAGATTCTGGAATGGATGGCCTCCGCGCCCACCAAGTTCCTGCCGCACTTCCATATTCCGCTGCAGTCCGGCTGCGATCGGACCCTCAATGCGATGCACCGCCGCTACACCGCGCAGATGTTCGAGGACAAGATTGCGCTGGTGCGCGAGTTGCTGGAATGCCCGGAGGAGCGGGGGAGCCGCGTCTTCTTTGGGATTGACGTGATTGTGGGTTTCCCCGGGGAGAGCGAAGAGGACTTCGAGACGACCTACCGGCTGCTGGAGCGCGTGAAGCCCGCCTTTCTGCATATTTTCCCCTATTCCCGCAGGCCGGGGACCCCGGCGGCCGAGCGCGCCGACCAGGTGCAGGAAAGCGTCAAGACGGAGCGCGTGGCGCGGCTCGAGCAGCTCAGCGACCGCCTGCACGCCGCTTTCTGCCTGGCCAACAAGGGCCGCGAGGCCGAGGTGCTCTTCGAGAGCGCCAACAAGGGCGGGATGATGTTCGGCTATACCGACAATTATATCCGGATTTAGCGCGAGTATGACCCGGCGCAGATTGGCCGGATCGTGAAGGTTACCGTGTAGCCACGGGCTCCTCTTCCGTCACCTCTTCCTCCTTTTTCTTGCGGGCGAACATCTTCTTGAAGAGGCCCGAGAAGGTATCGAATTCCTCCTGATAGACGATACCGGCGCCGTTGCGCTGGGTCTGGTCGAGGTAGTTGCTGTAGCGGTCGGCGGCGTGCGAGAAGAGGTTCATGCGGAGCCGGCCGCTCTTGTTGAGCTTGATTTCCACATCCACGTTGCCCACCACCTCGCTGCTGCTGGAGGACATGTACTGCTGGTTGCCGATATTGCCGTTGATGGTCACGCGGTTGTTGAAGAGCTGCGTGGAGATGGCCACGTCGAAGATGTCGTTCGTGCCCTGGGCGGCGCCCGGCTGGTAGTTCAGACCGAGGTCCAGCGGAATGTCCAGCTGGTGGAAGATGTTGTTGATCTGGCTGGAGACGATCTCGGAGGCGTTGGAGTAGAGGATGGTGTTGTTGTTGACGATTCCGCTCTGCTCATCCGGCACGAAACTGCCCGAAACGAGCAGGGCCAGCGTCTGCTTGAGGTTCTTCTCGTCGGTGCTCAGGGCATTCTCCACCAGACCCTGGGTGGTCGGATCGAGGTCGGGGATGTCAATCTTGAAGGTCAGCTGCGGGTTGGAGACGGCGCCCGTGACGCCGATCGTACAGTTGACGGTCCGTCGGGTGGAGACGGAGGTGTTGTCGCCGATGAGCGTTTCGATAGAGGCCTTGGTCTTGTAGAGGGCGTTCATATTGAACTCCGTCTGCATGATGCCGCCGTTGAAGAGGATCGTGCCGCCCTGTTCCACCGTGAAATCCTTGGCCGTGATGCCCATCAGGGACATGGTGTAGCTACCGTCCTCGATTACATACAAACCCTTGATATCGAACGACTTGTTCGCAATATTCATCTCCACCTGGCCGTTGCCGTGCGAGCGGATGATATCGCCCGTGGCCTCGTTGATGTCGATACAGATTTCAGAAGAGGGATCGGCGGCGATCTTGATGTTCAGGGCGAGGCCCTGCGGTTTCGCGCGCTCCTTCTCTTTCTGGGTGCTGCCGGCCACGAGCAGGGAGTCGTAGGCATCGATATGGGGGCGTTCGGTGCGGCTGATAAAGGTCAGCAGGTCGCTCTGGGTGACCACGCCGCCGCTGATGGGGATGTGCACGGTGCCGGAGGTGGCGTCCAGGTCGATATCCATCCTGAGCGCCTTCAGCGGGCCGTAGAGCCGGATGGTTCCGGTTCCGAAGGCCTTGCCGTAGAAGCCGTTCTCGGCATGGGCCTGGGTGGTGTTGATGCCCAACACCTCGTCCACCGTAAAGAGAATGTCGAATTCGAGCGACTTGAATCCGTTGAAGCGGACGCCGCCGCGGGCGATACCGGTGTTGCCGTATTCGTCGGTCACGTCCACGTCGGTGAACTCGATGCCGTCCGTGGTCACCTCAAACTCGCCGTTGCAGACGTAGGGGACGTTGGTGAAGGAGACGCGGCAGCGGGTGTCGTTGAAGCGGACCTTTTCGCTGCTGATTTCCAGGCTGTCCAGCGGGCCTTCCACGTGGATGTCGCCGCTGATGCTGCCGCCCATGTCCTCGAGAATGGTCACCAGGAGCGGGTCCAGCCAGCCGACGTTGAAGTCCACGAAGGAGAGATCAAGCGAGAGCCGTTTGTCGGAGGGCCTGAACCAGCCGTCCACGATCAGCGGCTCCTCGTCGCCGATAAAGTTGTCCACCAGGATGTCGAAGCGCGCCTCTTCCGGATTCCACTTGCATTCGAGGTCGGCGTCGCCCAGCGCGATGCCGTCGGCCGACAGGTCACGCGCGGCAAAGGAGGCCAGCACGGAGAGTTCCTTGGCGAGCAGCGCGCTCGCCTGCGCCTCGCCCGTGAAGACGCCCTTGAGCTGCATATCGCTCTGCAGCAGCGCGTCGAACGGCTCGATATCGAACTGGTTGACAGCCAGGAAGAGGGTATCCGTCGGGCGGTCGGAAATCACGCCGTCCAGACTGATATACTGCTCGCCGTTGCTGATGTCGAATCCCTCTAGGGCGATGTTTCCCTCGCGGTAGTAGAGGGTGGCCGGGGCGATATCCCAGGTACCCGCGTCCTTGAGCGAAATCTCGGAGGGGAGGCAGTCCGCCACCAGGATGTAGGGCTCCTTGGAGCGGTCCGGGAAGGAGATGCTGGCGTTGACGTTGCCGTGGCCGCCGTCGAAGTGAGTGTTGTCGTAGTGGAGGGCCACGTTGATGGTGTTGTCCTGCAGCGAGGCGGAGATGGCATCCTCGTGCAGGAAGATGTTGCCGAACTGCAGCACCTGGGTGCGGATGGCGGCGTCAAGCGGGCCGTGGGTGTTGTCGGCCTGGATATCGATGCCGCGGATGAAGTTCTCCTTGAAGGCGACCAGGTCGGACTGCAGGCCGATCTCCACCCGGTCACACCCGTCGATATCGATATCGATGGCCGTGCCCTCGCTGATGTAGAGGTCCGGGGCGATGAAGGCCATCAGCGGACGCAGGTCCTTTGTACGGAACTGGAGGCTGCCGCGACACTTTTCGTGGCCGCTCTCCCGCGAAGCGGAGATGGGGATCAGGTTGCCCAGTTCGGACTGCAGCAGCTGCATGACATCTTCCACCAGGTGGGAAGGGTGGTCGGTGCCGTAGTAGGTGGCGTCGGCCAGTTTGGAGGCGAGCGAGACGCGGTAGCCCTGGTCCGTGTCGTTTTCGGCCAGGATGCGGATGTCTCCGATGTTGTGGAAATCCTTGTCAACGAATCCGTTGACATTGCTCAGCAGCACCTCGCCCGTAAAGACGCCTTCCCGCGAGCGGACTACGTCGGCATCGGCCTCCAGGCTGAAACGCGCCCGCTCTCGCTTGTCGAGATGGAGCGCATGCAGGTCGGCGCGGGCCAGGTCGAAGGAGAGGTGGTAGGTATTGTCGGCATTCTCGTTCAGGTCCAGGTCGGCCGCCGCGATAAAGTAGAGGTTCGGATCCACGGAGGTGGCGTTGGCCGTGAGGCGGTTGTTCTCCAGCAGACCGCTCGCCTCGATATCCGTGTAGGTATATCCTTTGAATTCCAACGCGCGCACGAAGAGGTTCCGCAGGTTCACCACCGGACTCTTGGAGAGCTTGGCGTCGAAGTGCGTATCCACCGATACATTGCCCAGGTCCTTCATGCCCAGGTACTTGCCGACATTCAGACGCAGCGTGTTGACGCTGCCGCGGACGAACGGTACGCCGTCCGGTTCCACCTTGTAGGTGGCCTCGGCCACCAGGCCGCCGCTCTGGCGCGATCCCATCCGCACCTTGGCCTCGGCATCCTTCAGCGTGCCGTGCAGCTCGCCGTTGATGTCGATCAGTTCGGCCGGTACCTTGGCCAGCAGGGCGGAGGCGTCGAACTTGGGATCGATGCCCCGGATGATGGCGGCGATATCGCGCGCGCAGGTATTGGAGTGGTGCAGGGTGGCATCCACGCGGGTGTGGTTCACATCGGGCAGTCCCTTGACGTGGGCGGAGACCAGCAGGTTGGTCAGGCGCGATTCGGACTGGATGCGCAACCGGTCCGCCTTCAGGTCGCCCAGGCGTCCCTTGACGCTGCCGCTCAGGTAGCCCTTGGCGTGCAGCTTCTCCAGCGCGGGGACGAAGGCCGCCGCAGAGGCCACATCGAGCTGCGCGTCGGTAAACTCGACATCGAGTTCCACCTTCTCCAGGAAATGCGCGAAGTCCGCGAACGAATCGTAGTAGAGCGCAATGTGCGGCGCATCGATATCGCTCCGGCCGTCGCGCAGACGGAAACTGTTCAGATAGAGCATCTTGTCGGAGACAAGCACACCGGTGGAGAGACTGTAGGGCTGTCCCTGAACCGCCTCCGTGAAGGAGAGATTGCGGAGCTGGCCGTAGATCTTCTCTCCGTATTCCAGGTTGTCTGCCGCCAGGGCGAGCTCTTCAATCCGGATCTTCTTTTCAGGGTAGGAGAAGGAGAGGTCGTTGATGGCGAACTTCTCCAGCCGGATGTCTTTCCAGGGGAGGGAGAAAGGCGCGTCGCTTCCGGCGGTCTCCTGGGGCTCCGACTCCTTCTGCGCGCCGATAAAGGCGTCCAGGCTGGTGCCGCCCTCGGGCAGGTCCCGCAGTTTGGCCCGGCAGCGCTCCAGGCTGATGCGGCGCACGTCCAGCGTGTCGCTGGTCAGCGAACGGCTGTCCAGCTCGAGCAGCAGTTTGCCCGCGTAGAGGAGGGTGTCCCCCTCGGGCTCCAGCACGAGCACATCGCTCAGGATCAGCGTGTTGAAGAGAGCGTAGCGGATGTCGCCCACCTGCACGCTGCCGCCCAGGTTCTTGGAGACGGCCTTGAGCGCCTTATTTCCGACAAAGGTCTGTACGGCAGGAATTTGGACAAGCACGGCCGCGGCCACGGGGATGAGTATCACCACCGCGAGCAGGCTCAGTACAATCCGTTTGAATACCTTCATCTATGCGTACAGTATCCTTAATCTGCCAAAAGTAGGAATTTTTTTCGTATTTTCGCGCAACAAATGCCCTGTAGTTACGTATGAACCTGACCATTCTTGGAATTGAATCCTCCTGCGACGACACTTCCGCTGCCGTCATCCGCGACGAATACCTGCTCTCAAACGTGATGGCTTCGCAGGAAGTGCACCGCCGTTACGGGGGTGTGGTACCGGAACTGGCCTCGCGTGCGCACCAGCAGAATATCCTGCCGGTTGTATCGCAAGCGCTTGACCAGGCAGGGGTTACGATGGATGAAGTGGATGCGCTGGCCTTCACGCGCGGCCCGGGTCTGCTGGGTTCATTGCTTGTGGGAACCTCCTTCACCAAAGGACTCGCGGTGGCCTCCGGCAAGCCGCTCATCGAGGTCAACCACCTGCAGGGGCATATCCTGTCGCACTTTGTGAAGGTCCCCGGCGCGGAAAACCGCCAGCCGAAGTTTCCCTTCCTCTGCCTGCTCGTCTCGGGCGGCCATACGCAGATTGTCCGGGTGGACAACCACCTCGACTTCGAGATTCTGGGCCGCACAATCGACGATGCCGTGGGCGAGGCCTTTGACAAGTGCGCCAAGCTGATGGATCTGGGCTATCCGGGCGGCCCCGTGGTTGACCGACTGGCCAAGGAGGGCGACCCCAAGCGCTTCCGCTTTGCCAAACCCAACATCCCCGGGCTCGACTACAGTTTCAGCGGCATCAAGACCTCGCTGCTCTACTTCCTGCGCGACCAGCTCAAGGAGGATCCGGATTTTCTCAAGAACAACATGGCCGACCTCTGCGCCTCCTTCCAGAAGGACCTGATCGATATCCTGCTCAAGAAGCTGATTCTGGCCGTCAAGGAGACCGGAATCCGCGAGGTAGCCCTCTCGGGCGGCGTTTCCGCCAACTCGGGCCTGCGCGGCCGGATTGAGGAGGAGGGACGCAAGCGGGGCTGGAACACCTACCTGCCGGCGCTGCGTTTTACCACCGACAATGCGGCGATGATTGCCATCACCGGTTACTACCGCTACCAGCGGGGCCTCTTCGCGCCGTTGGATATCGCCCCGATTTCCCGCAGCGCAGAATACGGCGACCGATGAAAGAGTTTGAAATCGCTTTTCCCCTGCGGCACACGCCCTCGGAGGCCGAACTGAAGGCAGCCGCGGCGCGCGCCCTGGGCGTCCGGACAGAACGCGTGGCTCAGGCCCGCGTGTTGCGCCGTTCGCTCGACGCCCGCGGCGAGATTTTATACAGGTATCGCGTGGCCGCTGCGGCTGTGGGCGAAGAACCGCTTGAAGAATATCATCTCCCTGATTATAAGAATGTTTCAACGGCTGAACCCGTGATTATTGTGGGCAGCGGTCCCGCCGGCATGTTCGCCGCACTGCGACTGCTGATGGAGGGACGCAAGCCCGTCATTCTCGAGCGAGGGCAGGATGTACACGCACGCAAGGGCGATATTGCCACCCTCTCCACGGCAGGCCGCGTCAACCCCGATTCCAACTACTGCTTTGGCGAGGGCGGCGCCGGCACCTTCTCGGACGGCAAGCTCTTTACGCGCTCCAACAAGAGGGGCGACATCCGCGAAGTGCTTCACCAGCTGGTGGCCTTCGGGGCTGATCCCTCGATCCTGGTGGATGCCCATCCGCATATCGGCAGCGACCGGCTGCCGCTGATTGTGGAGCGGATCCGGCAGTGTATCGTGGAGCATGGCGGGGAGTATCACTTTGGAGAGCGGGTCGTGGATTTGCATCCGGTGATGGGGGCTGGCAAGCGCGCCTGGAAGGTCATCTGTGCCGATGGCCTTTGCCTGGAAGCTCCGGCTGTGATCCTGGCTACAGGTCACTCCAGCCGGGATTTGTACCGACTCTTTGCGGAAAAGGGCTGGGCGCTGGAAGCCAAGGGATTCGCCCTGGGCGTCCGCGCCGAGCATCCGCAGTCGCTCATCAACCGCATCCGCTACCATGGCAAGTACCAGCCGGACATGCCCGCCGCTGAATATGCGCTGGTGACCCAGGCGCAGGGCAGGGGCGTCTTCTCCTTCTGCATGTGTCCGGGCGGCATTCTGGTACCTTCCTGCTCGGCCGCCGGCGAGGTGGTGCTCAACGGCATGTCCAACTCGCAGCGCAATTCCCGCTGGGCCAACGCCGGGATCGTCTGCAGTGTGGAGCCGGGCGATGTGCCTGAATATGATAAGTATGGTGTCTTTGCGCTGCTGGAATTCCAGGAGGCCGTGGAGCGCAGGATGTATGCCTTTTCGGACTCCATCCAGGCCCCGGCCCAGCGCATGATGGACTTCTGCCGCAAGGCCCTTTCCGCCTCGCTGCCGGCCACCTCCTACCATCCCGGCGCGGTCTCCGCACCGCTGCATGAACTCTTGCCGGACTTTGTCTATTCGCGTCTGCGTGAGGCTTTTCCGGCCTTCAACCGCCAGATGAAGGGCTACTATACGAACGATGCGCTGCTGCTCGCCTGCGAGTCGCGCACCTCGTCGCCCGTGCGCATTCCCCGCGCGCCGGAGACCCTCGAATCGCTCTCCTGCCCGGGGCTCTACCCCTGCGGCGAAGGCGCCGGTTACGCCGGCGGCATCGTCTCCAGCGCCATCGACGGCATCCTCGCCGCCCAGGCCCTCTGCCACGCCCAGCGTCGGTAGCCTGCGTTCTTCCCTTCCAAGTGCTCCAGCGCTCCAGTGCTCCCAGCGTCCCAAAAACAGGGACGCTGGGAGCAAAAACCGCCCAAAATGCTCTCCGCGTCCCTCGAAATGGGACGCTAGGAGCAGTGTCGCAGGAAGAGAAGGATGGAATGGATGCAAGGATGCCTGCAAAGCGAAGGGGACCGACCTCTCGGCCAGTCCCCCTGTCGTAAAGAGAAAGGAGAGCGTAGGTCCTTTCTCGGGTCCGACGCTCTCCTGCAATTTAGAAGCTCTGGAAGGCACTCCAGGAGGTATTTGCCTCGGCGGTTGCCTGCAGGGCGGTGGAGAGGTTCGTGAAGAGGTCGAAGCCGGTCCACGTTTCGATCTGGTCCACGCTCACAGTGTAGTTCGTATAGCTATCCTGGGCGTCGTAGTCCCGATGATCAAACCAGAATCCGATGGCGGAAGCACTCGTTACGGCGCCGGCTCCGTTGCGTTTCACCTTCAGGATCGCTTTCCAATAATAATTCGGGATCGGCAGACTCGCAGGGTTGGCATTTTTCCCGGCGGCCCCCGTCAGGTAGCTGATAGATTCGCTGCCGCCGGCCTTACGATAGGCAGGGCCAGTCACCACATAGACCGTATCCGTCGAATAGGTTACTAGGTCGCGCACGGCAGCCTCCAATGCACCCCAGATGCTGGCATTGAATTTATCCTGCCGCTGAGGCGTTTGGTTGGTGACGTAGTAGGTCTGGACGTTCATCAGGCTGTCGCTCTTGCGGCTGGCGTTCGGGCACTGGTGGCCGCGGGAATAAGTGTCGTCACCGTACATCGAGGTATAACTGCCGTCTGAAGTGCGAACTTTGACCTGTCGGTTGACAGGTGACGTAGGAACATTCGGGTTGTACCGCCAGGTGGACGTCGATGCGGAGCCGCTCTTGTGCGACCCGCACAGCGGATAGGCCACCCAGAGCGACGCATACCAGGTGTAGCTGTAGTTATACGAATAATTCCGGTTGGCCGCCGTCTGCGCTCCGCTGCCGTAGAACTCTCCCACAAAATCCTCGCTGCCGGTCACGGCCGGAAGTTCCAGCCAACCGGTCGGCACGTAGGCCGGAGCCGCTGCGGTGGTGAAATAAGATTCCGCGCCGCGCCGCTCCACATACGCGGAGGTCGCCTCGTTATACTCCAGTACGTAAGCCTGGTAGTAGTACTTCGTCGATGCGGCAAGGCTCTCAATCGTATACTCAAAATCACCGCTGGCCGACGCCCCCTGGCACTGATCGCCCGTCACCTGGCTGCCCAGGCTCCCGGAAGTGGTTCCGTAATAGAAACCGGTCTCGTAAATGGTCCCTGTCACTCCCGAGAAGCTGCCCTGCAGGGTTGCCCCTGCAGAGCTCACTTCGTCAGTCCCTCCGGTAACGACCGAGGCGGTCGCCTGCGGAGTGGGAGAGATTCAATAATCTCCTTGCAGGTCAACTTCGTCAATGAGCGCTGAAGTATTGGAGGTATTCCAGACAATCTTCAGATAAAGGGTGCTAACCTGTGCGGCTACAGGGAGAGTATAAGAGCGCTCAACATAGGAAGTCGCACCTGCCCCGGTTCCTGAGACTTCAGTATAAACGCCTCCGGAACTGGTCGCATAGTACAAGCTTGTGGAATAGGTTCCTTTAATCGATGCAGCTTTCCACTGGTAGGTGAGTTCCATGTTCTCGGCACTCGAAACATCAAGAGGACCTATGATAATATAAGCATCGGTACCTGCGGTAGTCTGAGTTAAACCGGAATCAGTAGAGCCCATGGTGTTTTTGCTTTGCTTAGCATTGGAAATGGTGTATCCAGTAATGCCGGAGTATACAGCAGTTACACCGCTCTTATCTGAGTATGAGTTGTTCCAAGCTCTGGCATTTCCGGTATTATTACCAAATGTCTCATGGAAGAGCACCTGATTAGTTTTCCCACCTCCGCCTCCAGTCTGGGAGGGAGTGAAGGTCGTAGTGGAGCCAGTTACCTCATCACCGTCATCATAAACTGCATAAGCGTAATAGGTGTACTCAGAGTCTTTGGTGAGTCCGGTAAGGTCATACGAGAAACTGGTAGTTGAGGTAGGAGCGGCAGCGCAGGTCACCTTGGAATAAGAACCGGCGGAAGTCAACTTGTAGTAGAAGCCGGCCTCGGTGACGCTTGCATTTACTGCACCGTTGACAAGTGTCAGTGAACCGTTGAGGGTAGCCGTTGTTCCGGTAGCAGATGCAGTTGCAGTTGCGGCTAAAGTAGAAACTGTAATACCCGGAACAGGAGCGCCTGCGACAACTGAGATGTCGTCAATGCGGGTATTGTTTCCTTCTGAGTTCGAGAATGTAATGCTCAGTGTTTTCGTCCCGCCGGGAACGGTAATTCCATAAACCGGTGCATTAGCTGAACCGATATTGGAACCAATCGTTGCGGAAGGCGTGGTCGAACTGACGGCGATATTGCCGTTATTTGCCTTGAAGGTCAGCGTGAAGCCTGTCGCATTACCGGTAGGGATGCCGGATACAGTGAAGGAACCTCCGCTTTGGTTAACCAGGAGTTCTGGAGATGTGCCTCCGGCAAGAGTGGCAGCATAAATCTTAGTATCACTTTTGCCGTTTACGCACACGTATGTAACAGACTTACTGCCATATACTGTAGTAGATCCATTTCCGGTAGCCGGCACATCGTTTTCCGAGAAACCGCTGAATGCCTCTGCCCAGAGAATATCGCCATTGTTGGCATCGCCAACTACTCCCGCTTGAGTAATAGTCAACACAACGGGAGATACACCAGCAGCGGAAACAGTGAGAGTAACTTGCTTTTCGGAGGCCGTAGTATTCTCATTCAGGGTAACAGTAAGCGTCCCTGCGGCAATCTCTGTATTGAGCACAGCATTTCCGGTATCAGAAGTAACAGATACTACTGGTGCGCCGGAAAGGAAAGTTGACGTGTAGGCAAAATCGACGGATGTGGCCTCGGCATCAACGCTTTTGCTCGTTACCGGGAACGTAAGGGTAGGAGTGCCTGTAGCAGGGACAAAGTACAAATCCTTAGTGGTTTGCGCGTTAGCATAGCAGCCAAAGCCACTCGTCCCATTTAAGTATATATAGCTTGTACTCTGCAGATTATAAGATCCGTCAGCCGTTCCCTCTGAGACATCAAAGATACTGCCAGTAGAATTAAGCGGGAGTGTATTGGATCCGTAAGCCATATAGCTGTTGGAATCAATAGCGAGATTGATCTTCACTCCTCCAGTAACATTGGTAACAGTCCATATGATATTGTTATCAGCCACGTAAGGAGACTGTGCAGAATAGTCAGCAGGGTCGAAGTCATTTGTCGTAATTTGAACTCTATCTCGACGCTGGCTAGTACCATTAGGATTACTGGAGATAGCATAATAATTGCCTCCGGTCAACGCTAATATAACATAATTGCCGTTGGGAATATCTTCGGTATTGGCAACCCTGTTTGCAGTAGACATGTTGATGGTGAGAGTATTGCGGGCATTCTGCTTGAAGGTCTTGCTGATGCCGGTAATCTCACGGGTGTAAGTGGCCTTGTCGGTCTTCAACTCAACAGTCAATGCAGTGAAGGTAACAGGGAGAATGCTTGCCCAAGCATGAGCACTAGAAGCATCCTCAGTGATATTTGTTCCGTTAAGTACGAGTACGTTGGTACTTCCTTCGCCAGCAGTTCCAGCAGGAATACTAACAGCAAAGGAGCCAGCTACTTTCGCTTCAGAATTAAACGTCAAGGTTATTTTGGTAACCGATTCGGCCCCGTCGAAAGCGAGATTGGAAAATGTCAGGTCTGCATGAGCGACAAGACGAGTCCAATTAATCTCAATAGGATCGGTGGGTAGACCACTGAGCGGCAAAGATGCCGTTTGGCCGACCAAAATATCAGCACTGGGATCAAAGGTATCAGCACCGGGAGTTTGGCTGGAAGGCAACGTAATACTCTGCGATGCAGGATTGCCAACTGTTGCATTATTAATAGCATTACCGGGACAGACCGCAAAGAATTGATAGGTTCCACTCGTGGACGGATCGACGAACGCTGATCCTGAAATAGGTACATTGAAAGTACCTACACTGGCATTCCCGCCGTTGATTGATACGGCGTCGGACATGTAGAATTTGGCTGTTCCAGGTTCGCTTTGGCCCATCCAACTACCGTCTTTCTGATAGCCGACACGAATCTTATCTCCAGTACTCCACACAACTTTATTCGTGTTCCACTCTGTTCTTGTATCTGTTTCAAGTCCGGGACGCTCGGAAGAGAAAGTAAGAACAACGTTATCGTTTTGCCCAATCGGGGAGACGGGTGCTACTTCGGGCACTTTGTTACATGCGGCAAGGGCGATGATCGCAGCACTTGCAAGAATCAAATACTTTTTCATAGCTCTTTCGTATTAGATGGTACCCAAATCATTGTTGTCGTCATAACCGCTGAAGACACTGTCCGGACGAACACTGCCTTGAAGAATGGTCTCACTTAAGTGGACCTCGAAGCATTTGGCCTTCGGGGCAGAATACACTGCTTTTTCAGTTTTCATAAGATATTGTATTTTAGATAGTTTGCGGAAAAGGTATACACATAACCCAACAAAGGTACTGAAAGCGGAGGAAAAACATGCGCGTCTGCGCGTACGCGTGCGGGCGACTTATGAGAAACTTATCAACAAACTGTACTGCTAACAGCTGGAGGGCGTTTGGCGGACGGGCGCAGGACGGGGAGGGACCCGGAGCAAAGGCGGAGCAGCGAGCGGGCAGGAGGGCGCCGCCTCGTGCGAGAACTTGTCTGACGACCGTTAGGCGAGGGGCACAAAAGCGGAGCTGCAGTGCCACCGAGACTAAAAGGGAGGAGTTTCGAGCAAGGCGGCCGACGTCCGCGAGCAGCCTTTGCGACATTGGTCCCGACCCGCCTGCACCCGCCGCCCCGCCCGACGGCGCGGGGATAATAAACAAAAAAACCGCCCCGGTAGCAGGACGGTTTTGAGATTTCTGGTGGAGAGTTATTTCCCGCAGCCGCCTTCGCAGTCGGAGCAGTTGCCGCTGCAGTGGTGGGCAAGTTCGCCGTGGAGACCCTCGGCGAGCTCCTTGTCCGTGGCTTCGCGGACCGCGAGGACCTCACCGGTGAAGTGAAGCGTCTTGCCGGCCAGCTCGTGGTTGAAATCCATCTTGACCTTCTCGTCGTTGATCTCGAGCACGCGGCCGGGAACCACGCGGCCGTCGTTGGTCATCATGGGGACGGTGGCGCCCACGCGGATGCGCTCGTCAATCTTGCCGTCGCTCTCAAACATACTGCGGGCGAGGTCGAGCACGGCGCTGGCGGAATAGACGCCATAGCCCTCCTCGGGAGTGAGGACGAAATCAAAGGTGTCGCCTACCTCCTTGTCGAGGACATTGGCCTCGAACTTGGGCAGCAGGTAGCCCATGCCAAAGATAAATTCCAGCGGATGCTCAGCGTCGGCGCGGTCGCGGACGGCGCCCTCCACATCCAGCACATAGGAGAGGGCGACTACTTTGTTGTCATTAATTTTCATGGGGTTCTAATCTATGAATCTTGAAATTGAACGCCGCCAGCAGGATGGCGATGACGGGCGTCACGAAACAGAAGAGGGCGTAGGGGAAATAGGCCATCGTGGCTACGCCCAGCACGGTGGACTGAATCACGGCGCAGGTATTCCAGGGAACGAGCACCGAGCTGACCGTGGCCGAGTCACCGAGCGTACGGCTCAGGAGCTCAGGCGCATAGCCCAGTTTCTTGTAGGTAGTGGCGAACATCTTGCCGGGAAGCAGGATGGCCATATACTGGTCTGCGAGGATCATATTGGAAACGATGCAGGTGCCGACCGTGGTGGCCACGAGCGAACCGGCGCCGCGAATCATCTTGATCAGGGCGTTGGTCAGGGTTTCCAGCATGCCGCTGCCCGCCAGGGCGCCGCCCGCCGACATGATGCAGATCACGAGCCAGACCGTGTTGATCATGCCCGCCATACCGCGCGTGGAGGTCAGGTTGTTCAGGAGCTCGTTGCCCGTATCCACGGCGATGGGGGTGGACATCATCTTGAAAACGGTGGAGAGGGCGCTGCCCACGCCGGAGCCTTCGCCGGCAATCTGCAGCACAATCTGGGGCTGAGCCCAGAAGGCCACGAGGCCGCCGACCAGGGCGGAGACGAACAGCGTCAGGAAGGCGGGGATCTTCTTGACCACCATGAAGATGGTCAGGCACGGGATCAGCAGCAGCCAGGGCGAGATGTGGAAGGTGTTGCTGATGGCGTTGAGCTCTGCGGCCATCTCAATCTCTGCGGTAGCGGGGAGCGTGAGACCCACGATCAGATAGACCGTAAAGCAGATGATGAAGGCCGGAATGACCGTATGCAATGAATAACGGATATGCTTGTAAAGATCTGAACCGGCAACCGTTGCGGCCAGGTTGACGGCGTCCGAGAGCGGGGAGAGCTTGTCACCGAGGTAGGCGCCGGAGATGATGGCGCCGGCCATCCAGCCCACAGGCAGACCGATCAGCTTGCCGGCCGTGAGCATCGCCACGCCGATCGTGCCGACGGTGGTCCAGGAGCTGCCCGCCAGGATGGAGACGAGGCTGCAGAGGACAAAGGTGATCACGATAAAAAAGCGCGGGCTGATAATCTTCAGACCGTAGTAAATCATGGTCGGCACGGTGCCCGAGAGCATCCAGGTGGCCGTCAGGGCGCCGATGGAAAGCAGAATCAGCAGCGTGGGGGCCGTCTGGCGGATATTCTCGGAAATATCTTCCTCCACCTTGGCCCAGGGAACCTTCAGGAAAATGATGGCGATGCCCGCCGTCAGCAGCGTGGAGAGCAGCAGGGCAATCTGGATGGGGCCCGAGGTGGCGTCGTCGCCGAAAAAGACCACACACAACGCCAGCAGGGCCACGAGCGCCAGCAGCGTTGCGATAGAGAGTGCAAGTCCGGGTTTCTTCATATCTGGAAATGTCTATATACCACTGAAATTCACCCCTTCGAAGGCGAGGGAGGGAACGGCCCACCGGGAGGAGGTGCGCGGATCGTCGCCGACGGCGGTGAGATGGTTCCACAACTCGAGCATATTGCCCGTGATGTTCATCTCCCTGACCGGATGGACGATGCGGCCTTTCTCGAAGCGGAAACCGCGGATTCCGTAGGAGAAGTCTCCCGTGGAGGGGTTGCAGTTGCCGCCGTTGAAGTCGGTGATGAGGATTCCCTGGCCCGTCTGTTCCAAAAGGGCGGGCAAATTTAACACTTTTTCGGAATTTTCCCCGATGCGGCTGAAACGCAGCACGGAAGGGGCATCGACGGTGGCGGGAATGCCCATCTTCAGCGCATAGTAATGCGGGATGAAATAGGCGTTTACGACGCCCCGGGCGATGATTTCGCGGCGGGCGGTGGCCAGGCCGTCGCCGTCGAAGAGGCGGGAGCCCGGGAGGCCGGGGACGAAGGGATCGTCCGTCAGGGTAAAATTCTCGCCGAAAACCTGCGTGCCGAGGCGGTCCATCAGGAACGAACTGCGCTGTTGGAGCGATCCGCCGCTCAGGGCGCGGATCAGGGGCGAAACCACCTTGGAGGCGACCATGTTGTCAATGACGATATCGTAGCGCCCGCTGCGCAGCTTGCGCGGGTGGAGCTGGTCCAGCGCGCGCTGGAGGGCCTTGCGGCCGCATCCTTTGGGGTTGGCCTCGTCGAGCCGGATACCGCTTTCATACCACCAGGCCTCGGGACGTTCGTCACCGCGACCGCGGATGGAGACGTTGGCATTGATGGTATGGTTGCTCTGGAGGGTCTCTCCTGCAAATCCCTGGCTGTCTGCGGTATAGGAATAGTCGATATTATCTCCCCACTCGGTCTCCACCGAGAGCAGGCGGCGGTGCGAGCCCAGAATCTCGCGGCAGGCAGAGAGGGCCTTGTCGCGGCGCGCCTCCGGCGTCAGCGTCTCGATAGCCGGGTCGTACTGCCGCAGGTCCCTCGCGGGGCCCTTCCAGCAAAGCGCGGGATCCGGCAGTCGCCGGCAGGGATCCGGGGTGATCAGGCGCACGGCGGCGGCCGCATGGCGGATAAACTCGCGCAGCGCGCTCTCTTCCAGTCGGTTGGTGGAGAAAGAGCCGTAGCGTCCGTCGAGATAAAGCTGGATGAAGAGGGTGGAGCCGCTGGCGGAGAGCGTCTTGTCCAGCCGGCCGTCCAGCACGGTGGCGGAATTTTCTACGGAGCGTTCCAGGGCAATGCGTGCCTGGGCGGCTCCGGCCTCGCGTGCCATCTGTAGCGCGGTCTCTACGATACTGTGGTCGAACGGGATCATAGGTCTCCTCCTACGATTAGAGATTTGACCAGCACGCTGGGCATGCCGCAGGAGACGGGGCAGTACTGGTCCTTTCCGCAGGTCCAGGTGCTGTTGTCAATGCGGCTGTCGGCGGCCACGGCCACGATGTCGGCCAGGGCCTGCGGCCCGTTGCCGATGATGTTGATATCCTTGATGGGCTGCGTCAGACGCCCGTTTTCAATCAGAAATCCGCTCTTCACGTAGAAGGTGAAATCCCCGGCGCCGATCTCCACTTCGCCGTTGGTGAAGGAGTCCACGAAGATGCCGCGTTTCACGCTGTGGATGATCTCCTCCTGCGTGCCGCTGCCGCTCTCCATATAGGTGGCCCGCATGCGCGGGATGGGGTTGAAGCGGAAGGATTCGCGGCGGCCGTTGCCCGTGGGGGCCACGCCGTAGTGCGCGGCGCTGATCCGGTCGTGCAGGTAGGAGGTCAGGACGCCCTCGCGCACCATGTAGGTCTTCTGGCCGGGCGTGCCCTCGTCGTCGATATTGACGGCCCCGCGGTTGCCCGGGAGGGTGGCGTCGTCCACCACGTTGATCTGCCGGGAGCAGATCCGCTTGCCCATCTTGTCGGAGAAAATGGAGACCCCCTTGCGGTTGAAATCGGCCTCGAAGGCGTGCCCGATGGCCTCGTGGAGCAGGATGCCGGAGCTGCCTGCGGCCATTACCACGGGCATCCGTCCGCCCTTGGGACGGCGCGCCTCGAAGAGATAGGGAATGTGGGCCTCCACCTCGGCGACCATCTCGTCCAGCAGGGCCTCGGAGAGCATCTCGCTGCCGCGGCGGAAACTGCGCGAAACGGTGACATTCTCGCTGTGGCCCTCCTTCTCCAGGATGCAGCTGGCCACCAGCGAAAGGATGGGGCGCTCGTCGCAGAAGAGGTCGCCCAGCGAATTGGCAAAGAGAATATCGGAATGGTCGTAGGCCAGATTGGCCACCACCCTGACAATCAGGGGGCTGAGCGCAGACAGCCGTTCACCGAAGTGGCTCAGGAACGCCTTGCGGGCGCACACGTCGAGCGACTCCCAGGGCGTGCGGATCGGATAGTGGTTCGTGACCTGCAGCCGCGTCAGCGGGGCGGGGGCGGTACCGGCAGCGGGGCAGTCGGCAATGCTGGCCGCCGTACGGGCGGCGCGCTCCATTTCGGCGGGAAGGGTGCTCTCCGCGTAGGCATAGCCGGTATGTCCGTCCTTAATGACGCGGATGCCCACGCCGTAGTCCGCCGTGCTCTCCACGGCGGAGACTTCGCCGTCGCGAAGCGTCAGTTCATCGGAGGTGGTAGATTCAAAAAAGATGTCGGCATAGTCTCCGCTCCGGGAGAGTGCCGACTCCATCAGTCTGCGAATACCCTCTTCATCAATCTGGAAGAGGTCAAAGTACTTCTTCAAGGTCTCAGAGCTCCACTGCTTTAACGGTGACCACCTGACCCTCTTCCGCGAAAGCCAGCTCGGAATTCGATTTCTTCTTTTCCGCAACAAGCTTTTCGAAGGAACGTCCCATCCCTTTGATGATATCGTCCCGCAAATCCCTAGTCTCTTGTTCGCTCATATTCCAAAATCGAGTTATAAATAGGTTTCGAATGAATCTTTGTCGTAATGTTCACGCCGCCCTCGGCGACGATGCGGCCAGCCTGGCCGGAGTTGTCGATCAGAACCCAGTAGTCCACGATCGGCATGTACAGCTTGAACAGGTTGTCGATGCCCGAGGCGTAGCGCCGCATGATGGTGGCCTCCGGGACATCGTGTCCGCCGGACTGCACGCGCAGCCGGACCCGTTCAATAGCCAATTCCGGAATCCGGAGCCACAGGAAGACGAGGGTCACCATGTACCCGCGCCGCTGGGCGTCCACCACGATCCGCGCCAGCGATTTGGTGGAGAGGGTGGTTTCGATGCCGAAATTTTCCCTTTTTTCAATCAACTCGTCCATCCGTTCCGCCATCAGCTTGCTGGCCTTGATGGCCGCCAGGGCCGGGTTGAACGGAGAGAGGCCCTTGGCAATCTCGTCCGAATTGATGAACTCGTTGCAGTCGAGCAGTTCCGGCAGAAGGGTGTAGGACGCCGTCGTCTTTCCGGAACCGTTGCAGCCTGCTATGATGAACATCTTGGGCATATCAGACCTCCCTTGTTTTGCAAAAGTAGAAAAATATCTCCGCGGGTAAGCGCTTCGAAGGACAAATTTATCAACAGGTTATTTAACCCTCCAGGGTAGGTCGTCGTAGAGGGCGTATTTCTTGGATTTGCGCATCCATTTCTGCTCCTCCACCTTGATGTACTCGGAGGTGACGTCCCAGTCCACCTTGCCCTCGAGGTAGCAGAGGAGCGCCTCGTCGTCGAGCAGGGGCTCCATGCCGTCGAATTCGAATTCCGGGCACTCTTCGCGCACGAAACGGATCAGCCGCAGGGCATGGTTCAGGGCGTGGTAGTTGACCCCCGGGATGAACATCAGCTGGAAGCCGAAGCAGGCGCGGCCCGCGTGGATGCCGTAGGCCGGCACGAAACGGGTCCAGCGGATGCGGATATCGGGGTTGGCGACGGGATTCGCCGGATCGTTCCAGCCGTGGAATCCGTGGCGCTCGTTGTAGTCGTAGAGCGGCTCCATGAAGGGGGCGCCGAACTGTTCGAAGGGGCGGGTGGTGCCATGGCCGTAGCTCACGTTGGTCCCCATCCAGAGGCACTGGCCGCTGTAGAAGTGCGAGGTGAAGAGCCCGGCGAAATCGGTGAAGGGCGGGATGGTCCAGGGCATCAGTTCCCGGTTGACGGCTTCCGCCGCCGCGGAGATGATGTGCAGGGGGAACTTGGCGTTGGCCTCCTCGTAGAACAGGTAGGCCACTTCGCCAAAGGTCAGGCCGTGGCGCTGCGGCAGCCCGATGCTGCCCATCGTGCCCTCAATCTGGCGGCCCGAAGGGTTGATCCTATCCAGCAGATAAACAGCAATTTGTGCATCCTTTTCCTTAAAGAGGCGGATCAGGTTGCGGAGCAGCCGGGTGAAGGTGCTGTAGCGCGATCCCACATCCTGCAGCTCGATGACTAGCGCATCGATTCCCTCGAATTCTTCCCAGGGAATCGTATCGCCCACTTCCACCGCCTCCAGGTTGTCGCTGACCGGGCCGTAGAAGGAGTGCTCGGGCATGAAGACCTTGACCAGGTGCCGCTCCCGCTCGAGGGTTTCGAACAGATACTCACCCTCTTCCGGATGCCAGGCAACCTGGTTGCACAGCAGGGCCAGCCGCCCCTCGCGGAGGGTGCGGTCGCTCTGTTCGAGCAGCGGAGTGGTACGGAAGGAGAACATTAAGCGAGCTGCTTGTTGATGATATCGATGACCTCCTGCGCCAGGGCGTCGGCCGTGCGTTCGTCACGCGCCTCGGCGTAGATGCGGATGATGGGCTCGGTGTTGGATTTGCGCAGCACGAACCACTTCTTGTCAGCCTCAAAATCCACGCGGAGGCCGTCGGAGGTATTGATCTGCTCCTGGCTGTAGTGCGCCTTGACCGCTTCCAGCAGGCTGTCGATGACCGCCGGATCGGCGATCTGGATCTTGTTCTTGGAGATGTAGTAGTCCGGATAGGTGGCACGCAGGGCGCTGGCTTTCAGTCCTTTGTGGGCCATCAGACTCAGGAAGAGGGCCGTACCGATCAGGGCGTCGCGGCCGTAGTGGAAGTCCGGGACGATCACGCCGCCGTTGCCCTCGCCGCCGATCACCGCGCCGCTCTCCTGCATCAGGGTGGAGACGTTCTTTTCGCCCACCTTGGAGAAGCGGTACACGCCGCCGTGCGCCTCGGTGACATCTTTCAGCGCGCGGGAGGAGGAGAGGTTGGAGACGGTGTCGCCCTTTTTGCCTTCCAGGACATAGTCCGATACGGCCACCAGGGTGTATTCTTCGCCGAAGGGAGCGCCGTTTTCGCAGATGAAGGCGAGGCGGTCCACGTCGGGATCGACGCTGACGCCCAGGTGGGCGCCGGTCTGGACCACCTTGTAGGAGAGGTCGGTCAGGTTGGCGGGAAGCGGCTCCGGGTTGTGCGCGAAGCGGCCGTTGGGCTCCCCGTTGATCACGGTGCACTCCACGCCGAGGGCGCGGAAGAGGGCGGGCATCGCGATGGCGCCCACCGAGTTGATGGCGTCGAGCACCACCTTGAAGCCGGCGTTGCGCACTGCGGGCACATCCACGAGCGGATAGTCGAGGACCGCCTTGACGTGGGCCTCCGTGAAGTCCTTGTGCGTCAGCTTGCCCAGCGAGAGGACGTCCGCAAAGACAAAGCCGCCTTCGCCCGCCAGGCGGACCACCTCGCGGCCGTCGGCGTCGCTCAGGAATTCGCCCTTCTCGTCGAGCAGTTTCAGCGCGTTCCACTCCTGCGGGTTGTGGGAGGCAGTGAGGATGATGCCGCCGTCGGCCTCCTCGAAGAGGACGGCCATTTCCGTGGTCGGGGTGGAGGCCAGGCCGGCGTCCACCACGTCGATGCCGCAAGCCGTCAGCGTGCTGCAGACGAGCCCTGCGACCATCTCGCCGGAGATGCGGGCGTCGCGGCCCACAACCACCTTCAGGCGCTCCTTATTCGGGAATTTGGCCTTGCGCTGCTGCGCGTAGGCGGCCGTAAACTTGACGATATCGATGGGGGAGAGACCTTCTCCCGCAGGGCCTCCGATTGTGCCCCGGATGCCGGATATGGATGCGATGAGTGACATATTCAGACGTACTTTGATTCAAAAAGTGTTCGAATCACAAATATACAAAAAAAGATGACGAGAATCGCTCCCCGTCATCTTCCGTATTGAAACCTTTAAATTATTTCTTTTTCTGACCGTAGCGGCTGTAGAATTTGTCAACGCGACCTGCGGTGTCGACGAGTTTCATCTTGCCGGTGTAGAACGGGTGGGAGGTGTTGGAAATCTCGACCTTCACGACCGGGAACTCGACGCCGTCAACCTCGATGGTTTCCTTCGTATTCACGCAGGAACGGGTGATGAAGACGTGTTCGTTGGACATATCCTTGAAAGCTACAAGACGGTAGGTTTCGGGATGGATTCCTTTTTTCATGATATAGGAGAGTTAGTTGGTTGTCTTTTTATTGGGCCGCAAAGGTAACAAAAATCTTTAACGTCGCAAATATTATTCGTACTTTTGGAGACCAAAATGAAACGAAAATGAGAAAAATCCTTCTGTTTTTGGCCCTGATGACCGCGGGAATGAGCCTCGCAGCCCAGGAAGCGCCGATTGTCCCGCAACGCGAAGTTGTTATTGTAGATAACTTTACCGCAGTGCCGAATATAACCCTCGGCCTTTATCAATATGCGCGTCAGTGCGTGATCGACGGCCTGGCAAGGCGCCGTCTCGTGGTGGTGGACGTCGAGAACAACGGCTACGGCCGCGCCGATATCGTCTATCCTTCGATGCGCGGTGCACGCGGCTACAACGGCAGCCCCTTCGACATCAACCGCGCCGAGAACCTGATGAAGGACTTCTCCACGGCACGCTATTACCTGACGGCCTATATCTGCCGCTTCGGCAGCCGTCCCGTGGAGCACAAGAGCAAGGACAAGGAGGGCAATCCGGTGCTCCGCACCGACTTTACCGGCGAGGTGGAGGCCGACGTCTATCTGTATGACACCGAGACCCGCCTGGTGGAGGGACCGATTCGCTGGCGTTACAGCTATACGGGTGCCTAGAACCCGGAAATCGCTGAAGAAAAGGCAGTTTACAACCTTGGATTCCGTGCCCGCACGTTCGTTACCGAGCGCTTCCGCTACAAGGCTTCCGTCCTTGGCCTGGGCGAATACAGCCGCCGAGGCAAGCTGCAGGATCTCTATCTGAGCTGCGGCAGCAACATCGACGTGGAGAACGGCGACGTCTTCTACATCTACTCCGTTTTCGAGGTAAACGGCATCACCACCACGCGCAAGCTCGGTAAGGTAAAAGCCCGTGAAATCACCGGCCCCGAAAGCTGCCGGTGCTCCGTCTCGAATGGCGAGATCGAAATCGACCGGGCTCTCAGGGCCGGCGAGTTGCTGATCGCCGTCAGTGACGACGACCGCTGGTTTTAATCGCTAGATCATCAGCGCAGCCACCAGCGCAAGAATTGCGTAGAACTCAGGGAGTGCGGCGTAGATCATGGTATTGGTCTGGACATCGTGTCCCTGGCTGATACCGATGATACCGTTGGCGCAAACCTGTCCCTGCCGGATGGCGGAGAAGAGGCAGACCGCGCCGACTGCGAGACCCACTGCAAAATAGAGGAATCCGCTTGTCTGCATCGCCTCGAGGCCCTTGGGCCACATCAGGAAGGCGACGAATCCGTAGAGGCCCTGCGTAGCCGGCATGGCCGAAAGAATCATGTAGCTGGAGGATTTCTCCGGGTTTTTCTTGAGGGCGCCTTCCGCAGCGTTACCTGCGAGCGTGGTGCCGATAGAGGAGCCGATTCCTGCGAGGCAGAGCATCAGGCCAAGGCCTACATAGCCGAGAATAGCTGATAACATAAGGGTATGATTTTAAAATGTTTGTTTATTGTTGTAAGGTTGTTTCTCTCTTGAAGGGGCGGAAGGTGGTACCCTTGCCCTCATAGCCGCTGTTCTTGAAGTATTCCACAAAGGTCAGACGCAGCGGGTGGACGAAGGCGCCCAGGCAGCTCATCGCGAAGTTCAGCGTGTGGCCGAAGACCACGATCAGCACGAAGAAGACCCACTGCCAGGTGGGATTCTCGCCGAGCAGCATGCCGCCCAGGTTGTTGAATGCATTTCCGAGCATGCCGCCGGCGAGGCCCAGGGCATACAATCGGATGTAGCTCAGGACGTCGCCCAGGATGCCGGTGGCCATGCCGTAGGTGTCCCAGAGGCCGGCCCCGATGTTCACGAGCGGGTTGCGGCCGGGCTTGTTGAAGATGAAGATGCCCAGTGCGGAGACTACGCCCAGGACGATCACGACAATCTTGGTCACCGAGGCGTCGATGACGCGGGTCAGCGCCAGGCCTGCGGTGATGAGGCCGCCCACGATGAGCGTCACCCAGCCCCAGGTGCTGATGGCCGCCTTGAAGCCGAACCGTTTGGTGAGGCCGATGGCCTTGATGACCATCGCCAGACAGATGTGGAAGACACCGATGGCGATGGCGGCGACCATCGAGAGGTCGTAGGCGCTGCCGCCCAGCTCCAGTTTGCCCGCGAGCATCAGCTTCTTGCATCCTTCCGGAATCCAGGAGACCTCGGCCAGCGAGATGCCGAAGAAGGTCCCCAGGAAGAGGCCGACCACCGTGGCGCCCACGCCGAGGGTCATGACGAGCCGGCGGTGGTTGCGCAGGTCGAGAATATTCACCTTCTTGAGCAGCAGGGCCACGCCCATCAGCACCAGCCCGTAGCCCGCATCGCCCATGCAGAACGCCCAGAAGAGCATGAAGAAGGGGGCGAGGATCGGGGTCGGGTCGAATTCGTCGTAGACGGGCATGCCGTACATGCCGGTGAGCGTCTCGAACTGCCGGGCGAACCAGTTGTTCTTGAGCTTGATAGGCGGGTTGTCTTCCTTGCGGGCTGCCTCCCGGATGTAGTAGAGGTCCATGGTATCGAGCGCCTCGGCAATCCGGGCATCGTCGTCGGTGGGGGCGAAGGCGGTCAGGGCGCAGAGCGTGCCTTCCGCCGCCTCCTCGCCGGAGATCGATGCGAGATAGAAATTGAGTTCGCCCAGTTTGTCATCCGCGCGCTTCTGCGCGTCGGGCAGGCTGCGGCGCAGGGCCAGCAGCGAGGCTTTCGCCGAGCGGATTTCGCCGCGCAGGGCCTCCGCCTTGCTGTCGGCCACCGTATAATCGTAGGCAGGCGCGGGAACCTCCGTAGCGGGGATTCCTTCGGCTTCTCCAGCCACGACGAACCAGACGGTGCCCTCGTCGCGGTGAATCACCTCGAGGGGCCACTGTGAAGCCCAGTCGTCGCTGAAACGCTTGGCCGGCGCGGTGAAGAAGCGGAGACGGATGCCGCGGTCGGCGAGCCTTGATACCGCCTGCGGGTCGAACACGCCCCAGGGCTCCAGCTGTTTGCGCTCCTTTTCCAAGTCGGAGCGCTGACTCTCCAGGGTGCGCAGGTGCGCAAGCCATTCATCGGCTTCCCGGAGCAGGTCGCCCTCAAAGTCGGGAACGCCCTCGGCCTCCTTGGCAATTGCCTCGGCATCAGGATCGTAGGTGAAGTCGATCCGGGCGATGGCATCCGCCGCGCTGCGCGCGTCACGGATCTCCTGCAGCAGGGCCTCGGAGTGCTTGTCGATGGGTTTGGCCGAGCGGGTGATGTCCAGCAGCCCGAGATCGCGGATCTGGGAGAGGATGGCATCCTTGTCGCTGCCCAGCAGCAGGATGCTGTATTTCGTCATTTTGGCAATCATTCCGTTGCCGCCTCCTCCTCGGCCTGGTGGCGCGCCTTCACAATCTTCTGTGAGGCCTTGGAAAGGTTCTCTTCGTCTTCCATGAAGCGCTTGATCTTGCGGATCGCCTCCTGGTAGCCGGGAATCTGCACCTTTTCATACAGGTTCACCTTCTGGGTGGTCTTCTTGCGCTGGTAGTCCAGGATGCGGCTCTTTTCCGAGCAGACCTCGGACTCGATGCCCAGACGGGCAAGCCGCTTGAGGATTTCCACACCGTCCGTGTACCAGAGGGGCTGGGCGAAGGTGTCGAAGGGTTTCACCTCGTAATAGACCTCCTTGAGTTCGGGGGTCCGTACGCCGGCCACTTTGACGGTGACCAGGTCGATATCCTTCACGGCAATCAGCCCCGGGGTGAATTCGTTCCACAGGCCGGCCAGGTATCCGTATTCTTTCAGAGAGCTTTCCAATTGCGCCAAAAGCGACTCTGACTGCGCCTTGGCGGCCTGCACGCTGACGCGCAGCGCGGACTCCTTGTTCTTCAGGGTAGGGAGTGCCCGCTGACGCACCTTCAGCTGCTTGCCGAGGTTGTTCAGAGAGGTTTTGTTGTATTGAAATTTGATAGCCATCCGTTATTTCTTCTCTTTCCAGTATTTGTCGATCATGGCCTGCTTGATACCGGTCTCGGCCGGGCTGAAATACTTGCCGAAGAGCTCCCAGGCCGTATCGAGCATCTCGTCGATGGAAATGTTGACGTCGATGCTGAGGATGCGGGTGGCGTACTCCTTGGCGTAGTCCAGGCAGCGGAGGTCGTATTCACTCAGGTCAAAGCCGTTCTCGAGTTTGGTCTTGGCGTTCTGCGCGTCGGCGTAGAGACGCACGGAGGCGTTCATCACCTGCGAGTGGTCCTCGCGGGTCTTCTTGCCCTGCACGTGCTGTTTCAGACGCGAGAGGGAGCGGAACGGGTCGATGATGACCTTGCCCGTATCGGTGTCGAGGCGCAGGTAGAGCTGGCCCTCGGTGATGTATCCGGTGTTGTCCGGGATGGCGTGGGTAATGTCGCCGTCGTTCAGGGTTGTGACCGCGATGATGGTGATCGATCCGCCGGAAGGGAGCTGGACCGCCTTCTCGTAGATCTTCGCGAGATCCGAATAGAGGGAGCCCGGCATGGAATCCTTGGA
>JAFYEZ010000039.1 GCA_017544005.1 Bacteroidales bacterium
AGATTGAAGTGACCTTCGATATCGACGCCAACGGCATCCTGAATGTATCGGCCAAGGACAAAGCGACCGGCAAGGAGCAGAACATCCGGATCGAAGCTTCCTCGGGTCTGAGCGAAGACGAAATCAAGCGCATGCGCGACGAGGCCAAGGCCAACGAAGAGGCCGACAAGAAGGAGAAGGAGCGCATCGACAAGATCAACGCAGCAGATGCCATGATCTTCCAGAGCGAGAAGAACCTGAAGGACTACGGCGACAAGATCCCCGCTGACAAGAAGGGCGCCATCGAGACGGCACTCGGCCAGCTCAAGGATGCCCACAAGAGCCAGAATATCGCCGATATCGACCGCGCCAGCGAAGCGCTGAACAACGCTTGGCATGCCGCTTCCGAAGATATGGCCAAAGCCGCACAGGGCGGCGCAGGCGCTCCGGGTGCCGGCTTCCAGGGCGGCGCGCAGCAGGGCCCGCAGGGCGGCTCTTCCGACAAGGGCGGCGACAACGTCCAAGACGCTGATTTCGAGGAAGTGAAATAAGCCTCTGACGATGGAAATCATTGCGCACATCCACAACGATTTCCCCACCAAATTCGGGCTGCCGCGACAGAGCGCCCTCGCGCCTTCGCTCCGCTCGAGAATTACCTTCGAGCCTGCCTACCGCAACAAGGATGCGGTACGCGGGCTCGAGGGTTTTTCGCATATCTGGCTGATCTGGGAGTTCTCCGAATCGATGCGTCCCGCCGGAGCGTGGTCTCCCACCGTCCGTCCCCCGCGGCTGGGCGGCAACACCCGCCTCGGCGTCTTTGCCACCCGCTCCCCTTTCCGGCCGAACCCGATCGGCCTCTCCTGCGTAGAACTCGAAGCGATCGACCTGACCGCTTCCGATGCGCCGGCCCTGATCGTCACCGGAGCCGACCTGATGGACGGAACCCCCATCTACGACATCAAGCCCTACCTGCCGGGCACGGAATCCCACCCGGAGGCGCGGGACGGCTTTGTGGGGGCTGCCCCCTGGAGGCCGCTCCAGGTCGAGATCCCCGGTGAAATCCGCGCCGACCTCGAACAAAAACTGGACAAAAACCAGTTACAAACTCTCATCGAAATCCTCGAACAGGATCCCCGTCCGGCTTACCAGGATGCGCCGGAACGCGTTTACGGCATTTCTTACGCAGGTCTGGATATCCACTTCAGGGTAGAAGGTTTCAATTTGAAACTATGTTAGCAGATTATTGACCATTGTCTCAGGAATTCTCCCCGAATCGTTGATATAACAAATTGCCGCGCCTTCCCGGGCGCTTTTTTTTATATTTAACCGCCACTTTCATTTATTTAAAAAAACGCTGTTTTAACGAACTTTTCGCTAAAAAAAGCGTAAAAAATGATTACCTTTGTGGGATTTTTGACCAATACTATACCCCCCCCCGATGGGAAAGTGGCGTAACATATTGATAATCTGCCTTCTGGTTGGCGCATTTGCGAAAGGAGCCGCTCAAACTGCCACTCCGGCACATGACTTGTCTATCCGTCATAACCTTATTTATGACGCTACCGGAACTTTCCCGAATATCGGTTTTGAGTATAACCTCGACGATTACTGGAGCCTCGGCATGAACGCCGGCCTCAAACCCTGGCCGCGTTTCTTCCCGTGGGACCTCGACAATACGACCAATACCCGCCACCAGCGGCATTTCCTGGTCGCGCCTGAGCTGCGCTACTATCTCGGAGGCACTCCGTTCATGGGCCATTTCGTGGGAAGCGACCTGATCTACAGCCATTACAACGTCGGCAACTACAAATTTCCCTTCGGCCTCTACCCCGCCCTTCAGACCGAACGCTGGCAGGGTGACTTCGCGGGCCTGGGCGTCTTCTACGGCTACGCATGGCGTCTCGCGCGCCATTGGAGCCTCGAGGCGGAAGCCGGCATCGGCCTGGGCTGGGCCGGTCTCAAACGCTACAAGTGCGAACACTGCGGCACGCAGATTGGCGGCTACACCAATAAATTAGGTGTCATTCCCAAACTGGGTCTGAATATCGCCTACAATACCGGCAAGATCGGCCAGATGGATGAGCCCGTGGCTCCGCTCGCACCCGCCGAGCCCACTGAGCCGCAGAAGCCCGTCGAGGTCACGGCGCCCGAACCTTTCGCTCCGGAAGAGCCCGTCAAACCGGCCACCCTGGGCGACAAGATTGCCGAGTCCATCCCCTGGGTTCTTTCCATGGACGAGTACCGTCCGGTGGAGGAACTTCCCTTCCCGGGCAAAGACAGCATCCTTTACGTTCACTTTGAACTGGACCGTCACCGCCTGCTTCGCGATTTCCCCACCAATCCCGCCGAACTGAAGGTTTACCCCGCCAACGGCGTGATCCTCGACTCCATCGTCATCCTGACGCGGCTGCTCAACGCCTCCCCGGACAACGAGATGAAACTGATTCAGATTGTGGGTATGGCCTCCATCGACGGCCCCTATCCGCACAATGTCGAGTTGGGTAAGAACCGCGCCAAAGCCCTGAAAGATTATGTGCAGAATGAAACCGGCCTGGACGACGATCATTTCGAGACCTGCGGCAAGGGCGAGGCCTGGGACTGGTTCCGCAACCAGCTGGAAAGACTGCAGGGAACGGGAGGCAGCGGTTTGAGTGCAGCCGACGTGGACGAACTGCTCTCCATTCTCGACACGGTTCCCGATCCGGACCAGCGCGAGCGGCTCATCAAATCGAATCGCCGCCGCTATGCGATTCTGCGCGACAGCATCCTGGCCGACCAGCGTAACTCAGGTTATATCCGCATGTACTTCAGCCGTAGCCCGGAGGTTCAGGCTGAGGTGGAACGCACGAGCGCGAAGGAAGTTGCCGAGCGTAACGAAGCCTGCCTGGCCGCCTGGAAAGAGCAGCAAGCCGCCTACGAGAATTATCTCGAGCAGCAGCGCGCCTACGAAGCTGCCTGCAAGCAGTATGAAGAAGATCTCAAACACTACGAAGCCGCCAAGGCGGAGTACGAAGAACAATACAAAGAATACCTACAAGCGATGGAGCGCTACCGCAAATGGCGGCGTGTCAACCGTAAATAAGTAGACAATTTATTATTAATGTTTAACTATAATTCTCACCCTGAAAAGATGAAAAAAGTCCTTCAGATCGCCCTCGTCGGTGCTGTTGCACTGGCCGGGCTCACGGCCTGCCACAGAGAGCAGGTTCCCGTCAACCCCACGTATGACCCGTTGAAAGGGACTCTCACCACGGAGTTCGTTTTCAACGTATCTACCGGTAACACCCCTGCAACCCGTATGACGGCAGCCAACACCCAGGCTACCACGGCAAACGATTTCCTCGGTATTACCGACGCACAGCTTTTCGCCTACAAGCTCGGTACGAGCAATGACGGCAAGCGTGTCGCTGCTGCTACGACGGCCGACAAGACCTATTCGCTGGGCGAAATCCTCGCTCCGGGCGCACTTGATCCCGACGGCTCCCCGCAGTCCCGCCGTGTCATCGAACTGGCTATCCCTGTTGAGACCAACGCCCTGATGTTCTGGGGTAAGGCTCCGAGTGCAGATGCCAACGCAAACGGCAAGATTACTTTCAATGCGGCCAATTCCGACATCACCAACCACGCATTCTCCCTGACGTCCCGTCTGGCTGAAGCTACTGCACAGACCTCGTTCCAGCACTATCAGGATGTGATGGCCATACTGTTCAACCGTGTCGTCCAGGCCGGTTATACGGCTGCGGCAGGCGCTTGCGTCTGGTCGATTCCGGATCCGGATGAGTCCAACGCTGCCGCCATCGACCTCAAATGGAGTGACTATGTAACGGTCGGTGCCGGCAGTGTCCTCTCCAAAAAGGCAACTGACCCGTACAACCCCTCCGACCCGATGTCCGCCCTCGGTGAAATCCTCGCTGAGGCATTCCTGACCATCAATACGGTCTATCCGAACGAAGTCCGTGCCGGTTCCGGTCCTGCAGTCCACTACATGATGGCTGACCTCTACAACGTAATCCACAACATCACGACGGCTGTGCCGACTACCTATAATGAATATGTCGCTCAGCGCGTTGCACTGGCTGTTGAGACTGAGATCCTCAAGATCGTCGACGTGAACGGTGTTCTCCGTGACATCTCTACGCTCCAGACGAACGCCGGCACCTCTTACACGGATGTCACTTCGTCCCTCGACAACTTCCCGTCAACCACCCACAACCTCCCGATGGGCGTTTCCCAGATGAAGGTCACCATCGCCAATGCCGCTCCCGTCGCTACCTGGGAATTCGCTTCCAGCGTGAAGACCTCTGCGATTGCCGGTGGTTCGGTCAGCTACCTGAACTACACCTACCCGGCTGAAATCTGCTACTATGGCAACAGCCCGATCCGTGTTTCCGACGATACCCATATCACGGCCGAGTATCCTGACGGAACCGCAAACTGGGACAACGACGCTTCCTGGACCGCTGACTGGACCAAGAACAAACACGTCCTCTCCACCACCCGCAGCGTGGCTATGCGCGACAACATCAACTACGGCTCCGCCCTCTTCAAGAGCACGGTTCGCTACGGCGCCGCTACCCTTGAGGACAACAATGCTGCCATCCAGCTTGCCCGCAACAGCGCAACGGAGGCAAACAAACAGATCACCGCTTCCGCCGGCCAGTTCACCCTTTCCGGTATCCTGATCGGTGGTCAGGACCAGACCGTCGGCTGGAACTACCTGCCTAAGACGAACAGCTTCACCTATGTCATCTATGACAAGGCGGTTGTGAGCGCAACCATTCCTGCTTACGGCGAGACCGGTACGGCAAACTACACGCTGGTTTGGGACAACTACAACTCCAGCCTTGCCGTTGACGGCCAGATGAAGGTTTACGTGGCACTCGAACTCGTGAACAACACGGGCGAAGCATTCTGGGGCCGCGACAACCTCATCCGCCAGGGCGGTACTTTCTACCTCGTCGGCGAACTCGATCCGGCCGCCGGTGGTCTGGCAGCCATTACCTGGCCGACCAACTACGCACTTCCGCCGTATCGTTCCGACGTCGGCCACGAGGGTGAAACGCTTGAAGCAACCCGCGTATTCATTCAGGACTACATGACCTCCGCTGACTTCGTGATCGGAGCAACTTCCCTCCAGAACGCTTACGTGACGGTTCCTGACCTGCGTTCCACGCAGATCTCCCTGGGTCTCTCCGTGGATCTCGCATGGTCCACCGGTCTGAACTTCGGCGACGTGAATCTCTAATTCTGATCCTCGTTCCGCATCCATCCGATTGTGAACCGTTCACTCAGAAAACTGATTATGATTCTCCTCATCGGGGCGGCAGCCATCCCCGGCTGCTGCCTCGTTGACGAGGATTTAACCAATTGTGGCTGGAACTACAGCATGAATTATCAGATGCTGCTGGTCACCAATCTGACGACGGAACTCAACACGGAACTCTCCCTGACCGAGGATGCCGACATCCGTACGGCGCTCGGCGCCAAGATGGGCGAGATCTTCAAGGACTATGCGAACGACGTGGACCTCTCCTTCTACGGTCTCTCCGGCGAGATGCCCCGCAAGCATCACGAGGTGCAGAAAATGGACGGTAACCGCGCCACCTACACCATCTATCTCCCGGTAGACGACTACATGAACCTTTCCATCGCCAACCTGCAGGACAATCCGCAGGTCAAACTCGAAAACGACGAGCTCTGTGCTTCGTCCACCATCGCCCAGCTTCCCTACGAAGTCAAGGCCCCGGTTCCGGACACGGTTGGCATCCACCACACCGGTCTCTTCACCGCCCGGCTCCAGATGACCGTGCTCTCCAACGTAGACCAGACCTTCAACGTTCACCTCTACATGGCCAACTCGGGTTGTGCCTTCGTGGTGGACACCACTGGTAGCGGCGTCAAAGACCTGCAGGTGGTTATGACGGGTTTTGCCACCCGCTTCGACCTGCTTGACAGCCTCTACCACTACGACAACTCGCCCGTGGTCCGCACCGTGCGGCTCGATCCGGGCAGCGGTTCACAGATCGCTTTCTACAGCGTCAACTTCCCATCGCCGGACCCCAACCCCCTGGATCCTGAAGCGACCCTTTGGGAAATCCGCACCTACGCGACCCTCAGTGACGACACCATCACGGAAACCAAACTGCTGGTCAGGGAACCCCTCCAGGCCGGTCAGTTCAAGATTATCAAGGGGACTTTCGACGCTTCCCGCAACGGCGCTGTGATTCCTGTCAAATCCAGCAAGGTCGGTGCCAGCGTCACACTGGATTGGCAATCCGCGGGTCACCACGTGGTCCCGCTCTAATATATATACAAGGTATGATGGGTACGCTTCGTCTTTTCCGCCTCGCGCTGCTGCCGGTGCTTTCCGCATCGCTGTGGCTCGCTGCGGGCTGCACGCCGGACGAAGTTCCCGCTACCTCCGACAACTCCGGCCTCGACGGCATCCGCGTCAATCTGGCCGTCCGGGTCGCCCCCACCACCGTGCAGAACGGCACCCGCACCGGCATCCCCGCCATCTCGGAGATTCAGGAGACGCCCGTTTTCCGCGGCATGCGCGATATCTATCTGATTCCCTTCGACATACATAATACCGTCTCGCTCGGTGACGAAGCCCTTTCCGCGGTGCGGCATCTGGATGACATCTCCGATGACACCGACGCCCAGGCGGTCAGCGGCGACATCTGGCACTCCGGCCTCGTGGCCAACAACAGCGCCCACCTTTACAAAGGCGTATTCCTGCCCAAGAGCACCGGCGCCGTGCTGGTTTACGGCCGCGCCGTAGCCGCCGGCAGCGATGCGGAAGATTCACAGGCATTCAAACAGATCAACGGCTCGCTGATCATGAGCGGCATTGCGGAAAACGCCCGCACGGATACCCCCGCGGAGGTCACCTTCACGCCGGATCCGATCTACAATTCGAATGTAACGCCTGCTGCGGCCGGGAGCCTGGTGGCGCTGCTGAATCAGATTACGGGGAGCAGTTATACTTTTACCCAGGAGTATTATCGTCGTAACAGCGCAACCAGACGAACCACGAATATCACGTTATCCTGGAACGGCTCACTGAGCGGCGATACCAAACTGACAAACTTTTTTAACGAATTTACCGCGGGCGGCAATCCTACTTCCGGTTCCGGCACCTCCATCGCAGCAGTTCTGACCAATCTCTACCGTTCCCTGCAAAGCTATCAGGTAAGTGATAATACTACGAATTATCCCCAGATTGGAGGCCAGAATCCCTACGCGTCAGCAAGCAGCAATTCGGACCGTCTAAAATACGGCCACGTTTATAAGAGTTTCTGCGACGCCATCTGCACCCGTATCGCAGGTCTCTCCGGCGTCACCGTAACCGGTTCGGGCACCTCCGCCACCGTTACGCTCAGCGATGCCAACCTCGCCGGTTTCCCCGGTAATCTTGGCCTCCCGGCCGGCTGCGCCGCCATCAAGTGGAATGGCTCCGCCTTTGCCGTAGTGAATAATTCCGACCCGGAAGCCGGTATGACCGAGCGAAACAAATACTGCTACCCGCCTTACCTGTGGTACTACACCAACAGCCAGATCAAGACCTCGAACGTGGATAACGAAAGCGAGCACTATATCGCTGCAAAGAACACCTGGTCGGACATCCTGGACGAGTATGTGAGCGGCAACGCCGTCTCGGTCAACACCAAGGCCGTTGCCGTGCGCAACCCGCTGCGCTATGGGGTGGCCCTGCTTTCAGCCACCATTCAGGCGAATGCCGCCGTCCTGGCCGACAACGACGGCAACAATGCGACCAACGTTACGCTGGGTGCGAGCACCTTCCCGCTGCGGGCCATCGTCATCGGCAACCAGCGGGTTCAGTACTACAACTTTACCCCCAACGTCGGCTCGGATGTCGAGTATGTGCTCTACGACACCAACCTGGGCGACGCCTCGGGCAATACCCTCTATCTGACCAATACGGAATCGGCCCCCTTCAAGACGCTGGTCCTGCAGACGCCTGACAATACGAACATCACCTTTGCCCTGGAGTTCCAGAACAACAGCGGCGACAAGTTCTACGGAAAAGACGGGCAGGTCATTCCCGCCGGCGGCAATTTCTACCTCATCGGTATCCTTGACATCAAGAGCCGGGATGAGGCGGAACGGACCGTGGGCGGCATGGTCCTCAACAGCGTTTTCACGCAGGCCTACAAGACTACGGTCAGTTTCAAAGTCAGCAGCCTGGAGAATGCCGTCAACACGATCCCCGATATGCGGGCGCCCCGCCTGGGTGTTGGCGTGACGGCCGATGTCAACTGGATTCAAGTAACCCCAACCAGCGTTCCGCTCTACTAACCGATGAAACAGAGATTCTCCATATTGCTCACACTGGCAGCGCTGCTGCTCCTGCCCCTCTCCTGCCACAGAGTCGGGCCGGAGAGCGGAGCCCGGCTCGATGTCCTGGTCTATATTCCCGCCCAGGAGCTGACGCGAGGAGAGACCGGCTCCGTGACGGCGGACCCGATGACGGAGCGCATGGTTTACGACCTGCGGATCTGGATTTTCAATCACCAGCAGGATACGCTGATCGGCTATCTGGAGCCCTCGGTCAACAACCTCCAGAGCGGCACACAGGAGGTCTTCTCCATCTATATCGACGACGCAACGGCTACGGCCAAACCGAACCTCGACGTCTATGTGCTGGCCAACGGCCCGGCCGGCGGTATCAACCTGGGGGCAACTGCTACCTCCACCGATCTGAAGAATGCCCTGTTGAGCGGTTCTTACTTCAGCACCTCTCCGCTCACCGGCAGCGTGCCGGAGGGCGGTTTACCGATGTCCGGATTCCTGGCGAACAAACCCATGACCGGTACGGGACTCTCTTTCTCCGTGTCCACGGTACAGTTGAAACGGCTCGTCTCCAAGCTGCGTTTCGTTTTCTGCGGCATGGCCGAGGAGACCGACGGGAACCTGGTTCCGGTGGATGATTTCACCGTTGTGTCGATTACCCTGAACGGCGGCGTGATCCCGAACTCCGAATATGTATTCAACACTTCCGAGGACCCGTATAGTGTTGCCGGCGGTTATGCTGTAGCCAATGTCGTCTACAGCGGACCGCCTTCCATTGCTTCCAACGCCGCGCCGGGCGATTATATCTACGATTCCGGCAAGCACACGGCCCAGCAATACGAAGACCTCATCAACACCGGCATCGCATCAGGCCTGCTGACCGAGTGGGGCCGTACCTATTTCCGCGAATCCGACAAGCAGCTTTCGGGCACCATCCGGTACGGTATCGGAACCGGAGCGCACTACCGCGAGAAATCCGCGCCTTTCGAGATGGCCGCCGCCGGTGATTTTGCCCGCAACCACAGCTGGATCATCTACGGCTACTTCCTGGGCGGCAAACTGATTCTCAAGCCGGTGATCCTTCCCTGGCTGACCGAGGATACCTTCGGCTCCTACGATTATATCACCCAGGGGGATACCAAGATGGAATATGAGGAGTACTACCTCCGCTACGATATCGACAAGGAGGCCAATACCTGGAACGATACCTGGATGTGCACCGCTTACGGCTACGAAAGCGGCGGAAACGAAGGCCGGCCCATCCACGCCAAGATGATTACCATCACCACCCTGAATAGCAGCGAACTCCGCGTACAGCTGACCAACGATGAATTCGTGTTCGTCCGCATGACGCCGACCTTCGACGGGGGCGGACAGATTATCTCCCGTACCTATACCAAGTCCGGCCAGAGCATCACCATCTCCCCGTCCGGCACATCCCAGAAAACCTACTTCTACGTGGTTCCGGTGAGCGCAGCTGCTCCCTCCGATCCCTACGTCAAAGTGATTCTGACGGAGATCCACAGCGGCGGCCTTCCCCCGGAGAACATTCCTTTCAACCACAACCTTCCGGGCGATGAGGACCACACCTCCATCCTGCTCTATAACCCCGGTGCCGCTACCTATTCCGCCAACCTGAACAACGACAAGGCGAGCGGCTCCACGCAACCCTATCAATACTGGCTCGAACCGTAATGCAACGACTTCGTACATATCTCCGTTTCCTCTGTGCTACGCTCCTCCTGCTGGGGGCGAGCGCCTGCAACCCCGAGTTTGGGCCCTCGCCCAAACAAAGCGGAACGCTCTCCCTGTGGCCGCAGCTCTTCGAGGGATTGCAGATGAGCGGAAGCAACACGCGGGCGCTCGTTCCGGATACGGCGGATCCCGTCAACGCCGGCGATTCGGTGGAGGCGCGCGATGAACTGCGGGAGAACTACCTCCGTTCCCTGGATGTCTTTGTCAAGCGCTCCGATGCCGCCGAGAACGCGGACTGGTTCAAAGTCTATCACCTGTACAATGTCGAAGGCATCGAGCAGGTGAAGCATCAGCTTGCCGCCAACTGGAACGAAGAGGGCTATCTTCCCAATGTCAATTACGACATTTACGCGACAGCCAACAACAACCACACGCGCGAAGGCGCCCCGTCGCTTCCCGCCTCGCTGACTGAGCTCAAGGCCCTGACCACCACCACGAACAGCGTCTTCCGCTACCACTCCGAGACGGACGTGGCCGGTTCTAACTACATGCGGAGCGATGATGAAAACGACGGACGCAAGAAGGAGTTCCTGATGGACGGCAAGATCGAAGGCTGGCAGATTGACCCCAACCGCGCCGAGCAGGTGTTCGACATGGACCTGAACCGAGCCGCCGTCAAGATTATCGTCAACTTCAAATACAGCGACCTCAAGACCATGGTGCTCGTTTCCGACGACAAAGTGGATCCGATGCCCAAGATTCTCAACCCGGAGACGGGCCAGGACAGTCTGGGTACCCTCAAGGTTTATCTGGAGAATGTCGGGCGTACGCCGGGTCTCCCCCGCTGGAAGTATGTCAACTTTGTCATGGAGAGTTCGGATATCACGGGCGGAGCGCTCGACGGCCCCACGCCCGCGAACAAGTACCGGACCTATGGAAGCAACTTCATCGCCACCAAACTGCACGGCGACGAAGTGCCCAATATCGACGACTCCTACACCCTGACGACCTACACCTACCCGATTGACTGGAGTGACAACCCCGCCAAGGCTCCCTACCTGCTGCTCTCCGTCTTCTACGCGACGGCCGATAACCAGCAGTGGCGCAGTTACTACCGTATCCCCGTCTGCGACGAGAGCAAGACCACCTCGCTCAAGCGCAACCACATCTATATCGTGAACGCGGAAATCGCTTCGCTGGGTGCCAGCAACGACTCCTTCGAGGCTCCGGACGAGGAACTCCGCATCGAGTACCACGTGATTCCGTGGACGGAGACCAACATCCAGCAGGAGGCGACGGTGATCAAGATCAGCGACACGAAGTACCTGACCGTCAGCCCGACCACTTACACCCTCAAGGGCAACGAACGCCAGTCGATTGACCTCCTCTGGTACGCATCGGTCTCTCCTTCTGACCAGCGCTATGTCGATATCGATCCCTCTTTGCTCAATATCTCATTCGTCAACTACCTGGGCCAGACAATCGATATCAAAGGTACGGTGACCAAACAGGTCCGGAACGCCCAGGGCGACCTGGTCACGGCGACGGATAACAATACCGACGGTACCGGCGACATCGTCATCACCGCCACGGCCCCTACGGGTACCGGTACGGCCAACGGCGAGAAGGTCATCATCACCATCACCCCGGGCGGCATCATCCGGGTGGCGTCGGATGCCCTGGACAGCCGCGCCATCAAGGATATCTCCTTCGATGTCAAGTTGAAGAACGTAAACGACCTTCCGCCGGAGCACGTCACCATCCGTCACTTCCCGCTCGACAACCTGCAGTCCATCACCGGACTCTGGTCTTCCCGCTGGCAAACGACCTACGAGTATACCTACGATCTGGCAACTGCGCAATCCTGGGGCGACTATGAAGTGCTTGAAGAGGAAGTCACGGCATCTGATCCCTACGACCGCTCTGTCGTGTTGTACGATGGGACCCGGACTTCCAATGACGGCGGGGAGCAGGAAGACATCACCGCCGACGACTTCCGCGCCGCCGTAACTTCACGCCAGAATCGGCAAGCTGCTAACAGTGAGGCCAATGCCTATCAGGTCGATGAATGGTATTATTGGGGTACAGACCCTACAACCACCGGTGCCAGCAATAGCAATAACGATTATTATAGCAACGGTTGGAACACCACGTACTATAGATACCAGAATTACTACCGCGCCCGCTATCTTAAGAACCATTATTACCGCACACAGTACCGCCATCTCTCCGACAGCGGAGTACCGAGCACCGGGCAATGGGTGGACTGGGACCGTGACAACGGGAAAACCTATAATGCAGCAAACGCCAAGTATACCACCGGTCTGAATTTCACCGCCAAAATCTTCAATACTTCAGACAGCAAGATCTACGCAATTGGCGTAACCAACAACGATAACAATTACACATACAACCGCGCCACAAGCCAGACCTCATACGGTACCTATTCGACCAGCGGTACGTTTGCCAATACAACCTCCTCGTTCGCAAACCTGACCAACAACCAGATGTATGTGGTTCAGGTGACGGCTTCCAGTACCCAGTTCGTGCTCGGCAAGCCGGTGCTCGACGCAAACTACCAGTCGCAGGACCATGTCGCCTCGCCCGCCTTCATGATTGCCTCGCAGTTGGGCGCAACCATGACTTTCAACAACGGGGCTGATGCCGCCACCCACTGCGGTACCTACATGGAGGTCGGCATGGACGGCACCCGCTATGTCAACTGGCGCCTGCCTACCGCCGAGGAGATTGGCGTCATCATTCAGTATCAGGACAACAACAAGGTCCAGGGAACTACCATGGTCAAGGTGTTGGGCGGCGCCTGGTATTGGACGCTGAACGGCTCCTCCGCCAACGTTCCCTCCGGCAGCGGCGGTTCCCAAAACGGAGCCTACACGCGCTGCATCCGCGACATGTCTCTCGAAGAAATCAACGCATTGAACAACCGATGAAACGACTCTTCTCCATATGGATTCTTGCCGCTGCGGCCCTGACGCTCTTCTCCTGCGCGCAGGAGCCTCTTCCGCAGACGCTCGTGACGGATCTCGGGCTCGACGAGCCGGAGATGCCCGTGCGCATCGGGTTTGACCTCCCCTACGAGAAGCCGCTGGAGCCGGGAACACGCGCCAGCATCGTGGGCGGAGAGGAGGACCCCGATGAATACGTCAAGAATCTTTACATGATCTGTTTCACCCACGACGGCATCTACCTGGGCTGGCGACAGGCCATTCTGGTGGGCAACGAGCAGAACTACCATGCCGAACATCCGGTGGCCGACCTCAACTGCCAGGGACGCGAACTCTTCGAGGGCACCGTGCCTTCGCGTACGGCACGCATCCACTTCGTGGCCAATGTCACGGAAGCCAACATCCCGGGCAATGACCAGATCGGTAACAACGAGAATACGCTGGTCAAATCGGCCCGCATGACGTCGCTTGCGGATGAGAATGACGTCATCTGCTACTGGGGCTTCCATGGTGAAGGAAGTTCCGAGGAGATGAAGGGATGGCTGGCTCTGGCAAACTACGACCCCATCACCCAGACCACCACCTATTCCAAAAAGCCCGGCCACAACATCCATATGATCCGTGACCGCGCCCGCGTGTACTTCGGCTATATGTTCGACTTCAACCGGCTCGAGGAGGATTGCGAGAATGGCGACGTCGTTCGGATCGACGGACATAATTACACCATCACCGACGGCCATATCACCATCGACAACCGTGATTATAACATCGAAAAGAATATCACCGACTACCGGATTACCTCGATCTCCTGGGTGCTCTCCAATGGCCTTTCGCGCGGCTACCTCGCTCCCTACTGCGCAGATCATCCGGAAGATCACTTTGATTTTTACTTCGACTCCACCGCCACCCCGATGCTCAAGGAGGACCGCATTACGCCCTACGACAAGGCCGATGCCACGCGTTATACCGCAACGGAATCCGACTTGATGACCGTCTATACCTACGATCCGGGTACAGGGAATGAGAGTTACTATGACAGCCCCCTCTTCCTCTTTGAAGACCTCAACGATCCGTCCAATCCGCCCAAACTGATCCTCAAAGTGGTCTATCAGGTGGATGGGAAGGCGCAGCCCGTCACCAAGTATCACGCGCTGATGATGCTCAACGAGGCCAACGAACCGGCCAAGATCTACCGCAACCACTCCTACTGCCTGAATATCTTCGGCCTGCCGTGGGAAGGCGTGGGGTATGCCACCTTCGACGATGCCGTCAACGGACACACCTACTCCAACAACCAGACCGTGACCATCGACGACCAGGTGACCGAGATCAACGACGGACATTTCCAGCTATCGATCGTCGGGCACACCTTCCTGATGTACAACGATCCGGCCCTTTGCGGGACACAGCAGCATATCCGCTTTACCTATTCGGCGGTGGCCGGCGTCGAGAGTACGGCGGGCATCCAGGCCTCCGACTTTATCGCCAAGTGGACCTCGAACATCTATGCCTCTTTTGCAGAGCCCACGATTACCGTAACGCAAGTCAGCAACGACGGGACGACCTTCACCGGCGATATTGCCTTTACCCTGGGTACTTCCATCAACGCCGAGCTGCAGAGCGGCCAGATCGAGCTCCGCGACCGCCATACCGGCCTGACGCGATTCATCAACATCTACACCATCACGAAGTTCAACTGGTTGCCCGCAGGTGCGAGCCAGCTGGAACTCGTGCCCACCGGCGAGAGCCGCAACATCAACGGTACTGCCTGCAACACCTACAAACTGATGATCCGCATTCCGGGCAACTATCCGATCGGTCTCTATCCCATCAAGATCCGGATGGCCACCCTCACCCTCAACCCCTACGCGGTACAGTTGGCAGATGAGGAAGATGACAACATCGCCGTCGTGATGGAGGGTACGGAAAACGGCACGACACTCGACGGAACCACCCTGAGCGGCATGGACTTTACGGCCTCCGCGTCCAACAAGAATCAGTGGAATTACCGGGCGGCAGGCTCCCCCTGGAACTTCTGGTACACCTACACGCTGACCAGCAAGCCCACCCGGGAGGAGAACGGCGCCACGGTAGAAGATACGCAGGATAAACTCTATACCATTCTATTCGACGATATCCGTCCGATGCGTGCCGCCGGCAACCGGGCTGAGAACATCGGACTCTTCCTCTTCATCAACTACTTCGGCCCCGCCGTTCCCGTTACGGTTGCCCCGTAAGGTCAGGCATTTTCAGGCTAGAAGGGCCAGAATACGCCGAACTTGAAGCCGTGCTCCGGCCGGATGTAATGGAAAGCCGCAAAAGCGTCTGAATTGGGCCAGCCGCGGAAGCAATCCGTGTATTTCACGAAGAGGCAGACCACCTGCCACTGCATATTCACGAACGCGTCGAAGTAGGCGTGCGTCGCCAGCGGATCGCGCCGCTGGTTGTAGAAGACGCCCAGGTCCGGGCTATATCCCTGAACATAGAATCCCGTGGTAAAGAGGCCGTTTACGCCGATCTGCATGTCCATGGCATCCTTCACCACGGTAAACTCGAAAAAGAGCCGGGAATTGAGTGCAAAACGCGGCAGCGGCGCCACGGTATCGTTCGATGAGAGCTGGAACAGCGCTCGGTTGTCCCAATGCACCGGGCCGAGTTTCAGTTTGTGATCGGCCGAGACGGCCAGGATGCTCACCGGACGGTCCGCCTGGCGGACGACCGAGAGCGAATCGTAGTAAATCATGTTCGCCACCAGCGCGTAATCCACGCCGGCCTTGAGTTTCCAGGCCGGAATGCTCACCTGGGCCCCTGCCCGCGTGTCGGAAATCTTGCCGAAGTCGTTGCTCCAGTCGTGGTGGTTGAAATGCAGCGTCTGCTGCAGCGGATTCGGCTCGGAGAGGGTGGTCCGGATGGTTCCAATCAGGTGGATCCCCTCCTTGAAGGGATAGACAGAAAGGCGCACCCGTCCGCCGAGGGCAAAATCGCCAAAGTTGTAACCGGCAAAGCTGTACTGGCCGTCAGCATCCCAGGCGATATACTTGCGGAAGCTGCCCGAGGCGCCGGCATAGAGGTAGGCATTGTGGTACCAGTTGCTCTTGGCGCCGCTGATATACTGCTGGGGATCAAAGGAGTAATAGGACAGCAGGCGGTAGCCGACCCCGGCGTTGACCTTGGCCAGCAGGGCATCGGGTGCATAGGGCTGCAGCTTCAGGAAGGCCTTGTTCTCGATGCGGTTCATCGCCAGCGAATCCGCCGACTGCGAAGGATGCAGGAAGAAGTTGTTGTCATAGAAATCCTTTTCTGCCGTGGAGGTGATGGCGTCCGTGTAAACCTTCCGGTTGAGCGTCACCTCCCCGCTGTGGCCGATAAAGGCCATCGTCCCCTCGCCCACCGCCAGGGAGTCCTTGTCCTTGCGGAAGAAGTTCATCGGGATGGCGTAGCTCTGGGTGATAAAGAGCGTGTTGCGGCTCAGTTTGTTGGCCGCCTTCGAGAGGTTGACGGCAATCTCCTTGGCATCCACGATCGTATCGCGGATCCACTTGATATCCTGGATGCCGCCGTTCTCCGTGCGCTCCACCCGCTGGTGGATAAAGCCGGCGTTCATCAGGTATTTCTTGCCGAGGTGGTTCAGGCCGAAGGCCAGCGTGCGGTTGTCGGTAGCCTCGTTCTGCAACATACCTTTGCTGCCCCATTTTTCATAGAGGATCGAGAAGTTCAGGGCCGGGGTAATGTTCTGCGTGGTAAGCACATGCAGTTCCATCTCCTCGCGGGCCTTCAGGGCGAAGAAGGTGCCCCAGTAGGCCAGCTCGGTGTAAGGATTCTTGGTATTGTACTGCGGCAGGTTGTCCGGCGTGTAGGAATAGACGAGGTAGGGATCCATGGCGTCCATCAGGCCGGTGGTCTCATGCTTGAACCAGTTGTAGGGCTGCGCGGCGGAGCCGACCGTACCCAGGTAGGTGGCGTTCACATCCTTCTTGAAGAAGGGATAGTCGAAGAACTGTCCGTTGTAGAGCGTATCGATCTCCTGCACCTCGATCTCGTTGAACTTGTGCTCGGAGGTCCACTTGACGGTGCGTTTCCACCAAAGCGAATCTGGCAGCGCGAAGGTGCTCAGGATGCGCGGGGTGGCGATCCGTACGCTGTCGCGGTATTCCCGTCTCTGGCGGCGGATCAGTTTGCGGATGTCCGATGAATCGGGCAGGCTGAGCGCGAGCGAATCATAGTATGCCGCGAAACAGGAGTCGATTTGGAATACAGTGAGCGAATCCACCTCCCAGCAGCCCATCTCCTCCGCCAGCAGGCGGTAGATGCGCGAGAGGCTGTCCTCGGGCGGCGGAAGCAGCTCGGTGGAATCGGGCACCGTGGCGGTCGTATCGGGCGCTACGGACGGAATGGTGTCCTGCGGGGCCGTGCGCCATACGCGTGCCTGCAGCGGAGCGGCGAGCCCAAGCAGCGCGATAAACAATAGGCAGATCCGGGTTTTCATGCGCGCACCTCCCACTCTTTCAGTTTGCCCACGTCGCGGATGGACGCGCCGGTCACATCGAGGCCGCGGATTTCGTGGTCGCGGCAGACAGCCAGGTAGAAATCGATGATGGAGAAGCGCTCTGGCCAGGATTGCATCAGGGGCAGTATCGCCGTCGAGAGCATCGAAATGCCCGAAAAGGCGAGCCGGCGGCACCGGGCCGGATCGAGATTCGGCCAGGGCGAGCGGACCTCTCCGGTGTCGATGTTGGTCCAGCCCACCAGGCGCATCGTCTCATCGAAGAGCAGATACCGGCTGGTCTTGCGGTCGCTGACGGCCAGGGTGGCGACGATCGGGCTTCCCGCCGGGCGCTGCGGGCACTCCTCCGGCGGAACGGAAAGGTCCTGACGGGGCGTTCCGCCTTGCCGGATTGCCTTTGTCAGGCTTGAGTAATCCAGGTCTGTGACAATATCCACGTTGTGCACCAGAAAACTTCCTCCGGGAGCGTCCTGCAACAGTTGTGCCGCGTGCCGGATGGCGCCGCCCGTTTCGCGCAGCAGGTCGCGCTCGTCGGAAAGAGAAATCCGGCTGCCAAAGTTGCCGTGCGCCTGCAGGAAATCCTCAATCTGCTCCGGGAAGTGATGCACATTGACCACGAACTCGTCAAATCCCGCCTTCTGCAGCCGGCGGATGAGTCCTTCCAGCAGCGGCGTGCCCTCCACCGGGACCAACGCTTTGGGCAGGTGGTCCGTCAGGGGCCTGAGGCGGGTGCCGAGTCCGGCTGCAAGGATCATCGCTCTCATTTTCAGAAGGTTTGTTCCATCTCGAGCTCGCGATGGTAAAGTTTTACCTTGACGTTGAAACGGCGGGCAATGTGCTCGGCCAGGTGCTGCGCACAATAGACGCTGCGGTGCTGGCCGCCCGTGCAGCCGAAACAGAACATCAGGTGGGTGAATTTTCGTTCGATATAGCGCTGGACGTGCGCGTCGGCCATCGAATAGACGTGGCCGAGGAACGTGGTCACGCCGCCGTCGTCTTCCAGGAACTTGACGACTTCGGCGTCGAGTCCGTTGAAATGACGGTAGTGCTCATATTTGCCGGGGTTGTTGATGGCTCGGCAGTCAAAGACGTAACCGCCGCCATTGCCCGAAATGTCGTTCGGAATCCCCTTCTTGTAGGCAAAACTGTAGATGCTCACTTCCAGCTGCGCCTGGTTGCCCTGCTCGAATTCGCGCAGGTTTACAAGGTCCGTAAGCACCTGGTTCAGATAGGGATACTCTTCAAAAGGCTCCTGCAGCAACCGGCGCAGGTTGTCCATCGCGAAGGGGATGCTCTGCAGGAAGTGGGGCTTCTTCTCAAAGTAGCCGCGGAAGCCGTAGGCGCCCAGCACCTGCAGCGTGCGGAAAAGCACGAAGTGGCGGAGCGACTGGAGAAAAGCCTCCTTGCTGACCTGACGGTAGGGCTTGAGCGCCTCCAGGTAGGCGTCGATGAGTTCCATCTTGAGCGCCTCGGAATAGTTGGCCTTTGCCTGCCAGATGAACGAGGCGACATCGTAATAGATCGGACCGCGCCGGCCGCCCTGGAAATCGATGAAATAGGGCTTATCCCCCACCAGCATGACATTGCGCGCCTGGAAATCTCGGTAGAGGAACGTATCGCTGTCTTCCTTCAGAAGGACATCCGCCATCCGGTGGAAGTCCTCCTCCAGACGGAGTTCGTTGAATTCCAGGCCGGTGGCTTTCAGGAAGCAGTATTTGAAATAGTTCTGGTCGAAGGCAATCATCTGCCGGTCGAAGGCAGGCTGGGGATAGCAGACCGCAAAGTCCAGCCCCTTCGCCCCCTCGAACTGTAGGGCAGGAAGCGCCTGGATGGCAGCACGCAGCAGGGATTTCTCGTCGGCGCCGTACGCACCTTTCTCCCGGCCCTGGGCAACGCGGTTGAAGAGAATGTCGTCCCCGAGATCCTCCTGCAGGTAAAAGAGGAAATCTTCGCTGTGCGCGAATACCCGCGGAACGGCGAGCCCCTGCTTGCGGAAGTGGTCTGCAATGACCCAGAAAGCGCGGTTCTCCTCCGCACAGGTCCCCTTGACGGCGATCACCGTCCGGGTATCCCCGTGCACACGGAAGTATCTGCGGTTGCTTCCCGAAGAGGGTAACTCCTCTATTTTCAGGACATTTTCTCCTGCATACTCGCGAAACAGCGACTCGATTTCATTCATAACATACAAAGATATGAAAAAAAGTATTATCTTTGCAGTCCCATTCGGAGAGATGCTCGAGTGGCTTAAGAGGCACGCCTGGAAAGCGTGTGTACTCCAAAAGGGTATCAAGGGTTCGAATCCCTTTCTCTCCGCAAACCGAATGAAGGAAGCCGACCTCATGGTCGGCTTTTTGCGTATCAGGGCTGCTTGGAAAGCTCGCTTTCCAGACAGCCCTGGTTCGCAAAAAGTGCCGGGGCGCGATGCGCCCACGGCTTCCTTCATTTCCGGATTTGCAAAGCCCCGCCGCAGGCGGCCAGGGATGTCGGAGCGCAGCGACGAAATCCCCGAGAGAAAGGGTCCGCGCCCGCCTCGTCCGGCCAGGGATCCGGAGCACAGCAACGAAATCCCCGAGAGAAAGGGTCCGCGCCCGCCTCGTCCGGCCAGGGACGCCGGAGCGCAGCAACGAAATCCCCGAGAGAAAGGGTCCGCGCCCGCCTCGTCCAGCCAGGGACGCCGGAGCACCTATCTCAACGACGTTCCGCAGCAGAAGCAAGGTCTTCCCAACGCCCCGCCCCTTTCTTTGCAACCATCGCGCGGACGGGCATTTCACATCTGACTGATAATCAATAATTTTCGCAATATACACCCGCGCGGTCTGCTCTCCGGCGCGGCACCGCGCGGATTATAGAAATGCAACTCACTATCTATCAAACAAATAGATTATTTGTGCCCGCGCGATGGTTGCAAAACCGCGGCAAGAAAAGCGACAAAAACGCGACGTCGCAGTGAAAACAGTCGGCGGGAGAAGCCAAAAATCACCAGATCAGGCATATGGCTGAATCCCCCCCGGCCATCACGCCCAAGCGCCTATGCTTATCCAGTCCATATTTATAGCTCACGGCTGACGACATCCAATGGAAGTTGCAAAATACGAGCAAGTTGCTTTTTCGACGAAAGGTACTTGTCGTGAAGTTTACGAGCAAGTTTCATTCGCTCGGGAGCAGACAGATCACACAAGCGGTCTTTCGCGAACATCATTCTTGACATCTCCCTTCGCGCCTTTCTCAATTCCGCATCCGTCAGACGGATCGCATTCCATTCACCCAGGTCTTTCTCAATTTGCTCATCCTGATTCAAAGACAGGAAATACATCATGGAACGCGTGGTTCGAAAGAGACGCTCGACCTCATCGACAGCCACATAGTTCTCGGGGAGGATGATTCCGTCTTTGACCAGCCACTCTTTGGGCAGTGCCACTCTTGTCCGGCACATTTTGCGAATCTCGTCAACCGTATAATCACCAATCGTCCGAACGTCACCTCCCGGGGCCGCTTGCCGAAAGTAGAGGTTTCCGGTTCCCCACGGGTAGTGGTAGAACATTCCGATCCGGGCTTTCGTCGGATTCTTCAGGACATAACAGATATCCGTTTTCAGTTGAACCTCATCCACAATATCGATCACCTTGACCGGCAACCGGACAAGTGATCCCTTCTCTCCATGCCTGGTTGCATTATGAACACCCGTGATTCGCTTGAACTCATTGATAAAACGGATACACTCCGCTTTGGACCGGCACTTGATAATAAAATGGAAATGGTTGTCCATCAAGACAAAAGCGATAACGATAACACCAAAAAGAAATGCACAGACAGCGGTGCGGTTCATGGCCGCCATGAAATCGATTTCGTCTATAAAGAGGACCGACGTGTAATATCCGTCCGAACAGACGTGATAGTACTTATACTGGGATGAGGGAATGGTACGCTCCATCACTGCAATGAGGGCTTTCATTACCCGGACAATGAAAGCGGTTGCGTTCAACTTCACGCCGTTCGGAACTGAGCCGGGCAATTCCGCGGAGTACCGTCTGCAAAGATTAGCATTCTTGAGATAACTTCCAAATCAAATTGCCAAGACATTTTGCAACCATCGCGCGGATAGAGAATGAGCAACTCACTGGTAATGATATACTTATGGGAAACACCTCCGCGCGGTGTCGCGCCGGAGAGCAGACCGCGCGGGCAACTACAAGACAACGTATTCATAATCAAATAGATACGATATCGCCGTCCGCGCGATGGTTGCAAAACGCGGCGAGGAGAGCGCACGCGGCGCAGAGGATGCCGGCGGGCGCGCGCGGCGCGAAGGGTGCGGGCCGGGTGGCGAGGGGCGAGGCCGGGCTCAGGCGGCGCGGAGGGTGCGGGCCGGGCTGACGCGGGCGATGAAAACCGCCGAGAGCGACAGCACCGCCAGAATCACCACTGCCGAGAGGAGATTCAGCAGCAGGAAGGCGCCCCAGTCGAGCTGGATGGGAACATACTTCACGAAATAGTTGGCCGGATCCAGCGTAAAGACATGCCCGAACTTCTGAATCAGGCAGAGCGCCAGGGCCACGAGATCGCCCCAAAGCAACCCCTTCCCGACCACCCGGGCCGAACGGATCAGGAAGACCCGCGTCAGCGCGCCGTCGCGCATGCCCAGCGACTTGAGCACACCGATCATCGAAATCTTCCGGAAGAGCAGAATCAGCAGCGACGAGATCATGTTGAACCCGGCGACGATCATCATCAGCGCCAGAATCATCACCACATTGAGGTCGAGCACCGCCAGCCAGTCGAACAGGTGCGGATAGATCTTCTTCACCGAATGGATGAAGAGCGGTGCGTCGTCGTCCGTCGCAAGCCGGAACTCCACGTCCGTCAGGTGATCCACCGCTGCCTCGATATCGGCACCGGGCCGGATACGGACCTCCAGTGCCGAGACCTCCTCGGGCGCCCAGCCGGAGAGCCGCCGGATGTGGCGCAAGTCGGTCAGAATAAAGGTGTTGTCAATCTCCTCCAGCTGCGCATCGAACAGGCCGCAGACCCGGAAATTGCGGGCCTTGAGTTCATCCCGCACGAAGTAGGCGTTCAGGGTATCCCCCACGGCCAGCCCGAGTTGCGCCGCCAGCCGCGCGGAGAGCAGCACATCCGGCGAGATCCGGCCGGAATAATCGGGCAGCGTCCCCTCCGAGAGGGCATCGGCGAAAAAGGAAAAATCGTACAGCGAGTCCACCCCTTTGAACCAGGCGCCGCCAATCTCTCCTTCGTGGCGGATCATGCCGCTGCGATAGGCCACGGGAGAGACCGAGGTAACCTCCGGCAAAGCCCGCAGCGAATCGAGGTAGGAAAGCGTCCCGTTAAAAGGATACTGCTCATTCAGCGGCCCCTGACCGGGACGGCACAGGACCGCGGAACCCATGAACCCGGTGGCCTTGGCCCGGATCTCCGCCTTGAAACCGCCCACGACCGCCACGGCGATCACCATCACCGCGATGCTCAGGGCCACGGATATCCAGGCGATGCGGCCGCTCACGCGCACCAACCGATCCTGCTCCTGCCCCCGATCGGCGCGGGCAGAGAGTCGGCGTGCTATGAATCGGCTCGCATCCACGGGGCGAAAGGGCTAGCGAAGGATCGCGCCGAACTGGCTTTCGAAGGCCTTCAGCAGCTTGGTCATCATCCGCTCCACCGCCTCGTCGGTCAGGGTCTGTTCGGGATCCTGGAAGGTAAAGCTCAGGGCATACTGCTTCTTGTCGGAGAGAATCTTCGGACCGCGATAGACATCAAAGAGCTCCACCCGCTTGAGCAGGTTGCGCTCGGTCTTGAGGGCGCACGCACGCAGGTCGGAGAAGCGCACCGACTCGTCGAGCAGCAGCGCCAGGTCGCGACGGACCTCCGGGAAGCGCGGCAACTCCTTGAACTTGACCTTGTCCCGCTTGACCAGCTGGAAGAAGACCGGCCAGCAGACTTCGGCGGCAAAGACGGGCTGCTTGATATCGAAGCGCTTGGCCAGTGCGGGCGAAACCGTTCCGGCCACGGCCAGGGTCTTGCCCTGCAGGCGGTATTCGAGGCCTTCACTGAAGAGATCCGCGGGTGCATCCGCCGTCTCCAGCGAGTAGATATCGGCCCCGAAGCGGCGCAGCAGCGTCTCCAGATAACCTTTGAGTGCGAAATAATCGCCCTTGGGAATCTCATTGTGCCAGCTCTTGACGCCCGGCGACGAGAGGACAAAGCAGAGCCGCATCTCCTCGTTGTAGGACTTCAGGTCGGCCACCGGCTGTTCCACGCCCTCGCGGGGATGGAAAGAATAGACGTTTCCAAGTTCGAAGATCCGGATATGGTTGACCTGGCGGTTGATGTTGTGCGAGACGACCTCCAGCGCGCCGGGCAGCAGCGTCTGACGCATCACGTTCAGGTCGGAGCTGAGCGGGTTGACGATCTGGACCAGCGCCTCTGCGGGGAATGTCTTCAGGTTGCTGTAGTAATCCGCCTTGGTCAGGGAGTTGTTCATGGTTTCCACGAAGCCCCAGCCGGCAAAGAGGTTCGACACCGTGGCGCGGACCACCTCGGGATCGGGGTGCTCGGAAGGCGTCACGGACATCTTCATGCCGGCCGGCAGTTCGATGTTGTTGTAGCCGTAGATGCGCAGCACCTCCTCCACCACATCGCACTCGCGGGTGACATCCACGCGGTAGGCGGGAACTTCGACCAGGGCACCGGCGGGCGTCGCCTCCACAAAGCGGAAGTCCATGCTTTCCAGAATCTTGCGGATGGTATCACCACCGATCTCCTTGCCGATCAGGCGCTCCATGCGGGCATAATCCAGCTGCACGCGTGCGGGCTGGAGGGGCGCGCTGCAGACCTCGGTCCAGCCGACAATCTCGGCACCGCAAAGGTCACGGAGCAGCAGGGAGGCACGCTGGGCCGCCTCCATCGTGGCGGTCGGGTCGATGCCGCGCTCATAACGGAAGGAAGCGTCGGTCTTGAGGCCGTGGTGCTTCGAGGTTTTGCGGATGGATACCGGATTGAAATAGGCTGCCTCGAGGAACAGGTCGCGGGTGGACTCCGTCGTACCGGAATCCTCGCCGCCGAAAACGCCTGCGATGCACATCGGTTTCTCGGTGTCGCAGATCATCAGCTCCTCGCCGCAGAGGGTGCGTTCCACGCCGTCAAGGGTGCGGAACTTGGCGCCGGAGTCGGCCTTGCGGACCACCACCTTGCCGCCGGCAATCTTGGCCGCGTCAAAGGCATGCAGCGGATGGCCCATTTCAAACAGCACGAAGTTGGTGATATCCACCACGTTGTTGATGGGGCGCTGGCCCACGGCCTGCAGGCGTTCCTTGAGCCAGTCCGGCGAGGGACCCACCTTTACGCCGCGCAGCGTGACGCCGATATAACGGGGTGCCAGTTCGGGCGAAAGCACCTCCACCGGAATCGTGCCGGCCGCATCGCGGACCGCGTCGAACCCGGAAAGATCGGGCAGCGTCCAACGGCACGGGATGCCGTTCGTGCAGCAATAGGCATAGAGATCGCGCGCGCAGCCGATGATGGAAGCGCCGTCCACGCGATTGGGCGTGAGGCCGATCTCATAAACAGTATCGCACTTGAGCTGAAGCTGTTCGCGCGCAGGCGTACCAGGCACGGCCGAAGCGGGCAGCACCATGATGCCCGCGTGGTCGGTACCGATGCCGAGTTCATCCTCGGCGCAAATCATACCGTTGCTCTCCACGCCGCGAATCTTGGATTTCTTGATCTTGAAGGCGGAACCGTCGGGAGTAGGCAGATTGGTGCCCACGGTTGCCACCAGCACTTTCTGTCCGGCAGCCACATTGGGCGCGCCGCAAACCACCTGCAGCAGGTCGGCCTCTCCGATATTGAGTTTCGTGACGTGCAGATGATCGGAGTCGGGATGTTCCACGCACTCCACCACTTCCGCCACCACGACGCCGGCAAGTCCGCCGGGAATCTGCTCCACCTCTTCTACATGTTCCACTTCCAGACCCGTGTCGGTGAGGATGGCAGCCACCTCAGCCGGCGTCAGGTCGAATTCCAGGTAATCTTTCAGCCAATTGTACGAAATGACCATAGCTTGTATCTGTTATTTGAAGATTGATTCAATGAATTCTTTCTTGTCGAAGTACTTGAGGTCTTCGATCTTTTCTCCCGTGCCGATAAACTTGACCGGGATGCGGAACTGGTCGGAAATGCCGATCACCACGCCGCCCTTGGCCGTTCCGTCCAACTTGGTGACGGCCAGCGCCGTGACATCGGTGGCGCGGGTAAATTCCTTAGCCTGCTGGAAGCCGTTCTGGCCGGTTGAGCCGTCGATCACCAGCAGCACCTCGTGCGGGGCATCGGGCACCACCTTGCGCATCACGTTGCGGATCTTGGTGAGCTCGTTCATCAGGTTGATCTTGTTGTGCAGGCGACCGGCGGTATCGATGATCACGACATCGGCGTCGTGCGCCACGGCGCTGCGGAGCGTGTCGTAGGCCACCGAGGCCGGATCGGCCCCCATCTCCTGCTTGATAATCTCCACCCCGGCCCGCTCGGCCCAGATGACCAGTTGCTCCACGGCGGCAGCGCGGAAGGTGTCCGCGGCGCCCAGCACCACCTTCTTGCCGGCGGCCTTGAGCTGCGCGGCCAACTTGCCGATGGTGGTGGTCTTGCCCACGCCGTTGACGCCTACGACCATCATCACATAGGGTTTCTTGGAGAAATCGAAGGGTTCGGCCGCCGCTTTGCCGTCGGCATCGAGCAGGGCTTCCACCTCTTCGCAGAGGATGGCGTTGAGTTCCTCGGTATTGACGTATTTGTCACGCGCCACGCGCGCCTCCAGGCGTTCGATGATATTCTGGGTGGTCTCCACGCCGACATCGGAGGTGATGAGCGCCTCCTCGATCGAGTCGAGCACGTCGTCGTCCACGACGCTCTTGCCCATGATGGCATGGGAGAGCTTTTCGAAGATCGACTTCTTGGTTTTGATGAGTCCGAAGAGTGCCATAACTTACTTCAGGGGTTGGTAGAGTTCCCGCAGGCAACCGTCCGCCAAGGCCTCCAGCGAGGAGACGCCCAGTTCGGCGTGCAGTCCGGCGGCGGTATAGGCGATGGGGAGTTCGGTGCAGGCCTCGGCAATCGGAAGCCGCTCCTCCGCCCAGAGCGCCTCGCAAACTGCCCGGTAGCGCGCGGCCGCCTCCGCGAGATGGCCGGCCTTGACCTGCAGGATCAGGGCATGGATCTCCTGCTGCTGCGCCTCGGTGGGAATGCGGAAACGGTAGCCGCTCTTGCGGGCATGCTCCTGAAAGAGGCCGGTCTGCATGGTGCCGGTAGTGGCAGTCAGCCAGGCCCCCTGCGGATTGCGCTCGCGGCAGCAACGGATGGTCTCCTCCACGATATGAACCAGCGGGACAGGGATTTCACTGCGGAAACGGTCAATGAAGTAATGGGCAGTATTGCAGGTCACGCAGACGCGGTCCGCGCCCCAGCTGACGAGTTTCGAGAGCCCTTCCTTCAGGACGGGCGTCGGATCTGCGCCGCCGCAGAGGATGGCCTCGGTGCGGTCGGGGATCTGGGGTAATGAATACAGGATTACTTTCGGATGCTCCTGGTCGCACGCGGCCGGGGCCTTGGCAGCGAGCAGGCGCATGAATTCCGCCGAGGCGGCGGGTCCCATTCCGCCCAGGACGCCGAGTGTCAGTCCGTTGTTCTTCATATTCGCAGTTTCTATAAACTGCAAATATACAAAAAAAGAGCGCTATTTGCAGGACATGATGTCGAGAATCATCTTGTCGGTGGCCTTCATTCCCACACTGCCGATCCGGCCGAGGTTGGCGATGGTCTTTTCGATCTCCTCCTCGATGATGCCGTCGCTGGCGGAAATGCACTGGCCGTCGAGCGCCAGCACCGCCGATTGCAGGGCGGTGGCCACGCCGGAAGCCACTTTCAGGGCGCAGCCCACCTTGGCGCCGTCGCACACCATGCCGGTAATGTTGCCGATCATGTTCTTGATGGCCGCGCAGACCTGCTCATAGCCCCCTTTGCGGAGATATACAATGCCACAGGCGCTGCCCGTGGAGGCAATCACGCAGCCGCAGAGGGCCGAGAGTTTGCCCAGGTATCCCTTGATATGGATCGCCACCAGGTGGGAGAGCGCCAGGGCGCGCAGGAGTTCCTCGTGCGAGGCACCGGTCTTTTCCGCGATGGCGATGACCGGCATCGTGGCGGTCACCCCCTGGTTGCCGCTGCCCGAGTTGCTCATCGCAGAGAGGGTACAACCGGCCATACGGGCATCAGAAGCCGCTGCGGTCCACGCCATTGCGTGAATCAGCAGGGTGTCGCCATAGACGCTCTTGTTATCGTCGGCCAACAGCGTACGCCCAACCTGCAGGCCATAGGGATGGCGGAGTCCCTCCTCCGCCAGCGCGCGGTTCATCGTCACGGAATCCTCCATGAAGGCAATCTTTTCCAGCGGGACGGTATTCACGAACTCCCAGATATCGCGGACGGTAATCCGGCGGGCGAAGTCCGGCTCGACGCAATCCGCGCTGCCGGAGGCCGCTTCACCGGCCGGTGTTCCGGCTGCCAGCACGGAAGCTCCGTCGAAGGTCGCCTCCACGATCCGGTCGTGCGCCCCCGAAATGACGGCAGAAGCCACATGGCCCTCCGCCCGCGCTTCGGCATAGACATAGAGCATCTCGTCGGTCGGTGCCAGCGAAATCACCACCTTGCCGGTCTTGACCAGCTTGCGGGCCTTCTCCACCGCCTTCGGGCAGAGTTCGTGCAGCACCTCCAGTCCATAGCGGGAACAACCGCAGACCGCGCCAAGGGCAGCCGCCACATGCAGTCCCACCATTCCGGTGCCGGGAATCCCGACCCCCATTCCGTTCTTGAGAATATTGGGACTCACCCCGGCGGAGATCTCCGCGGGTTCGAGGCCACAGCCATCCCGCAGGGCCTCGGCGGCACGGGCCACCGCAAGGGCCACCGCAATCGGCTCCGTACACCCGAGCGCCGGCTTCACCTCCGCGTGAATCAGCGCGATAATTTTGTCGTAATCCATGGGATTTCCGTATTAACGCTACAAAGATAAGAAAAAAGACGGCCAAGCGTTTGCCTGACCGTTTCCCTAATCAGCTTAGAGCGGACGATATGTGGCCGTAATCACTCGGTCGTGCGAGTCGGTTATCCGGATTATCAGATGGGAATCCCTCAGCGATACACTCGATGGCTCCAGGGATTGAAAACAAATTTGGAGTCGCTCTTCATACGGGAAATAATCCACCGATGTCCGCGACCAGTAATAATCTACCAACTGCCTCATTCCGGGGACCTCCGTGAGCGCTTGAACGTATCTTTCATCACAATAGCTATAGGATAGAGCCAACAAATCCCGAACAGACGACCCAGCGGGATGTCCCTCATCCCAATCAGTAAGGGTAATCACGTCAATATCATTAATCCTCAGGTCAATAGCACACATAGGATCCTGCTGATAATTAGGCCCCGTATTCTGTAATATCCAATAAAACTGCCTCCCTTTGTAAATACACCCTTCTCCGTACAGAAGGTGCAATTCTTCGAGTTCTTCCGGATCAGTAATCTGACTGAACAGTTTTGTCCATCCGGGATTGTCCGAGTACCGACCGCCCCAAACAATTCTCAGTAGTTGATCTCCGTGATTTTCAATAACCAGCGAATCCAGTCGGTAGTATGCACCGTACTCATGCTCTACATAAGGCATCTCCGGAGGATGCTTGGTGCAACCGCCCAACCCGATGAAGATCCCCGTCAGGAAGATCGATATGACAGTTCTGATTGTAGTACTAATTCTCATTATAGTAAGATTTAAACTGCGAGCAGATTGAAATGCTGTCGATTGGCACAGTTTGTTCTCTGCGATAATAATAAACAATTAAATGATTATACTCTGATGTACTATCTGGATCGAAAGTATCGTGATATCCGTCATAGGATACAGCATGTCTTCGTCTAATACAGGAAGTTGAGAACCAGCCGTTGTTGAAGCCACCGTGCCCCCAGTTGCAGTGTATCATACTGGCGTCGGCACACATATTAGATCCATCAACGACCCAGTAATGACTATTATCGAGATCCCAAAGAGACCAACCACACATTATGGTAGGCGTTCCATTGCCAAGCATCGCCCCTATCCGTATCTTTTGATTAATATCAAGACTATCTGTCGTCCAATAATCGACATTTGAATAGCCTAAATCTCTCAAAGCATCAGCGACCTTATTAGGTAAAGCACCTGTCATATTCCACATAGGGAGAATATTATCAACCGTGTTGAACATAGAGGAAATTAAACGGTCCCGACTTCTCTTGAAGGAGCACCACTCAACAGAGATACTATCATTATCTCCAGATTGAATTGCATTCCCCACGCATCCCAAGAAAGACAACTTTTCAACTCCCGACATCCCAGTAGTATCAATATCCTGATAATCATAGAAATAATCCTGAAGAGAAAAATGAACACTACCTATGTTGTTTGAGTTTTTATAAAATGTATATCGGAAACCTTCTCCATCGCAACCAGCAGTGTCGGTACAAGCTGAATAGTCCACTAAGGATCCATCTGCAATGATGGTAGGATAGTGGTTCTTTGCACATATAATAGCGAGCGCAACCGCAGGACAACCTGATATTACATACCTTCCATTGGATTTGTGACAAAATGAACGACCTTGATTAAACGAAAGATTCTGCGTCATTGGTGGGACGACAGATGTAAAAGATTCTCCCCCATGAGGGGCCGGACCTTCGCCGGGAGGGGCTTCGTTATCATCTGGGTCATCGTTTTCAACTCTGCTTGGAATATAATCTTTGTAAATCCCATTCTTGAGAAACAATGCAATCATTCTCTCATAAGAATGAGAATTGTTATCCTCGGAGTCTGAATCAATGATTAGCCCCATATCCATACTTCCTTTTTCTGTCACCGCAATAATAGGGTCCACATCCGTTCTAGCACCGAGAACACTATAACCTGAATTATCTGCATAGTTCACCAGATACGCCATCGGCTGCCCACCCTCTTCACGGAACACATCGACAGATTGGATAGTGCGACTATGATTAGTACGAGTTCTTGGTTGAAAACTACTCTCAAACTCGTGAAGAATCCGCAATGCTTTATCTAAAGGGACATAGTCAGGAACGCTCTCCTGAGCATTATCAAGACTTCTTGTGTTTGTTTCACAAGAGAGTATTACAGGAAGCAGTAGAGCAAGGAGTATTAAATGTTTAGACATATTGATAACATATTAAAAAACAAACGACGAGAAACGTTACAAAATTAAGAAATAATTCTCGAAAAAACAACTATTGATAATCCCACCCTATCGTCTAAATAGCGTTTCATAAGAAACATTATCGCCCTCGGTTCTGAACAATGTCTTTTTATCACAAAAAAGACGGTCAGGCATCAGCCCAACCGTCTTTCGTAGGTTTCTGTCCGGATTACTTCTTCTCGAAGTACTCTTTCACGCCGGCAGTCGGAACGAATTCCTCCTGGAACATGTAAGCACCGGTACGCTCGGACTTGACCATACGGATGCATTTGACAACGTTTCTCTTTTCAGACTTATCGCCGGTAAATGTAGCGACCGCTTTCTTTGCCATGGTAAGATGAGTTTATAGGGTGTTACTTGATTTCCTTGTGAACGGTGACCTTCTTCAGATAAGGGTTGTACTTCTTCATCTCGAGGCGGTCAGGCGTGTTCTTCTTGTTCTTGGTGGTGATGTAACGGGAGATGCCCGGAACACCGCTTGCTTTCTGTTCGGTGCATTCCAGAATGACCTGCACACGGTTACCTTTCTTTGCCATACTTGTAATGCATTAAACGATGTTGATCAAACCTTTTTCCTGAGCAGCCTTGACCGTCTCGGCGAGGCCGTTCTTGTAGATGGTCTTCATGCCGCGGCAGGAGACCTTGAGGGTGATGAATCTTTTCTCCTCTTCCGACCAGAACTTCTTGGTCTTGAGGTTGGGAGCAAATTCGCGCTTGGTGCGGCGCTTGGAGTGGGAAACGTTGTTGCCCACCATTCTGCTCTTACCGGTAACTTGACAAACTCGTGCCATATATATCTACGTTTTATTATTTCTCCAATTTGGGGCTGCAAATATCGGTTATTTTTATCAATTACGCAAATTTTATTTGCATCCCTTCAAAAATCTCTTCCACCTGATATTCTTGGGGAAAGCGCGGGAGGCGTCGGTCGAGAGCCAGACGAAAAGCGGCCGGCCTACGACGTGGTCTTCCGGAACGAATCCCCAGTAGCGTGAATCCAGGGAATTGTGGCGGTTGTCGCCCATCATGAAATAGTAGTCCATCGCGAAGGTGTAGGCATCTGCCGGAGCGCCGTCGATGCGGATCTCCCCTTCCGAAACTTCCAGCGCATGGCCTTCATAGACCTCGATGATCCGCCGGTAAAGCGGCAGGTTCTCCGCGGTCAGCTGCACCGTGGCCCCCTTGGCGGGAATCCAGAGCGGACCGTAGTTGTCGCGGGTCCAGCCGGTTTCGGTGAAGGGGAAGAGCATCTCGGGGCTGTCGGGCCAGTCCGGGGGATAGACATCGTTGTTGCGCGTGACCGAGAGCACGTTGGGCAGCGCCTGGATGCGTGCGAGTCCCGCCTCGGTGAGCGCCATCTCCGGATAGCAGCTCCGCGCGGGATCGTAGTGCAGTTCGTTCAGGTTCAGACCGATATCCTCCAGCACCTTGCGGTTGATGGAGGAGCCGTTCGTTTCTACGCGGTAGGTCAGCTGAATGCCCGGATAAGCGGGCTGCGGCGTGCCGTTCACCACGACCTGTCCGTCCACCACCTGCAGCGTATCGCCGGCCACCGCCACGCAGCGCTTGACGTAGTGGTCCTTTTTGGTAACGGGACGCACCACGATGGGGCCGTATTGGCGGAGGGTCCGCTCCCTGCCTTCCAGCCGCACCAGCGAATAGTAATCCGCTGCCGGAATTTTCTTGAGCACCGTGTCTCCGTGGGGGAAGTTGAAGACGACATAATCGTCCCGCTTCAGGTGCGAGAAGCCCTTGATCCGGCGGTACTTGAACTGGATGGCCTTGGAGTAGCTCTCCCGGTGCGAAATCGGGAAGGCGTTGTGTACGAACGGTGTGGAGAGGGGAATCTGCGGCAGGCGGGGGCCGTAGGAGACCTTGCTCACGAAGAGGTGGTCGCCCGTATAGAGCGAGGATTCCATCGACGAGGAGGGAATCCTGAAGGCCTGGATGAAGAAGATGTTGATGAAGGTGACGGCCACAACGGCCACGATAATGGCGTCCAGCCACTCGAGCCAGGGGTTTTTCTTCTCACCCTCTTTGTAACGTTTCTTCCAGAAGGCCCACTTCACCTTTTTCGTGATGAAGAGATCAAAGACCACGGCGAGGCCCAGGAGCCACCACCAGTTCCCGATCCAGATCACCCACAGCAAATAGAGTACGGCCCAGAAACTGAACCGTACCCATCTGTTCGTATAGAATTCCTTCAGCGACACGGCCGGAGAATTCTACTATTTGCTGACGGACTTGATGATAGCCTCGAAAGCCTTCGGATTGTTCATGGCGAGGTCAGCGAGGACCTTGCGGTTGAGACCGATGTTCTTCTCTGCGAGTTTACCCATGAACTGCGAATAGTTCATACCGTGCTGGCGGGCAGCTGCGTTGATACGGGTAATCCACAGGGAACGGAAAGCGCGTTTCTTGGCTTTGCGATCGCGGTATGCGTAGGTGAGACCTTTTTCGTAGGTATTCTTGGCTACGGTCCAGACGTTCTTCCTTGCGAGGAAGTTACCGCGGGTTTCTTTTAAAATCTTTTTGCGGCGGGCTCTTGATGCCACCGAGTTAACCGATCTAGGCATAGTTTTGTGTTTTGGGGAGGACAGCGCCCCGGCTCGCGGGGACTTTTCGGCTGGCCGTCCGGTTTGACATTAGTGAATTACTTTACCAACAAAGCTTTAACCCGTTTTTCATCGGCCTTCGTAACGATGGCTACGTGGGTGAGGTTTCTCTTCTGCTTCTTGGTTTTCTTCGTCAGAATGTGACTCTTGTAGGCGTGTTTTCTTTTCACCTTTCCAGAACCGGTGAGCGTGAAGCGCTTCTTTGTACCGGAGTTGGTCTTCAATTTAGGCATGATTAATAATATTAAGTAAAGTAATGGTTCCTATTTTTTCTTGGAGGGAGCGATCATCATCAGCATCCGCTTGCCCTCGAGTTTCGGCATCTGCTCGGCCTTTCCGAACTCTTCCAGGTCCACGGCGAAGCGCAGCAGCAGTTTCTCGCCCTGTTCGGAGAAGAGGATCGAACGGCCGCGGAAGAAGACGTAGGCCTTGACCTTGGAGCCCTCCTGCAGGAAGTTCTTCGCGTGGTTGAGCTTGAACTGGTAGTCGTGCTCATCGGTCTGAGGGCCGAAACGGATCTCCTTGATCACCACCTTGGAGGCGTTGGATTTCTGCTCCTTCGCCTTCTTTTTCTGCTGATAGACGAACTTCTGGTAGTCGATAATCTTGCAGACGGGCGGGTCTACGGCCGCGGTGATCTGAACGAGATCGAGTTCCTGTTCTTCCGCCATCCGAAGTGCTTCCGAGAGGGAATAGATCCCCTGTTCGACATTGTCACCCACGACACGGACACGTGCCGCGCGGATTTCGTCGTTGATCGGCAGCCCCTCTTCCTTCTTGCGGTTCTGCGGCAGCCGCTGGTCGGGCAGTCGCGGTCCGGGTGCCGGTTTGGGCTTCGGCGGTCTGTAATTGTTGTTAGCGATAGGACAGGTCCTCCAAGTTAAGTTTGTTATTTCAGTTCATCCGCTACTTCAGCGGCCAGGTATTTGGCAAAATCTTCTACCGACATCGCGCCCTTGTCTTCGCCTCCCTGCTTGCGGACGGAGACCGAACCGCTCGCTTCCTCTTTCTCTCCGACAATCAGCAAGTAAGGCACGCGCTTGAGTTCGTTGTCGCGAATCTTGCGGCCGATTGTTTCGTTGCGCTCATCAATAGAGGCGCGAATTTCGTAATTATTAAGCAATTCGCAAACTTTTTTTGCAAAATCGTTGTATTTTTCGCTGATGGGCAGGATGATGGCCTGCTCCGGAGCAAGCCAGAGCGGGAGCTTTCCGCCAGTGTGCTCGAGCAGCACAGCCACGAATCTTTCCATCGATCCGAAGGGGGCGCGGTGGATCATCACCGGGCGGTGCGGCTTGTCGTCGGAGCCGATATATTCCAGTTCGAAGCGCTCCGGCAGGTTGTAGTCCACCTGGATGGTACCCAGCTGCCAGCTGCGTCCGAGGGCGTCCTTGACCATGAAGTCGAGCTTCGGGCCATAGAAGGCAGCCTCGCCGTATTCCACTACGGTGGGGAGGCCCTTCTCGGCAGCCGCCTCGACGATGGCGCTTTCAGCCTTCTCCCAGTTTTCATCGCTGCCGATATACTTGCTGTGGTCGTTCTTGTCGCGCAGGGAAACCTGGGCGGTGTATTTGTCGAACTTCAGGGTGCGGAAGATGTAGAGCACGATGTCGATCACCTTGCAGAACTCCTCCTTGATCTGGTCCGGACGGCAGAAGAGGTGCGCGTCGTCCTGGGTGAAGCTGCGCACGCGGGTCAGGCCGTGCAGCTCACCGCTCTGCTCGTAGCGATAGACGGTGCCGAACTCGGCAAAGCGGAGCGGCAGGTCCTTGTAGGAGCGGGGCTTGGTCTTGTAGATCTCGCAGTGGTGCGGGCAGTTCATCGGTTTGAGGAGGTACTCCTCCCCTTCCTGCGGCGTGGTGATCGGGCGGAAGGAATCCTTGCCGTATTTAGCCCAGTGGCCGGAGGTTACATAAAGTTCCTTCTGGCCGATATGCGGGGTGATGACGGGCAGATAGCCGTAGTCCTTCTGCACCTTGCGCAGGAACATCTCCAGGCGCATGCGCAGCTCGGCGCCCTTCGGCAGCCAGAGCGGCAGGCCCTGTCCGACCTTCGCGGAGAAGGCGAAGAGTTCCATCTCGCGGCCCAGCTTGCGGTGGTCGCGTTTCTTGGCCTCTTCCAGCATCACGAGGTATTCGTCGAGCATCGACTTCTTGGGGAAGGTGATGCCGTAGATACGGGTAAGCATCTTGTTGTGCTCGTCGCCGCGCCAGTAAGCGCCGGCAATCGAGGTGAGTTTCACCGCCTTGATGACCGAGGTGTCCCGCAGGTGCGGACCGCGGCAGAGGTCGGTGAAGTCGCCGTTGGTATAAAAGGAGATGGTTCCGTCCTGGAGCGTATCGATCAGTTCGCATTTATAGTTTTCGCCGCGTGCGGAGAAGGTCTTGAGGGCGTCGGCCTTGGCCACGTCGGTGCGCACGAAGCGCTGCTTTTCGCGGGCCAGTTCCAGCATCTTCTGCTCAATCTTGGCCAGATCCGCCTCCACGAGCTGCTTCTCGCCGAGATCCACATCATAGTAGAAGCCGTTCTCGATAGCCGGACCGATACCGAACTTGACGGTCGGATAGAGGGCCTGGAGCGCTTCCGCCATCAGGTGCGAGGAGGAGTGCCAGAAGGTGGCCTTCGCCTCGGGGTCTTCCCATTTGTGGAGTTTGAAGGAGGCGTCCTCTTTGATGGGACGGTCCAGATCGTAAACAGTCCCGTTCACCGATGCACACAAAACATCGGCAGCCAGGCGCGGGCTGATGCTTTCCGCGATTTCGTAAGCGGTTATACCGCTCTGGTATTCTTTGACGTTTCCGTCAGGAAAGGTGATTTTAATCATTACAACTGATTTTTATAACAATCTGCAAAGATACGAATATTTAAATAATTGTTACCTTTGTAGAAATATATCTGCTCATGGAAAACACGCCTGATATCCCCCAGACCAGCAAATGGAGCCTCGCCATGCGCGACGGCCTGCTTCTCGCGCTGGTGACCGTCGTCTGCACGACGCTCAGTTCCCTGAAAGTTCCCGGATTTCTCAGCATCCTGCTCTGGCTCGTGAAGCTGGTCGGATCCATCTGGCTGCTCTGGTATTTTATGAAGCGCTACGGCCAGAGCCACCCGGAGGTGCCGCGCACCACGGGCTACGGCATCCTGGTCTGCCTGTTTTCCTCTATCGTATGCGCCGTCTTCACCTACCTCTCGCTCCGGTTCTTCTTCCCCGGATCGGTGGAAGAGGCTTTCTCCACGCTGCCTCAGGTCATCAGTTCCACGCCCGGCATAACGCCGGAAGCGGAGGATATCCTGTATAAACTGCAGGACAGCTTCCCGCAGATCATGTGCGGTCTGACGCTCATCTGGAACTTCGTGCTGGGTCTGGTATTCAGCGCCATCATCGGGGCTTCCACCGCACGCCGGAAAGACCCCTTCGCAGAGGATAAGCAACCGGACGAACTCGCTTAGTATATGGACCTTTCCCTTGTCATATCGCTTTACAACGAGGAAGAATCCCTCGTGGAACTCGTCGATTGGATCGGGCGCGCCCTCGCCGGGGAAACCTCCCCCGCCGGCGGCCCCCTCTCCTACGAAATCCTGATGATTGACGACGGCAGCACCGACGGCAGCTGGAAGGTGGTCACCGACCTGTCCGCCACCCACCCGGAGATCCGCGCCATCCGCTTCCGCCGCAACTACGGCAAGTCGGCCGCCCTCTTTGAAGGGTTTGCTGCAGCGGAAGGCGATATCGTGGTAACGCTCGACGCCGACCTGCAGGACAATCCGGAGGAGATTCCGGAGATGATGCGGATGATCCGCGAGGAGGGTTACGACCTTGTCTCCGGCTGGAAGAAAAAACGTTACGACAACGTTTTGTTCAAGAATATCCCCTCCAAGATTTACAATCGCACCGCACGCCGCGTGACCGGCATCAAGCTGCACGACATGAACTGCGGACTCAAGGCCTACCGCAAGGAGGTGGTCAAGAGCATCGAGGTGTACGGGGATATGCACCGCTATATCCCGTACCTGGCCAAAGAGGCCGGTTTCGGCCGCATCGGCGAGAAGGTGGTCCGCCACCAGGCCCGCAAATACGGCAAGAGCAAGTTCGGCATGGAGCGTTTCATCCACGGTTTTCTCGACCTGGAGACCATCTGGTTCCTGCAGCGGTTCGGCAAGAAGCCGATGCACCTGTTCGGCTCGCTCGGCATCCTGACCTTCCTGATCGGTATCGTGATTGCGCTGATTATCATCATCAACAAACTCGTCTGCCAGGCCCACGGTCTTGATTTCCGTCCGGTCACGGACCAGCCGCTCTTCTACCTCGCACTGGTGGCGGTGATTGTCGGTACACAAATGTTCCTGACCGGTTTCCTCGGAGAACTGGTCTCGAGGAACAGTCAGGAACGTAACAATTACAACGTCCGGGAACGGATCCGCTAGAGGGTATCTTCCTCCTGGGCGCCGGAGTCGTAGAGCGCTTTCTCGAATTCAGCTGACAGTTCGGTGAACTCCTCCTCGGAGATCATCTTGCAGATACCGTTGTAGTCTGCCCCCTCTTCAATACAGATGTGGGCGGTGCTGAGCATTCCCTTGAAGTCGCAGGTGCGGGTGAGGGTCAGCAGGTCCTCCACAATCATCTTGCCGGAGAAACGGCCGCTGATGTCTGCGTTGTGGCAGAGGATATCCCCCTCCACCACCGCACCGTCACCCAGCACGATCTTGCCCTTCGAGAGAATCTTTCCGAAGAAGTTTCCGTCGATACGGATGTCTCCCGCGGAGATCATCACGCCGCCGCGGACCTCGGCTCCCACCGGGATGCGGGCGATTTCGTTGACGCCGAAATGGGACGTTTCTTCCATTCTTGCCATAATCGTCTGGGATTAAATTGATTAGATATGGATAGCCTCGTTATGCGCAGCCTCCGCCGCCTCCAGGATGGCTTCGCTCATCGTGGGGTGCGGGAAGACCGATTTGATGATATCTTTGGCGGTGACGCCCAGGTTGCGGGCCACCACGATGCCGCCGACCATCTCGGAGACATTGGCGCCCACCAGGTGCGCGCCGAGCACTTGGTCCGTCGCCTCATCGACGATCAGCTTGACAAAGCCGTCACGCTCGCCGGCGGCAGCCGCCTTGCCCGAAGCCGTGAAGGGGAACTTGCCCACTTTGTAGGCGAGGCACTTCTCCTTGGCGGCGCGCTCGGTCAGGCCGACCGAAGCCACCTCGGGCGAGGTATAGGTGCAGGCGGGAATATTGCCGTAATCGATCGGGGCGGGATTCAGGCCGGCGATGCACTCCACGCAGCGGACGCCCTCGGCCTCAGCCACATGGGCAAGCGCCGGAGTCGGGATGATATCGCCGATAGCGTAGAGGCCCGGAACGTTGGTCCGGTAGTCGCCGTCGACCACCACCTTGCCGCGGATCATCTCCACGCCGAGCTCCTCCAGGCCGATAAATTCGGTATTGGGACGGACTCCGACGGCGGAGAGCACCCGCTCGGCCTCGATCACCTCTTCACCCTTCTTGGTTTCCACGCTCAGGCGGCATCCTTCCCCGGTGGTATCCACGCTCTTGACCTGCGAGGAGACCATCACCTTGATGCCCATCTTGCGGAACGAACGGCTCAACTGCGCCGAGGTATCGTCGTCCTCGAGCGGGAGGATACGGTCCAGATATTCGATCAGCGTCACCTCGCACCCCAGGCTGCGGTAGAAGAAAGCGAACTCGCTGCCGATGGCGCCGGAACCGATGATGGCCAGGCTCTTGGGAAGGCTGTCCGGGGTCAGGGCCTGGTAGTAGCTCCAGATCTTGACGCCGTCCACGGGGGCGAAGGGAAGCGACACGGGACGGGCGCCGGTAGCCAGGATGATATGGTCCGCATCATGCACCACGGCATGGTCGTCATCGTCGGTCACCTCCACGCGGCCGCCGGAGAGCACCTTGCCATTGCCTTTGAGCACCGTCACCTTGTTCTTCTTGAACAGGTATTCGATGCCGGCGTTCATCGTGGCGGAGACGCCGCGGCTGCGGGCGACCATCTTCTCGAGGTCCGCCGAGACTTCGGAGGCGTTCACGCCATATTCCGCACCGGCCTGTGCATAGTGCAGCGCCTGCGCGCTCTTAAGCAGCGCCTTGGTGGGAATGCACCCCCAGTTCAGGCAGATACCGCCCAGTTCGTTGCGTTCCACAACGGCCGTGTTGAAGCCCAGCTGTGCGGCGCGGATGGCAGCCACATAGCCGCCCGGACCTGCGCCGATGACGATGATGTCGTATTTCATAACTATTTGTTCTTTAGATTATTGTCTATTAAAGGTCGCGTCCGTGACAGTTCTTGTACTTCTTGCCGCTGCCGCACGGGCACGGGTCGTTGCGTCCGACTTTCTTCTCCACGTGCACCGGCTGATTGCTGCGCGGGGCCACGTTGTTGTTGAGCATATCCGGGCGGCTGGTCTGCATCCGGCTCATATCGGTGCGCTTCTCGTGCGCCTCGGTGGCCACCTCGGAAGCTTCCTGATCCTGACGGAGGAAGATGGTAGCGCGGCTCAGGAACGAGAGCACGTCGCGGCTGATGTTCTCCAGCACCTTGATAAAGAGGCCGAAACTCTCCGTCTTGTAAACGAGGATCGGGTCTTTCTGCTCGTAGGAAGCGTTCTGGACCGACTGCTTGAGGTCGTCCATCTCGCGCAGGTGCTCCTTCCAGTATTCGTCGATCACGCGCAGGGTGACGGACTTCTCAATGGAGCGGACAATCTCCTTGCCCTTGCTCTCGTAGGCCTTGCGCAGGTCCACCAGCACCTGGAAGACCTTGCGGCCGTCGGTGATGGGGATGGCGATATTCTGGTAGAACATCCGTTTGGTGTCGTACACGTTCTTGATGATGGGCCAGGAGAGCTCGATCAGGGTATCGAAACGGCGCTGCATCGCATTAAGGAGGGTATTCTGCAGGGCCTCCACGAGCTGTTCCTTGCGAGCGTGCTCATAGAACTGCGCATCGAATTCGGGGGTCACCGAGAGGGCCTCCACAAAGGCCTCGCAGAAGGAATCGTAGTCGAGGTGCTTGTTGTCGTCCACGAAGATGTCGCAGTAGTCGCCCATCATGTTGAGCACATCCACGTCGATGCGGTCGCCCGTCAGGGCGTTGCGGCGCTTGGTATAGATCACCTCGCGCTGCGAATTCATCACGTCGTCATACTCCACGAGGTTCTTACGGATGCCGAAGTGGTTCTCCTCCACCTTCTTCTGCGCGCGCTCGATAGCGCTCGAGAGCATCGAGGACTGGAGGGCTTCGCCGTCGGCCATGCCCATGCGGTCCACCACGCGGGAGATGCGGTCCGAACCGAAGAGGCGCATCAGGTTGTCCTGCAGGGAGACGAAGAAGATCGAGGAACCCGGGTCGCCCTGGCGGCCGGAACGGCCGCGCAACTGACGGTCCACGCGGCGGCTCTCGTGCCGCTCGGTGCCGATGATGGCCAGACCGCCTGCCGCCTTGACCTCCGGGGTCAGCTTGATGTCGGTACCACGGCCGGCCATGTTGGTGGCGATGGTCACCGTGCCCGGCTCGCCGGCGTGGGCCACGATCTCGGCCTCACGCGCATGCTGCTTGGCATTCAGCACCTGGTGCTTGATGCCCCGGATTTTGAGCATCTTGCTGAGCAGCTCGGAGATTTCCACCGAGGTGGTACCCACCAGCACCGGACGGCCCTTGGCAATGAGTTCCTGGATCATCTCGATCACGGCGTTGTACTTGTCCTTCATGGTCTTGTAAACCACGTCGGCCTGGTCGTTGCGGATCACCGGACGGTTGGTCGGAATGACCACCACGTCCAGTTTGTAGATGTCCCAGAACTCCTTGGCCTCGGTCTCTGCCGTACCGGTCATGCCGGAGAGTTTATGGTACATGCGGAAATAGTTCTGCAGGGTGATGGTGGCGAAGGTCTGGGTGGCCGCCTCCACCTTCACGTTCTCCTTGGCCTCGACGGCCTGGTGCAGACCATCGCTCCAGCGGCGGCCCTCCATGATACGGCCGGTTCCCTCGTCCACGATCTTGATCTTGCCGTCCACAATCACGTAGTCCACGTCCTTCTCAAACATCGCATACGCCTTGAGCAGCTGGTCCACGGTGTGCATGCGCTCCGCCTTGAGGGAGTAGTTGGAGTTCAGCTCGTCCTTCTTGCGGCGCTTCTCCTCCTCGGAAATGTCCATGTGCTCGATGGCGGCCGTCTCGTCGCCCAGGCGCGGCATCAGGAAGAAGTCCGGATCACCCACGGCGGAGGCCAGGATTTCATTGCCCTTGTCGGTCAGCTCCACGGTGCGCTGCTGCTCGTCAATCACGAAGTAGAGTTCGTTGGTGACGATGCGCTGCTCGATATCGCGGTCCGAGAAGGCGGCGCGCGTAATCTTGCTCTGGGCGTCGAGCAGAATCTGCTTCATGCCCGGCTCGCTCAGGAACTTGATGAGCGGGCCATACTTCGGAAGGCCCTTGTGGGCCCTCAGGAGCAGGATTTCGCCCTTGTCGGCGATTTCGCCCGCCGCAATCTGGCGCTTGGCCTCGTTGAGCGTCTGGTTGACCAGCTGGCGCTGGGCCTGGTAGAGGCGCTCCACATAGGGCTTATACTGGATAAAGGTCTCGTCGCCGCTGCGCTGCACCGGACCGGAAATGATAAGCGGGGTCCGGGCGTCGTCAATCAGCACGGAGTCCACCTCGTCCACGATGGCGAACTGGTGCTTGCGCTGCACCAGGTCCTCGGGGCTGATGGCCATGTTGTCACGCAGGTAGTCGAAACCGAATTCGTTGTTGGTACCGAAGGTGATGTCGGCCAGGTAGGCCTTCTTGCGGGCCTCGGTGGAGGGTTCATGCTTGTCGATGCAGTCCACGCTCAAGCCGTGGAACATGTAGAGCGGACCCATCCACTCGGCGTCTCGCTTGGCCAGGTAGTCGTTCACGGTGACCACATGCACGCCCTTGCCGGCCAGGGCATTCAGGAAGACCGGGAGTGTAGCCACGAGGGTCTTTCCCTCACCGGTGGCCATCTCGGCAATCTTGCCGGAGTTCAAGACGATACCGCCGATCAGCTGCACATCGTAGTGGACCATGTCCCAGGTGATGCGGTTGCCGCCGGCCATCCAGCTGTTCTGCCAGATGGCGTAGTCGCCGCTCACCGACACGAAGTCGTGCGAAGCGGAGAGAGTGCGGTCGAAGTCGGTGGCCCGGACCTTGATGGTCGGATTCTCGGCAAAGCGGCGGGCGGTGGACTTCATGATGGCGAAGGCCCGCGGGAGAATCTTTTCCAGGATCTCCTCGATCTTCTTGTCGATGGTCTTGATGAGTTCGTCCTGCTCGGTGGCGAGTTTTTCCTTGCGGGTCACCTCGATCTCCACGTCGGAGAGCTGCTCCTTGATCTTGGCCACCTGCTCCTCTTCCGGAGCGATATAATCGGCAATCATCTTGCGCAGGGCCGCGGAGGCCTCGCGCAGGGCGTCGTCGGAAAGTTTGTCAATCTGTTCATACTCGGCCTTGCAGGCGTTCAGCGCCGGGGTCATCTTCTTCAGGTCCCGTTCTTCCTTGCTGCCGAAGAGTTTCTTGAGAATATTTGCCATTGTCTATTGTTGTCAGTTTGTCAGTCGACTGCCCTTGGCCGACAGTCTCCTTAATATAACCGACAAATATAGCAATAATTGTGCAACTCGCGCAATTCTCCGCCCGCGCCCCGCCTGAGCGCACGGATGGGAGGCGATTGATGCTTCCTTGAGGCGGACGTTACAGTTGAATTGCGAGGTGGCCGCCGTAGGGTGTGAGGTGGGTGAAGGCGTCGGCGGGGGTGTGGAGGCCGGCGTAGATGCCAGCGCAGGCCAGGACGCCGCCGTGGGCGAAGATGAGCGCGCGGCGGAAGGGCTTCCGGCGAAGTTCGTCCAGAAAGGCACTGACCCGCAGATACTGCATCATAAAGGATTCGCCGCCGGGAACCGCCGTGTTGATGTAATCCTCGTACCAGCGGTCCGCCTCGGGGCCGACGATCGAGTCATAGAGACGCATCTCCCAGTCGCCGAAATTCATCTCCAGCAGACGGGCGTCGCGCACCGCGTCGGGGTAGCCGCAGAATTCCGCCAGATGTACGCAGCGCGAAAGCGGGCTGGTGAAAACGGCGTCAGGCGCGCCCAGGGCGGCAATCGCAGCACGCGTCGCGGCCGCTTCCTCGGGGAAAGAGGAATTCAGCGGCACGTCAGTCTGCCCGTAGCAGGTGCCGGGCGGAACATCCACGGAGGTATGGCGAACCAGGATAACGTCCATATCAGGCCCAGAAAGGAAAAGCAATCAGAGCGGCAAGGTAGAGCGAGAGCTCGCAGAGCAGGAAGGTTGCGCCGCAGCAGTCGCCCGTGTAGCCGGCAATCTTGCGCCGCATGAGCAGCGCGAGCAGGAACATAACGGCCACCGGAGCAAGCATCAGCCAGCAAAAAGCCACCGGAAGCCAGTGCAATGCGAAGATCATGACACAGGCGGGCACCAGTCCGGCCGCTACGCAAATGAGCGCCTCGTGCCACCGCATCCGGTCATATACCGTCTTGTTCTTGGCCTCCGACTCGGTGCGCGCATAGGGCAGCAGGTTGATCAGCTGCGCGGCGCAGCACTTGGCGAAAGGATCGCCGCAGAGCACGAGCAGAATCAGTGTGTCTCGCGAGATGACGCCCGGCAGCTGCAGCATCAGGGCGAAATAGACAATCAGCCCGATTACGCCGTAAGTGCCGATGTGTGAGTCTTTCATGATGGCCAGCCGCCGCTCGCGGGAGGTACCGCCGCCGAATCCGTCGAAGAAATCGGCCAGGCCGTCTTCGTGCAGGGCGCCGGTCAGCAGCAGCCGTACGAGCAAGGCCACGATCCACGCCGCCGTCAGCGGCAGGATCTGCGAGGCAAGCCAGAAGGCCAGGGCCATCAAGCCGCCCGTCAGCCAGCCCACCAGCGGCCAGAGGGGCACCACGCGCTTGAAGGCGTCGGCAGGAATCTCGCGGATGCGCCAGAAAGGCAGGCGCGTGAAGAAAGTCAGAGCGGCCAGCAGTCTCATCGGTTAGAAGTATTTGGTGATTTCCGCGTCGCGGAAGTTGTCCATTTCGTTGATCATCCGGACGGCGGATTCCAGAATCGGGTAAGCGCAGATGGCGCCGGTCCCCTCTCCGAGCCGCAGTCCGAGGCTGAGCAGCGGCTGAGCGCCCATCGCATCCAGCAGTTTGCGGTGGCCCGACTCGTCGCCGCAATGGCCGAAAACCGCATATTCCCGGACAGCCGGAGCCAGTTGCACGGCACCCAGCATGCATGCGGTCATGATAAAGCCGTCCACCAGGATCACGATGCCCAGCTCGGCTGCCTGCAGCATAGCCCCCACTGCCGCGACCATCTCGAAGCCACCGAACCAGCGCATCCAGTCGCGCGGCGAGCCGTCGCCCGCATAGCCATCCACGGAGCGCTCCAGCACGTCGAGCTTGTGCGCGATGCCCGCCCGGTCCAGGCCGCTGCCGGCCCCCACGCACTCCGGGAGCGGAATGCCGGCAAAGCGAGACATCCAGAGCGAAGAGGGCGAAGTGTTGCCGATTCCCATCTCGCCGAAACTCAGCACGTTGCTGCCTTCCTCCGCGCACTGGCGAACTACCTCGGCGCCGATCTCCAGGCAGCGGTCGAACTGCGCCTGGCTCATGGCCGCTCCGTGCAGAAAGTTCTGCGTGCGGCGGGCCACCTTGCGGTCGATGATACCGCGGTCCTTGGGCAGGTCAAAATCCACCCCCACATCCACCACCTTCAGCGTAAAGCCGTGCTGGCGGCAGAGAAAATTGACGCCGCCGGTACCCTGCGGATGGGTGAAGTGGCAGACCTGCTGCCAGGTGACCTCCTTGGGCGCGATGCTCACCCCTTCCGCCACGATACCATGGTCCGCCGCGAAGACGATGTTCTGCGGATGGCGCAGTTCGGGGGTCAGGCTCTGCTGGATGAGACCCACCTGCAGGGCGAGCGACTCCAGGCGGCCCAGCGAGCCTTTGGGTTTGGTGAGGTTATCAATCTTCTCCTGCAGCGCGGGGCGCAGGGCAGGATCAGGAATTCGGATATGAAATTCGTGGGGCATATTCATTTGATTTTGACGGGGATGCCGCTGACCATCAGGACGACTTCGTCCGCCCGGGCGGCGACATACTGGTTCATCCAGCCCTGCAGGTCGGTGAAGCGGCGCTGAAGCGCATTGTCCGAGGTGCCGCCCAGGCCAATTTCGTTGGTGACGAAGAGGAAGGTGGCCTCCTGCGCGGTGAAGGCGTCGAACTCGGCCTGGATGGACTCCAGCGCCCGGTCGGTGTCGCCGTCGAGATCCGTGAAGAAGTTGGTGGCCCAGAGCGTCAGGCAGTCCACCAGCACCACGCGACCGGCGAGGTCATGCCGGCTGAGCTGTTTCTCCTCTTCCAGATTGGTCCACTGCGGACCGCGGCGCACCTGGTGCCGACGGACCCGCTCGCGGAACTCCTCGTCCCAGATGCGGGCCGTAGCCAGATAGACCGGCCCCTGCCCTGTCGCTTCCGCCAGTTCCTGTGCCCGGCGCTCCGCGTAGGTACTCTTCCCGGACCTCGCTCCCCCCGTAATCAGAATGATGCGTTTCATAGGGACAAAGTTAGCGAAAAGTTTGCAGGGAAAGAATCTTTTCCTGCCGATGCGCTTCCGTTCTGGCCGGATGCCCGCTATTTCAAGACCGGCTGACACGACTAGCGCGTTTGCTGGGTTTCATGAACCCCATTCAGAGGCTTCTGTAGCGGGGTATCGGCGTGCGCTCCGGAGCAATTTGCCGGGGAAGTAATCACTCACCCCCTTCCCAGCCCATTCTGCGAGGGGGTAGCTGTGCGCTTCGAAGCACAACGCCCGGGGCACTTCATCGGATGTAGCGGGCGACTTCTTCTTCCGGGAGACGGATCAGCGTGGCTATCTGCCTGAAGGAAAGACGATGTGACTGGCGCAATTCCCGGGCCATGGAAAGTCGCTGCTCCGGCATCAGTTTCCGGGTATCTGAAAAGCCGAATCGCTGCTGACAGGTTTTTCTGCAAATCTCCCCGGCTTCCTGATCATCCAGAGCGATCCCTCGTGCGGCGGCTATCGCTGAGAGCACCTCCATATCTCTATTTCTACCCGTAGAAAGGAATGCACGAAAAGTATTGTGCGTACGGTAGATGCTTTCGAAATGACGGACATCCACATAGTTTTCCGGAAGGAGCAGGCCATTGCAGGTTAGCCAATGCGGCGGCACCGGGCGCTTGGTGTGGAGCAGCGCCAATCGGGCACGGGTCGTCAGATCTCCGACGGAGACGGTCGGGAGCTTGTTGCCTTGCCTGTCGTATCGCCAGATTGAAATGAATTCTTCGGGGCGGAAATACATTGATCCTGTTCCCCAGCGATAGTCGTAGGGCATGATCGACTTGCCATCTTTCGTGGGCTGCGCGATGACGTACGTTCCCACCGTTTTCAAATACTCCTGCGAATCGACTGGGAAGAGTTCCATCTTGAATTCCACGCCGTCCAGCCCCTTCCGGTCAACGATGATGTGACGGGTATAAGACCTTTCATAAAGATCCATGAAACGTTTCGCCTCGGACAGTTCTGCATAAATCAGTTGGTGCGGATGCGATTCGCCGATTGAGAAGGCCAGAACCGAGGCATCGGTCAGGGCGGCGCACACGCCTATCAAGTTGAACGCGGCGTAATAATCTGATTCCGAGTTGATAAAGCGGCGAGTCAGTTTGCCGTCAGAACAAAGATGGAAGTATCCCTTCATATCGCCCCTGCGTTTAAGAGTTATTACTGTCAGCAAAGATAAGGGAAAAACGAGTCCTCGTCAAGGGGTAAATTGTCAAAGGTAACGGGCACCCCTTCCAGGAGGGACTCCGGAGGGGTATCGGCGTGCGCTCAGGGGCAATTTGCCGGGGAAGGAATCAAGCACCCCTTCCCCAGCCCCTTCCGCGAGGGGGTAGCCGTGCGCTCCCCAGCGCGCGTGCGAGCGAAAGTTGCGAGCCAAGGGCAACGACGGACGACTGGCAGCGGGCAACGAAAGGCGGAAGGCGAGCGCTGGGCGACGGGACGGGCAGCGGTGACAGAACTGGCGGCGGCGGAGTTGACGTCCGGGGTGGCGGAAGGTTAGGCGAAGACTTCGCCGGCCTCGTCGAGGAGAAGGATTTCCAACGTGCCGGCGGAGGGAGGATAGACGGCGGCGCAGACGGTGCGGCAGCGGTCGAGGATGGCGGAGAAGAACCGGTGAGCGTCGTCGGGCGGAAGAGCCGTCCAAAGCTCACGAGCCAGGGTCAGGCGGCCGATAGCCTCCTCGACGGCTTGGGAGCAGCCGGCTTCGGCGGCGACACGCTTCAGGAATTCGCGGTTCATCACCACACTGCGGCTATGGGTATCCAAGTGGCCTTCAGCCAGTTTGACCGCTTTGCCCAGCATGATTCCTATCGAGACATGACGGACGCCGAGTTCGGCAGCCAGCTTTAGAGTCTCTCCAATCAGATTCCCGTAATGGATGAAGGCCTGCGGCGGAAGATTCGGGAAGCGGCTCTTCAGGAAAGCCTCACTCTTTGCGCCCGAATTGATAACCAGGTGATCCACCCCGATGGCGAGGGCCACCTCCATCTCCTTGCGCAGGGCATCCACGATGGCCTGGTCCGAGAAGGGACGCACGATGCCGGAGGTGCCGATAATCGAGATGCCGTCCACCACGCCCAGCTTGGGGTTGAAAGTTTTCAGGGCCAGTTCGCGGCCGCCCGGCACGGAGATCGTGACATCGAGCCCACCGGCATAAAGCGCAGAGAGTTCACGCGTCATCATCTCGCGCGGGACGCGGTTGATGGCCGGGCCGCCGACCGGAAGCCCAAGTCCGGGCAGGGTCACGCGCCCGACGCCCTCTCCCTGGAGGAAGTGGATGCCCGGTTCATCGCTGAAAGATACCGTCGCAACAATCTCGCGACCATGGGTCACGTCGGGATCGTCCCCGGCATCCTTCACGACGGAAGCCGTAGCCCCACCTCCTGCGTTCTGAAGTGCAGACGCGACCGGCAGGGCCAGTTCCTCTCCGTCCGGGAAGGTGATTGCGACGCGCTCGCCGACCGGCCGTCCCAGCAGCGCAAGCAGTGCCGCTTTGGCAGCGGCGGTGGCGCAGGCGCCGGTCGTAAAACCAGTCCGCAGCGGGAAAAAGCCGGGCAGCAACTGCTCGATAGCCCGCCGCAGGCCGTGCTCGCCGGTAACCGTCACGAACCCGGCGGGCATCGCAGGCCGCTCCAGGGCATAGACGGCAACGCCGGCAGCACGTGCAGCAGAAACCTTTTCAGAAAAGCCGCCGCTCTCGCCGCTCTCCTTGGTCAGGATAGCCTGCGGCCGCACCCGGGCAATCAGCGAAGCCGTATCATCGGCCGCATAATAGACCAACGAGTCTGCCGGAAACCCTTCTACCGCCGCCAGGGCACGGGATTCATCGCGGTCCAGAATGCGCATCCGGCAGTCATGCCGCGACCAATAGGGCTTCAGCGCGCGGATGGTCTGCACCCCGGTCAGCGCCAGCAGCGAAGAGATGCCGTCCGCCTCCAGCCGCGCCAGCGCGTCGGGGATGTCCCGGCACCAGATGATATCGGCCTCGCGCGGGGGAAAAACCCGCTCCACGCGGATGGTCGGCAGATCCAGCGCCTCAGCTACGGCCGCCACCGTGCGGTGCAATCCGGCGGCAAAGGGATGGCCGGCATCGATCAGCAGCCGGATGCCGTGCTCCGCGCAGAAAGCCGTCATCGCCGCCTCGTCCAGCGCGCCAGTCACATGCGTTCCGTGCAGACATTCAATCTGTTGCAATTCGTCTCGGGTGGAATACCAATAGGGCGAGCCCGCCGCATCCGCCACGCGGACCGCAAGCCGGCCTTCGGTCGTTCCTCCGAGAATCAGGATCATTTGCGGAAGAGATGTTTGAATTCGTGGGCATAGAGCCGCGAGAGCCCCTCGCGGTTGCCGATAGCATCGCCCACCACGAGCAGCGTGGTGAGCGTCAGGTTGTTCTCCCGGACAATCCGGGCCAGGTCGCGGAGCTCACCGCGGTAGATGCGCTCCTCCTTCCAGGTCAGTTTGTAGCAGGCGGCTACCGGCGTCTCCGGCGGATAGGCCTGCAAGAGTTCGGCCTGCACCTCTTCGGCGATGGCGGCGCTCAGGTAGATGCACATGGTGCTGCGCGACTGCGCCAGCTTGTGCAGTTGCTCCCGCTCGGGCATCGGCGTACGCCCTTCGCCGCGCGTGAGGATGATGGTCTGCACCTTCTCCGGGATGGTAAACTGCGAACGAAGCGCCGCCGCAGCCGCCTGAAACGCGGAAATACCCGGCGTGATATGATACGACATCCCGTACCTGTCAAAGAAGGCCATCTGTTCCTGAATGGCGCCGTAGAGGCACGGGTCGCCCGTGTGCAGACGGACCACCAGCAGCCCGCGGTCGTAGAATTCTTTCATCAGCGCGAACTGCTCCTCGAGGTCCATCGAGGCGCTGCTGCGCACCACGCAACCGGGTTTCGCGCAAAGGGTCAGTTCCACCGGCACCAGACTGCCCGCATAGAGAATCAGATCGGCCGTTTCGAGGAACCGACGGCCGCGCACGGAGACCAGTTCCGGATCGCCCGGACCGGCTCCGACAATCTCGATATGACCGCTGCGGAGCGAGGAGGCCTCCTGCGCCAGGGCAAAGGTAAAATCGGCACCGGCCTGCAGGCAGCCTTTCTGCTTCTCGATCCACAGCGGACCGCCATGGGCCGAAACGAGCGCCGCCGCCTCGGCCACGCCGGGGCATCCGGTCACCTCCAGCGCCTTTTCAGAAGGATTGGGAACGGGTATATCTTTCAGTTCTTCAGCGGTATAGATTCGAGTCTGGACCTGCGGCCACTGTTTACACAGTGCCTGCAGCAACGGCTCGTCCTTTTTCAGTTCGAGGGTTCCAATGGTCGCCAGCGCCAGGGGCGAGTAGCCCGCCTCCAGCATCTGCTGCCCAATCCACTCCGCGATACCGGAAGGATCGCACTGACGGCGGCAGCCGAATCCCAGGTGGAGTACCGGCGGGCAGTAGTGCAACACGGAAAGGCCGGGATGCCCGCTCAGGTCGGGCAGAAGGCGCGGCGTTACGGCAATCAGCAGCGCTGCGCCGGAGAGGTCGAGCCGTGCGCGATCCGTGCAGAGCGTCACGTGCTCGGGCAGGGTGCGCTCCAGGAAGGTAGCGCCTGCATCACGTACCTCGAGCAGCAGGACGGTGGGCCGCCGCCGGACAAAGGCAAAAATGGCGGCATTCATCTGCGCGGGCGTAGCCTCGCACTGCCAGCCGAACTGCCGGGCGAGCGTATCCAGCGCCCAGAGTCCCTCGTTGTCGCTCTGCGTGGTGACGACCGCCTCGCCGCCCGTCAGCACGGCAATGCGGCGGGAGAGGTCGTTGGCGCCCCCGACATGGCCGGAGACCACCGGAACGACGAACCGTCCGGTGCTGTCCACGCAGACCACGGCCGGATCAACATGCTTGTTTCTGAGGGCCGGGGCGATACTGCGCACGCAGATTCCCAGCGCGCCGATAAAGACAACGGCGCCGAAATCCTCCCATCGGGCCTTCAGAAAAGGGCCATAAGGGCCTATCTCGGCTTTCGTATAGATTGCAGCTTCCGGCAGGTCCCGGGCAATCTTGCCGGCGAGCGGAAGCGAAGATTCAGAAACGACGATAATGGCGGTTTGCTTCATTCGGCACGTAGAATTTCAATGGGATTAAAGGAATCGTAGGAGACGTTCATCGAGGCGGTGATGCGGCGTCCGACAGCTGCGACCGCCTCGCGGAACAGCGCGCGACTCTCGGGGCTGACCCCGTTGAAGACGATCACGCCGCCGGGCAGCAGTACGGAATCAATCCGGCGCAGCATTTCAATCAGCTGGCCACCGTGCCCCCCGATAAAAACGGCATCCGGTGCCGGAATCGCCTGCAGATCCGCCTGCAGGAAGTCGCCGATATGGGTTTCGATTCCCGGCGCGCCGAACTTCTGCGCATTGTGCGCCATCAGATCACGCCCCTCCTCCCGGATTTCGAATGCGTTGATTTTCAGGTGCGGGAACTGCAGCCGCGCCTCGATCGAGACCGAGCCGGTGCAGAAGCCGACGTCCCAGAAGGAGCGACGGTTCGGCAAATCCAGGGCGCTCAGGGCAAGCAGCCGGTAAGGCATCTTGGTGATCATATTCGGCCGCCCCGGAAGCCCTTCGAATGCCGATTCGGGAATTCCGAAAGGGCGCGGCCGGAGGGCGGTACGCTCCAGGACGAAACAGTTGGGAAAACCAAATTCCGAAGCGGCGGCATCGGAGAGATTTCCGCTCCAGAGGCGCTCCGCCTCGCGGTTTCCAAGAGAAACGCCCACATGCATCCGGTAGTTGTCATAGCCGTATTCCAGCATCCGGGCGGCTGCGGCAGCCGGGGTCTTGACCCGGTCCGTCAGCGCGCCGATGAGCGCCTCACCCCGGATCAGCGCCGCGTCGAAATCATCCCACGGACGGCCGGTCAGCGAGACGCAGTGCATCCCGTGATAATCCAGCAACAGCCTGTGCGAGAGCAGCTGCAGCGAATTGGGAGCAGGATAAACGACCAGCTCCGCCTCCGGCAGGCGGCGGCGCAGCGTATTGCCGAACCCGAAGAAGAGCGGATCGCCCGAAGCGAAGACCACCACCTCGTCAAGGCCGGCATATTGTTCGAATACCGCATCCAGCGGGACGGCGATTTCAATCCAGCGGGCGCCTTCCGGCAGCAGCGGCGCCACAATCTCGTGATGGCGCTTTCCGCCCGAAAAGACCCGGCCCGCCGCGATGGCCTCGCGGACCTGCGGCGGAAACCAGACCTCGCGGTCGTCGGTCATCCCGATCACGATAAACTTCTGCTTAGACATCCCGGCCGGGTTTAAGGGATTCAGCATCGTTGAAACAGAGAATGGCGTTGGTCAGCGTAGCAGCCAGGTTGCTGCCGCCTTTGCGGCCCTCCACAATCAGTTTGGGAATGGCGCGGAAGGGCTTGACCATCTGCTTGCTCTCGCGCACGTGCACGAAGCCGACCGGGGCGGCGATAATCCCCGCAGGATGGGCCGCGCCGCTGCGAATCAGCGCACAGAGCTCCATCAGGGCCGTCGGCGCATTGCCAAAGACGAAGAGCGCATCGGGATGCTCCTCCACCGCCAGCCGGATGCCGGCCTGCGTGCGGGTAATCCCTTTTTCGGTGGCGAGGGAGGCCGTCCTTTCATCGGAAAGATAGCACTTCACCTCCACGCCGAGCCGCTGCAGTGCCCCCTTGCGGATGCCCGAAGCGGCCATCGTCACATCGGTCACGATGGTCTGGATGCGGCCTTCGGCAAAGCCGGCATAGAGCCTCTCCACCGCCCCATCGTCTACCTTCAGCAGCGATTCCATCTCGAAATCGGCCGTGGTGTGGATGGCGTGCAGCAGCGCCCATTTCTTTCCGAGAGGCAGGTCCTGGTTGCGGAGTTCCTTCTCGATGGTCCGGAAGCTCTCCATCATAATCTCCTGCCCGATCTTTTCCGCCGGCTTTCCGCAGGTGGGCCTGTAGTAACCGCGCGGCGTAACAAATTTATCTTCAAATATATACGATTGCGAATTCCCGATAATCACCACCGTAAACATATCCACCTGCTCGGGGTCGAAAGTCCCCAGCGTGGTCACCGTCACCTGCTGGTCTTCGCGCCCTGCCTGGCGGACAAAGCCCACCGGCGTTTCGGGGCTCCGGTGCTCCAGGAAGAGTTCCTGCAGGCGGTAGAGCTGCCAGTAGCGGCCGTGGCTCTTGGGATTGTAGATGGCTGTAATAAAGTCCCCCTCGGCCGCAGCGACAATCCGCCGCTCAATCTTCTCCCAGGGGGTCATCAGATCCGACAGCGAAATGATGCAGAGGTCGTGGCCGATGGGGGCACCCAGCAGCGAAGCGGCCTTCTGGAAGGCGCTGATGCCCGGCAGAACCTCGACTTCGATGTCACTGCCCCGCTCGCGTTTCATCTCCCAGATGAGCGGTGCCATGCCGTAGATGCCCGCATCGCCGGAGCTGATGACGCAGACCCGTTTGCCTGCTTCGGCCTGCTCGAAGGCCAGCGCGGCGCGCTCAATCTCCCGCTTCATGCCGGTGTCGATGCACTCGCTGCCCGGTGCGAGATAGGACTCGATGAATTGGAAATAATACTTGTAGCCGATGATGACGTCGCTCTGGTGAACGGCCTCCAACACCGCGGGGGTGATGTCGCTCGCGCTGCCCGGCCCGATGCCGGCGACGATGATGCGGGGAGTATGATGCATAATCTGTGAATTTACGAGGTAAAGCAGTGAATGGCAAGCACCACGGCCGCCACCAGGAGCAGGGCCACGAGTTCGGTGCCGCGGAAGATCAGGATGCTGCGGCGCAGGTCTTTGCGCGTCAGGGGGCGGTCGTTGTCGCCAATATAGGGTTTATAGACCTCTTCGCCAAAGTAGTCGTGCGGGCCGCCGAAACGGCAGTCGAGGATGGTGGCCAGGGCTGCCTCGGGATGGCCGGAATTGGGGCTCAGATGGCCCCGGCCACGCCGGTAAACCAGCCCGGTCTTGTGCAGGCGGCCGCTGACGAGCAGCATCAGGAAGGCAGTCAGCCGCGCGGGAATCCACCCGGCGACGTCGTCCAATCGGGCGGCAAAGCAGCCGAAGCGGCGGTAGCGCTCGTTGCGGTAGCCAATCATCGAATCGAGGGTATTGACCATCTTGTAGGCCACCATGCCGGGTACGCCGCCAAGTGCATACCAGAAGAGCGGAGCGACCACCCCGTCGTTGAGATTTTCCGCCAGGGTTTCAAGCGCCGCGGTGCGGACCTCCTGCGCGGAGAGATTCGCCGTGTCGCGTCCCACGATACGGGCCACCTGTGCACGACCCTCCTCCAGCGAGCGGTCCACCGCCTTGAAGACGGCACGCACCTCGCGCACCAGCGTGGTTCCGGCCAGGCAGTAGAAAATCAGGATGGCCTCAACGGCCATGCGCAGCCAGGGCGAAAGGCTGCCGCTGGCATCGCAGAGGATCCAGGTCACCCCAAAAACGGAGGTCACCAGCAGAAGGGTCATCAGCGCCCCTTTCAAGCCCCGGGCGCGTCCCCGGTTCCAGCGTTTTTCCCCGGCGGCAATCAGTTTGCCGAACCCCACCACGGGATGGGGCAGCCGGGAAGGGTCTCCCAGGATGAAATCCAGCAGCCAGCCGGCGAGAAGACTGTAGAGACGAATCATCGCTGCACCTCCTCTCTTTGCAACCACGCACCCAACGCGCAGACCAACGCATCGTTTTCCACCGGCGTTTGGGTGGCGATTCGGAAGTAACGTGCGTCGAGTCCCTCGAAGTTGGAGGCATCCCGAATCAGGATACCCTGTTTTTCAGCCAGATAGTGTTTCAGGTCAGCGGCGCGCCCCGCTGCCAGACGGCAGAGGAAGAAATGGGTCTGCGTCGGCAGTGCCTCCACGCCCGGGAGGGCATTGATCTGCGTCCGCAGCCGGTCAGTTTCCGCGAACAGGGCGTCCCGGTCGATGGGAGCCGTATCGGGATGATCGGTCAGGAAGAGGCCTGCCTCAACCGCCAGCGCATTGACCGACCAGGGCATCCGGCAGCTCCGAATCCGCTCGATCAGGGCGGCGGGGCCGGTCATGTATCCGAGCCGGAGGCCCGGCATCGCATAGCGCTTGGTCATCGAATGCAGCTGGATGAGATTCGGATAGCAGACCGCCTCGGCGGGGGCGAGCAGTGCCTCGCGCGTAAAGAATCCGTAAGAGGCATCCATCACAAAAACCGTCTCGGGATGGCTGGAAATGAGGGCTTTCAGCTCGGACTTCGGGATAACTCCTCCCGTTGGGTTATTCGGGTTGCAGATCCAGACAAGAGCCTGTTTGCCGGAAACCGGCGCAGGGCATTCCGGCTGTACGCAGGAGACGACGGTATGTCCGTGCAGGCGACAGGCATCGGCATACTCGTTGAAGGCCGGCTGAAAAACCGTCGAATGAGCGCCGTGGAAGGCCTGTGCAATCAGGTAGATGGCTTCCGTGGCGCCGCTGGTCACGCAGACCGAGGCCGGGTCGATGCCCAGCCGGGCGGAGAGCGCCTTCTCCAGGCGGTACGGTTCGGGTTCCGGATAATTGCGAATCACCTCCAGCCGGCTGCGCAGGTGCGCCAGAAGCGGCTCCTGATCCACATGCGCATAGACATTGGAACTGAAGTTCGCGCGGATGGGCCGCCCGAAACGGAATGCATCGTCACCGTGGCCGTTAATCATCGTTTTCCCTCCAGTATTTCATACAACATAGGAATATCCACATGGGCGCGGACATGCGCGGCCAGGCGGTCGTACTGCTCCTCCTTGAAGGCATGGTAATCAAAGGAGAAGGCCGCCTCGGAAAGTTTCTCCGCGTGGGGCGCCAGCAGCGCATCGATAAAGGCGGGATTGTCCAGAATGCCGTGGATATAGGTTCCCATGCAGCGCTCGCCGGTGGTAAAGCCGTCCGCAGCGCCATCACTCAAGCGGTTCAGCACCTGCGCCTCCTCTCCCTCGGCGAGAGAGGTCCGGCCCATGTGAATCTCATAGCCCTCCATCTCCGGGCTGCCGGCGGCCAGGGTAAAGCGGACCTGCCGCGTCACCTTCTGCTCCGTGATGACGGTCTCCACGGGAAGCAGCCCCAGACCGGGCATCGACTCGGTGTCGCCCTCGAGATGCTCCGGATCGCACACCATGCGGCCCATCATCTGGTAGCCGCCGCAGATGCCCAGCACCGAGGCTCCTTCGCGCCGCGCCCGGAGAATGGCCTGGGCCACCCCGTTGCGCCGCAACTCATAGAGGTCGGCGAGCGTACTCTTGCTGCCCGGCAGAATCACGACATCCGCCTTGGAGATCTCGTCCACATTGTTGCTGTAGAACAGATGGACGCGCGGGTCGCGCTCCAGAGCGTTGAAATCGGTAAAATTGCTGATATGGCGCAGCAGCACCACAGCCACGTTGACCTTGCCCCGCTGCGCGGCGGCGGACTTGGCCGCGAGGGCCACGGAATCCTCCTCCTCGATATGGATGTCGTTGAAACAGGGCACGACGCCCAGTACGGGAATACCGCAGAGTTCCTCCAGCATCCGGCGTCCCTTCTCAAAGAGCCGCAGATCGCCGCGGAACTTATTGATGATGATACCTTTGACCGCTTCCCGCTCCGTCTCCGGGAGCAGCATCAGCGAGCCATAGACACTGGCAAAGACGCCGCCGCGGTCGATATCGCCCACCAGGATGACATCGGCGCCGGCATAGAGGGCCATGGGCATATTCACCAGATCGCTCTCGCGCAGGTTGATCTCCGCCAGACTCCCCGCCCCCTCCAGCACGATGGGATTGTAGCGGGCCGCCAGCCGGTCATAGGCCGCATGGACCGCTTCGCGCAGTTCCCCGCGCCCCTCGTTGCGGAAATAATCGTAGGCATCCTGGTTGCCGGCGGGGCGGCCGTTGAGTACCACCTGCGAAGTGTGGTCGCTCTGCGGCTTGAGCAACACCGGGTTCATATCGGTATGGCACGGGATGCCCGCCGCCTCGGCCTGCACCGCCTGGGCGCGGCCGATCTCCAGCCCTTCGGGTGTGGCGTAGGAATTGAGCGCCATATTCTGCGCCTTGAAAGGCGCGGGCGCATATCCATCCTGCAGAAAGATGCGGCACAGCGCCGTGGCGAGGACACTTTTGCCCACGTCGCTGCCGGTGCCAGCCAGCATCACGGGATGGAGTTTCGGTTTCATAGTTTGTTTTTGTAGGCAAAGGCCTGCCAGCGCTCTTCGGGCCACTGCTGTGCATTCAGCTCGCAGCGGGCCATCACAAAAAGCAGATCGGACAGACGGTTGATATACTGTAGAATGGCCTCCGGAAGCGGATCCTGCCGGTGCAGGGTCCAGAGGCGGCGTTCGGCGCGACGGCACACGGCGCGCGAGAGCTGGAGCTGCGCAGCCGCCGGCGTTCCGCCCGGCAGCAGGAAATGACTGTTGTCGCCCGCCTCGGCGGTCAGCTTGTCCAGGGCAGCCTCGATATCGGGAACGAGCCGCTCCGGCAGCGGATTGGGATTTTCCGCCCGCCGGACCGAGGGCGTCGCCACCTGACTCATCACCGTCATCAGGTTCACCTGCACTTCCTTGAGAATCGCATCAAACCGTGCACAGCTCGTCCGGACGATTCCCAGATGGCAGTTCAGCTCGTCGAGGGTGCCGTTCGCCTCGATTCGGATGTCGTCTTTCGGGACGCGGGTGCCGCCGTGAATGCCGGTGGTACCGGTATCGCCGGTTCTGGTATAAATCCGTTTCATTTCAGGCGGGAGACAAGGGTTTGGATACGGGAAACAAAGATACTCTGTATTTCAGGAAGTTGTCCCAGTCCTTCCAGAACCGTTTCCACCTGCAGTCCTTCGGCCTCCAGGGCTGTTTTCCACTCCCCTGAGATGTCGCGGACAGCATGTTCGCCGGCCACAAGCAGGAAGGGTACCAGCGTTACCTTGCGCGCCTTGGCCGCCTTCAGATCGGCCGTCAGGGTAGCCAGTGTGGGATATCCCTCCACCGTCGCCACATGGAAGAGCGCACTTCCCCGCCGCTGGAGCAGGTGCTCCATCTGGCTGTAGGTGGCGTTATTCGGAGCATGGGTACCGTGTCCCACCAGAATCAGGTGCGCCTTCTTGCGGATGTCAGTCCGCGAGCCGTGGCGCTGCAGCATGATATCCGCCACTTTCGCGCACTCCTCCACCGAGCAGAGCAACGGTTCACCTACGATGATCTTCTCGAAGAAAGGTGCGACGGAGGCCACGTCTCGACGGAGCGAAGCCATCTCTGCTCCCTCCAACAGCGTGGTGCTCTGCACAATCACACGTTTGTAACCATCTGCACGCAGTTTCAGCAGCGCATCCACCGGAAGAAGTTTCTCAACACCGCGGGCTGCCAGTTTCCTGACAATCACCCTGGAAGTCCAGGTTTCGCGGACCTCTACGCCCGGAAAAGCATCGCGGACCGCAGCGTTCACGGCGTCGATGGTAAGTGCGCGCGTATCGTCGTACGAAGTACCGAAGTGGGCCATCAGAATGGCGGTCTTTTCCTGTGAAACAGCGGGAAGCGTTGCCACAAGCATCAAAAGTGCTGTCAAAAAACGTTTCATTTCTTGTTCAGGTCAAAATGGATTTTGATTCGTTTCTCCTCTTCCGGCAGGCTGAAGAAACGCTCCAGCGAGCCGTCTTCCGTCAATTCCTCGGGGGTCCCGATATGGACGGAACCTCCCCTGTCCATCAGCCAGATGCGGTCCGCAATCTGCAGGGCGAGCTCGAGGTCGTGCGTGGACAGGAAAACCGTCTTGCCCGCTTCGTGCGAGAGGCGGTGCAACAGGTGCAGAATCTCCACCTTGCTGGGATAATCCAGGAAGGCGGTGGGTTCGTCCAGGAAGATGATCGGAGTTTCCTGGGCCAGCGCTTTGGCAATCATCACTTTCTGCCGCTCGCCGTCGCTGAGGGTCTGCACCATCCGTCTGCGCAGCGGCTCGATTCCGACGAGCGCCAGCGCTTTGGAGACTTGGGTGCGGTCCGCCTCCGAAAGACGGCCCCAGAAGCCGGTGTACGGGCTGCGACCCATTCCCACCAGCTCTTCCACGCTCATGTTCTGCAGCGCGACGCGTTCGGTCAGCACCACGCCGATCACCGTGGAAAGCGCGCGGGCGCTGTAGCTCTCCAGGGGTTTTCCCAGCAGGGAGATTTCGCCCCCGAGCGGTGGCAGGAAGGCGGAAAGGGTGCGCAGCAGCGTAGATTTTCCGGCGCCGTTGGAGCCCAGCAGGCAGGTCAGTTCCCCGCTGCGGATGGCCCCGGAAAGCTGCTCGGAAACGCGCTTGACGTGACGTTTTCCGGTATATCCGGTGGCGAGCGCCGTGATGCGGATGGTCTCTTCGTGCGTCATTCCTGAATCTCCTCCTTGCGTTTACGGAACAGGACGACCGCCACCACCGGCGCGCCGATCAGGGCCGTCACGGAGTTCACCGGCAGCGCCCCTTCGAACCCCGGCATCCGGGCGATCAGGTTGCAGAAGAGGGCCAGCGAAGCGCCGGCCAGCAGCGAGGCGGGCATCAGGATGCGGTGGTCCGAAGTCCGGAAAATGGCCCGGCAAAGGTGCGGCACCGCCAGTCCGAGGAACGAGATGGGGCCGCAATAGGCGGTGACCACCGCCACCAGAATGCCGGCGCACGTAATGACGGCGATGCGCGAACGGCGTACATTCAGCCCGAGGTTGCGGGCATAGCCGTCGCCCAGCAGCATCAGGTTCAGCGTTTTAACCAACAGGAACGACAGGGGCAGCAGTATAGCCATCAGGATGGCGAAGGTCGTGACCTGGCCGCCCGACACACGGGCAAAGCTGCCCAGACCCCAGACCACATAGGCCCGCACATCCTCTTCGGCGCTGAAGAACTTGAGCACGCCGATGATGGCCGTGGCCACATAGCCGATCATCACGCCGATAATCAGCAGCGTCACGTTGCCCCGCACCTTCTGCGCGACATAGACGATGAGCGCCATGATGGCCAGGGCGCCGACGATGGCCGCCAGGGTCATCGCAACCTCCCCCATCACGCCGAGCCGGCTGAGGGCGATTCCGCCGATGCGGCCCGAGAGCAGCACCACGAAGGCCACGCCCAGGCTGGCGCCGGAACTGACGCCCAGCACCGAAGGACCGGCCAGCGGGTTGCGGAAGACGGTCTGCATCTGCAAGCCGGCCACCGAGAGCCCCGCTCCCGCCACCAGGGCCGTCAGGGCCTGGGGCAGACGGGACTTCAGGACAATGTTTCCCCAGATGGGATTGTCAGCTGCACCGCCCCAGAGCGCCTTCCACACCTGTCCCGCCGGAATCGACACGGAGCCCAGCAGCAGGTTCAGGAAAAAGAAGACGAGGATCGAGACGAGCAGAAGCACCATCCCGGTCACGGGCGAGCGGCGTTTCATGGCAGGAGTCGGTAGAAAACAGGTTGATAGTCTGCCGGAAGAAGTTCCGGATGGAAGATATGGATCAGGTCGGCGAGCACCACGTCGGGCTGCACCGGCATATTCTCATAAAAAGGCACCTCCCGCATGTTGCAGTAGATGATGCCGCGCTCCTTGAAGGCGGTCAGGTCCGCGTAGCGGGCATCTTCCGCCTGGAGGGCGTCATAGGTAAAGGTTCCCTGGAAACTGTTCACGATCCGCCAGTAGCGCGCCTGCGCCGTCTGGCTGTAAACCGTTTCGAAATCGAGGTTCAGGCCACCGTGCCGGCCGTCGTCCGGCAGGAAGTATTCGCCGCCGGCATCACGGAAAATCTGGGCCAGAAAACTGCGGCCGCCCCCTACATACCAGTTGCCGCCGTGGAGTTCCCCGCTCAGGACCACCGGGCGCTCGGTGACATCGGCCGTCAGGGCCTTGAGGGCATTGTAGCGGGCCTCTATTTCGTTGAAAATCTGCGCTGCCTTCTCCTCCTCTCCGATCAGCAGCCCCACGAACTTGATCCATTCGGCCTGGCCGAGCGGGGTCTGCTCCTGATAGCCCAGGTGGGGCACCAGCGGGACATCCACCCCTTTGAGGGCCTCGTAACCGCCCCGTTTGAAGGGAGAGATCAGGATGACGTCCGGAGCCATGGCCAGAATTACCTCGCTGTCGAAGTTGCCCTCGATGCCGATTTTCCGGGTGGTTCCCTCTTTCAGCCGGCGGCGCATCTCGGGATTGAAGAGATGGCGCGTGCTGGTGATGCCCGCCACGCGGGAGAGTTCCTTCAGCGCGATAAAGTTCGAGAGTTGGAGCGATGTCATGCAGACCACCCGTTCCACAGGAGTCCGAAGCAGAGAATAACCCTCCGGTAATTCCGGCTCGGCTGCGTCGCGGGGAATCAGCAGAAAATGGAAAGACTGGCCGTTTTCGCGCTGCGGGTCCTGAATATCGAGCAGGACGCCCTGCGGCGTATAGCGCACGGAAAAGCCCTCTGCGTAGCGCGGCGAGGCAATCCCCTGCTCCGAGTCGGCCGTGATGCTGCCCTCCTGGGCTTTCTTTCCGCCACGGCAGCCTGCGGCCACGGCCAACAGCAGCAAGAGCGCTGCCAGTAATCTGCAAGTTTTCATCTCAATCCCATAGTTTCATCAGGTCGGCTTCGCCCCAATAGAGGTGCGTATATCCGGCCCGTACATTCTTATACCGGTAGAGCGGCGTATCCACCTGCTCCCCGGCTGCATTGTATTGCACCGCCACGGAGGGCAGTGCGACAGCGGCCTGAGCGGCAATCTGCGAATAGTGGAACTCGTGGCCCCGCCACTCCGTACCATTTTCCAGCACCAGACGTCGGTAGCCCAGGTGAAGCCGGGCGCCCTCCATGGTGCATTCAAAAGGCAGAATGCCGCAAACCGTCTGCGAAAGATACATCATTCCGCCGCATTCTGCAAGAATCTTTCCGCCTCGCTCCGCATAATCGCGCAGGGAATCAATCAATCCTTGTTGCGCACAAAGTTGCGGCAGGAAGAGTTCCGGATAGCCGCCCGGCAGATAAACCAGGTCCGCCTCAGGCAGCGGTCCGCCCGCAAGCGGGCTGAAATACTGCACCTTGCCCAGCCTCTCGAGCTGCGCGAGGTTCTCGCGGTAGGTGAAGTTGAAGGCGGCATCGTGCGCCACGGCGATCCGCAGGCCGCCCGGTTTGATCTCCGGCGCGGGCACCGGATGGAAAGGGGCCTGTACGGCCGCAAGCAGCGCGTCCAGGTCGATATGGTCCGCCACCAGCGTGGCGGCTCGGGCAATCTGGGTCTCCATCACCTGCTGCGTATCGAGCGTAAGGCCCAGGTGACGCGAGGGAATCTCCAGATCGTCACGCCTGGGCAAAAACCCCAGGCAGGGCACCCCGGCATCGGCGGCCGCCGCTTCCAGAATCCGGCGGTGGCGCTCCGACGAGGGGCGGTTGAAAATCACGCCGGCCAACTTAAGTTCCGGCCGGAACTGCCGGATGCCATAGAGCTGCGCAGCCATCGTGTAGGCCGCCGAGGGGGCATCCACCAGCAAGAGTACCGGAAGGCCGAGCAGCAGCGCGACCTCCGCGCTGCTGCCCTGCATCCGGTCGTATCCGTCAAAGAGTCCCATCACCCCTTCCGTGACGCAGAGATCTGCATCGCCCCCGTATCGCCCGTAGAGGTCCCGCACATGCGCCTCCGAGGCCAGCCAGGTGTCCAGGTTGACGGAGGGCCGCCCGGTGGCGAGCGTGTGGAACTGCGGGTCGATATAATCCGGGCCGCACTTGAAGGGCTGCACCCGCAGGCCCCGCTCGCACAGGGCCTTCAGCAAGCCCATCGTAAAGGTGGTCTTGCCGCTGCCCGAGCGAAGGGCGCCGATCAGGAGCTGGGGCTTGACGTTCATCGTGTTATTCCGCCATCGCGCGGATAATGTCGAAGCAGAAGCCCTTGGCAAGCTCGATACCCTTTTCTACGGTACCGGTCTTGCAGTCGTAGATATAGACGGTCGGGAATTTTTCCTCTTCCGCACCTTCAACTTCACCGCCTACACCGATATAAGCCTTGCCGTTGAGCACATCGCTGCGCTGCGAGAAGCGGCCGCCGCAATAAGGCAGGTCCTTGCCCTCGAACTGCACGCGGGAACGGGTGCCGTCAGCGAGGTTGATGATCGACTAGAAGTGGCTGCGGCTGTCGATCTTGGTGCCGAGCTTTTCATCGCGGGAGTAAGCCAGCGCTTTGCCGTAGCCCAGATACTGGACGGTCAGCAGTTTGCCTTCCGGGTTGGGGAAGCCGTTCCAGGTGGGGTCGAAAGCCTTCTCACCCGGTTTGATACGGCGCAGAATACCCATTTCAGCGCCATCGACGGTTTTCAGGCCAGCCAAGTAGAGATTGCCGGCGCCATCCTGCATGATCATATTCTGCATCAGCTCGCCGTAGGCACTGCCTGCGGTCTCTTCCATGATCTCAGCGGGAACGGCCGTATTGGATTCGACAGCCATCGTCTTGGGATCGATGATGGCGATATAGGTTACGGATTTAGCGGCATCGCCCATGCCGGCTGCAGGCTTGGCGATATAGAAATAATACAGTTTCTGGTCACTCTTGCGGTAGGTCAGCAAGCCGCTGGTGGAAAAGGCGCCGTAACCCTCAGGGAGCGTAATATTGAAGTTGCCTTCGCTCTCGACGGTCAGGGTTTTCTCGGAGAGTTTGGTCCACTGGATCTTGGTGGCATTGTCGGCCGTGCCGACAATCACGAGCGTCGTGCTGTCGCCCACCCACGCGTGGGTGTACTTGCGCGCCGAATAGACTTTGTCCTTGAAGGGCACCTCTGCGTCCTCCACAATCTTTTCAGCACCGGAGGCGTCGCGCTCGATGTGGAATTTCACGAATCCACCCGTTGCCTTCTGGGGAACCTGGTAGTAGTAGCGGCCGCGGGTGATGCTCTCCAGCGTGTAGTTCTCCGTAATATCCACACCCTTGCCGGTAAACTCAACGCGCGGCTGGTCGGCGGTCAGGGCCGACACGCTGCGGACGAAGGTGCCGTTCTTGTTTTTGGACATACCGCCGTGCTTGACTGCACAGACGAAAAGGTCGAAACTGTAGGTGTCCTTAATGACCGGCTTCTCAGGATCGTCGGTCGGATCACAGCCTGCGGGCAGCGCCAGGACGACGAGCGCTGCAAAGGCCATCAGAAAGAATTTAAAGTTTTTCATAATGAATTAGTTATTGCAAAAATAGTCGGAATTTCAAATAAAACGACCGCCCGGGCTTCTGCAGCATGTAGTTGTCGAAAGCCAGGAAGTTGAAGACATTGTCACACTCGAGCGAAAGGTTGTAGCGGCCGCCAGCCCAGGAATAGAGGGCCGAGAGGTCGGTCAGGTGCTGCGTCGGAACCCGCGATTTGGAAGAGGCCGATCCGTAGGCCGCCCAGGTCAGGTAGAACCAGTGGACCCACCGGTAGTTCGCACCGAGCCGCAACCGGTCGCCCTGCAGGGCCAGGTGGCGGAAGGTGTAGGCGGCTTCGGCATTGCAGAAAGCCCAAGGGCGGTTCGGCGTCCGGTTCCGGTAGGTAATCGACGGCTCGCCGGACTGGGTGTACTTCCGCTGGTCGCGGCTGTCATCGTAACTGGCATTCACGGCCAGGTGCAGCTTGCCCGCCCAGTCGTAGCGGACTTCGGCATCCACGCCCTTGACATGGACAGCCGCTACGTTGACATACTGCATCATACTCTGCGTCTCGTAGATAGTCGCCTGGATATAGTTGTCCACCAGACGAAGGAATCCGTTCGCCTCATAGGAGAGCAGGTGCCCGCCGCCCAGGTCCCAGGTTCCGAAAGCGCCCAGGTTGAAGTTTTCGCTAACCTCCGGCTTCAGGGCCACGTTGGGATAGACGGTGGAACCGTTGCCCAACAGTTCCCGGGAAACCGGCAGCCGGACGCTGTGCTCGTAGGAACCCTTGAGCGAGAGGACGCCGCTGGCGGAATACCTTGTCCCGATACCGCCGCCAAAGTAGTTTCGGGTACTGGTACCTGCCATTTCGCCCGATCCCGTCGTGGTGGGAAGCTCCGTCTGCCCGATGCGCAGATGGTTGATATAATCCTTGACAAAGAAGGCGTTGTTCAGCCGGCCGCCGAGCAGCGACTGGTCGTAGGAGAGGCCGAGGACATGTTTGGAAAGCACATCGTCGGAAGGCTCGAAAGACTCGTCCCAGAAATCCTGCTGCTTGTTTCCCACCCGGTTGAGCAGGTAATTGAGCGAGAGGGAGTGCCCCTCCGCCAGCCGGTAGTCCAGGTTGGAACGGACCACGGTAAAGGGCCGGCGGTAGTCGCGCAGCATCTTGCTGCGTCCGCGGATTTCGCTGTAGGAGCCCTCGATCCAAGTGCCGTCCCAGTAGTAGCGGCGGTAGGTGGTATCGATGGTCTGGGCGTGGTCGAAGGTCTGGGAGAGGGAGGCATTCAGCCGAAGTCCCTCAATCAGGAAGTGGTTCTTTTCGTAGCGGGCGGAAAAGTTGAGGGCTTCCGTGTGCCGCTCGGCCATCCCGATCACGTGTCCCTGCGTTGCACCCGTCTGAATCTCCTTGTCGGTCCTCGAGACGGAAGCGGAAACAAAGAAGGCGTCTGCCCAGGAGCGGTCGTTCACGCCGGCCTCCAGCTGGGCATAAAGAGAACGATAGCCATCGTGGAAGCGCGGAAGGTCCTTGATGACGAAGGCGGTATGCTCTTCATTGCGAACCTTGACATCGCGCATGATGTAGTCGTTCTTGGAATAGGCAGCACTGATGACCGGCCTGAAAATCAGCCCGGTGCGCGGGAGTCGGTACTGGGCGCTGAAGTCGGTCTTAGCCGTATGGAACGATCCGACGCCCGCCGAAAAATCAAGGTAGTTCCGGTTGCGACGGTTGGTGATGATGTTGATGGCACCCCCCAGGGCATCGCTGCCAAGCGAGGCGGGAATGACACCTTTATAAATCTCTACGCGCTCGATCATGTTGACCGGCAGGTTGGCCAGCGTCACGCCGGAACCCTTGGCATCGAGCGGAAGACCGTCCAGAAAATAGCGGATGGAATTGCCGGAGAGGCCGTTGATGGAGAGTTCGAAGTCACTGCCCACGCCCCCTTCTTCGCGAATCCGGATGCCGGAAGAGCGGTCCACGGCCGTGGCAATGCTGTTCAGCGTACTCGAAATCTCATTGATGTTCAGCGCATTGACAGAATACGCCTTCTCCTTGACCTGCTGCGTGCGGCTCGTGGCTGTGACCGTAGCATTGTGGAGTGTCAGGGTGTCGGAGAGAACCCCTTTGAACAACAGCGTATCCTGCGCCTGCAGTGCGGCACAGAACCCCATCGCACAGATCATACTGACAATGATGCGGCTGACTTTCATCCGTCAATTCGCTTTTATTACCCGAAAGCTCATTTAACATACGGTTTCGGCAGGTCTTCTGGCTTGTTCCCGCCCGGACGCCTTCCCGCGATGAGGCAGTGGCAAAGAATGTCAGGCATTTTGCGGAACTTACAGCAGCGGTGTCTGCTCAGGTTTTGCACCTGATTCCCTTTTCACCCCGGCCCTCCTGCTGGAGTCCGGGACACCGAAATCGGTGCGCAAAGATAGAAAAAAAATGACACCGGTGTGAAATTATTATTATCTTCGCGGCAGTTTTGGTAATCGGACCGGATACTCCGGCCGATGCAAGGGAACCCGGTGAGAAACCGGGGCTGTACCTGCAGCTGTAATCCCCTTTGGAGGTTCGCTTACTCTGCGCCACTGAACCGGAGGTTCGGGAAGGCAAGCGGACCGGGGAGAGCCAGAAGACCTGCCAGAATCAATACAAATTGCGCACGTTCAGGATTAAGCGATTGCGGAAATGAAACGAACGGGACTCCTAGGTCTGTTGTTTTTATGCATGGCCACCGCCTCGGCGGCCCAGGACTTCGTGAATGACACCATCCAGGAGGTGGTCGTCACGGCGACGGGTACCCGCCACCTGCTCAAGGACGCCCCGGTCCAGACCGAGGTCATCTCGGGCCGGATGCTGCGCAGCTATGCCGGTCGCTCGCTCGAGGATATCCTGAGCGGCCTCACCGCTTCGTTTGCGTTCAGCGAAGACGACATGGGTTCCCACATGCAGATGAACGGCCTGGGCAACAGCTATATCCTGATTCTGATTGACGGCAAGCGCATCCACGGCGACGTGGGCGGCGAGAATGACCTGGCGATGATCGACCCGCACAACATCGAAAAGATCGAGATCGTCAAGGGCGCCTCCTCCGCCCTCTACGGCAGCGACGCGATTGCGGGTGTCATCAACATCATCACCAAAAAACCGCACGAAGAGGGGTTGTTTCTGGAGAACGCCTCGCGCGTGGGTTCCTACTTGGATTTGAGGCAACACGACGCCGTCGGCGTCACGTGGGGCCGGCTGACCTCCCTGACCACCTTCCAGTACCAGCATTCCGACGGCTGGCAGAACACCGCCACCGAATATACCACCGCCACCGAACCGGAAATCCACGATTCGATGAACAAGACCGTGAACCGCCACGACAACTGGCAGGTGGGCGAGAAACTTTCCTGGCGGGCGAACAAAAAGCTGGAGCTGACCGCCGGCGGCACCTTCTACGGCAAGCGGATCTGGCGCCCGAGCGGCAAGTATGCGCAATACGACGTGCACACCTACGACTTGCAGTACCGGAACGCCTCCGCCTCGCTGGGCGGCAAATGGAAGCTTCAGGGACACGATGCCATGACCTTTGACCTGGACTGGAACCGGCACGCCTACAACTACTTCTTCACCGCCACGACGCTGGTGGAGGATTACGAAAAAAGCAAAGGAACGATCTACTACCCCTACTTCCCCTATCTGGAGGGGCAGCGGGAGCTGCAGAGCGACCAACAACGTACGATGGCTTCCCTCAAAGGGGTCTTTACCCTGGGCGGCGGCCATCTGCTCAATACCGGGGCTGAATACCGCTACGACTGGCTGAATGCCCCGAACCGCGTAGAGGGAGGCAAAGCCTCCGACTGGACGGCAGCCCTTTACGCACAGGATGAATGGAAAAAAGAATTCGGCAGGGAGTGCCTTCTGCATTTGGCAGGAGGATTGCGGCTGACGTGGAACGGACAGTTTGGGTTGAAACTGACTCCGAAGGTCTCCGCAATGCTGGGGTTGAGCGCTCCCTGGCGGATTCGGGCCACCTGGAGCCGGGGTTTCAAGACCCCGACTCCCAAGGAGCTCCATTACCGCTATGTCCGCCAGATGGGCGGCATGCATCTCTACCTGGGGAATACAGCCCTGCTGCCGCAGACGAGCGACTACTTCTCGCTGGGGGCCGAGTACACGCAAAAGCACTGGGTCGTGACCGTCACCGGGTATTACAACCAGGTCCGCGACATGATCTCGCTGGTCACCATCCCCAATTATGAAGCCCCGGCGGACTATATTCTGCAGTACGATCCGGTCAAGACACGTCAGTACCAGAATATCGACGACGCACGGACGGCCGGCATCGACCTCAACCTCCGCTACAACCGCGGAGACTGGGCATTCGGCCTGGGATACAGCTGGCTCGATACCGATGCCAACCAGTACGACACCGAGCACGACAAGATGCGCGAGGTCATCATCGACGGCACGGCGCACCACCGCGGAAACTGCTTCGCCACCTGGAGCCACGGCTTCGCCTCCGGCTACCGGCTCAGCCTGGGCCTTTACGGCCGGGCCTCCTCGATGCGCTACTACCAGACCAACGGCAACGCCAAGGGCTACCAGATCTGGCGCCTCTCCTCTGGCCACGACTGGGGCGCGGGGAAAAAGACCTCCTGGCGGCTCGATGCGGGCATCGACAACCTTTTCAATTATGTGGACCGCACGCCGCACGGCCTGCACCTGGGCACCACCACCCCGGGCGCGACCGTCTATGCCTCGCTGACCATCCGTTTCAATCCCGGAAAACGTTTCAAAAACTATAAATCCAATATCAACTCAACCACCAGACAACATGAAGAAGATTAAGTTTCTGACGCTCGCCGCCCTGGCGGCATTCTTCACGCTGGGTCTCACTTCCTGCGACAAGTTCGACACCCAGTACAACTACAAGACCTACCAGAAGGCCGTCAATGAGACGGTCAAGAAGCAGAAGAAGAACGACAAGGCCATCCTGCTCGTCGCCTTCGGCTCCACCTGGCAGCAGGCATTCGACGCCTTTGACGCTGCAATCGATGCCTACAAGAAGGCTTTCCCCGCCTATGACATCTACCTCTCCTACTCTTCCGCCATCTGCATCAACCGGGCAGCTGCCGGCGAGAACGCCGCTGACGGCGCCGAGGTCCGCAACTATTACGCTCCTCCGTTCTGGCTCACCGCTTTCGCACAGAAAGGCGTAGCTTACAGCGAGATCGTCGTCCAGTCGCTGCAGGTGATCCCGGGCGAGGAGTACACCCGCGTGATCAACTACATCAAGGACTTCGCCAACAACGCCAACGGTGACATCGACGACGAATACCTGTCGAAGGTGGTCCTCAAACTCGGCGTTCCCCTCCTTCAGGATCCGGACACTGACGTTCCGGCCGTCGCCGCTGCCCTGAACAACCTCTACAAGACCCAGGCTGCGAACGACCTCGTCGCTTTCATGGGACACGGCAACCCCGACTCCTATGACACCTACAAGGCCAACGTCCGCTACACCCAGCTCGAGGAAGCGCTCCAGGCTCTCAACCCGCACTACTTCGTAGGTACCGTGGACATGATGGAGAACTTCAAGACCCATGTGTATGCCCGCATGAAGGCAGCCGGCCTCAACACCGGTAACAAGAAGGTCTATCTCCACCCGCTGATGTCCATCGACGGCGACCACGGCCACAACGACATGGCCGGTGACGACCTGCCCGCAAAATTCGAAGGCAAGAGCTACACCTTTGCTCAGCTTGAGGCAGAAGCCAACGACGAAGGTGAGGTCGAGGATTGCAGCTGGAAGGTTTACTTCGGCGCAACCGGTTCCGGCCTGGTCTGCAACAACGAGACAATGATCGAAAAGGGTCTGCTCGAACTCCCCACCGTCCGCCAGATCTGGATGAACCACACCCAGGCTGCCATCAACGGTGAACCGCTCGACTACTACCACTCCAAGAACCCGGAGGAATAATCCGATACTTCGGCAAAAAAGAAGGGGGCCCCGCAGGGTCCCCTTTTTTGATGGTTCAGCGTCCGGGCTTACAACCCGAAGGCAAAGCAGAGGTAGCCGCAGGCGAGGGCGATGGCCACGTTGACCAGTTTGGCCTTCAGGAAGCCGACCTTGCTCTCAGCCAGGAGCGGGAGGCCGGCGTGGCCGTCCTGCGAGATGCTGCTGGCGAGCAGCACCGAGAAGGGTGCCACGCCGGTCGCGAAAAGGGTCACGAAAAGCAGATGCGGGCCGGACTCGGGAATGATGCCGATCAGGGCGGCGAGCAGAATCATCAGCGGCACGACGTAGCCGTTACTGTTCACGAACGCCTCGATATCCAGGAACTCCAGGCCGATATTGATCAGGAGCATGGTGCCGGAGGTCCAGCAGAAGACGCGCAGCAAGTGCTTGCGGATCACATGGTTCCAGAGATGCTCACGAACGAAGTGTTCTTTGGCGGTAGCAATGACCCAGACCACGAAGAGGCTGATGACGGCGAAAAGCAGGTTCAGCCAGTACTCGTCCAGGATGGCCAGGTGGCCGGCATGCTCCGCCCCCTCCCCTTCGTGCTCATGTTCCAGCCAGCCGAAAGCCAGCGCAAGCGCAAAGAAGAGCACGCTAAGCAGCAGCACGATGCGCTGCCAGGAAGGGTGCAGCAGGTTGCGAAGGCTGGCGTGCGGGCAGTCGGCGTCCGGGGCACAGTGGCCCTCCGCGTCATGATGATGCTCATCGCACGAATGCACCTCGTAAGGCTGATCGCAGGCCGCGACCGCTTTTTTCTTGGAGAAAAGGTTCACAATCAGGCCGGCCGCAATGGCGATGACCAGCAGGACACCGGAGAGAATCAGCGCCTCGCGCGGGATGGCCGCCAGCATCACGAAAGCCTCGTCGCCCGAGGAGGCGATCATCATCGCCACCAGCGCGCCGAAGCCCACCAGTCCGTGGGTATAGAGCGATACGACGGCAAAGCCGCCCATACAGCCCGGGATGATGCCCAGCAGCGCGCCGAGCAGCACCTGTTTGGGGCCGGAGCCCTGCAGGCTGTGCGACCAGCGTCCCTGCGTCTGCACGTTCAGGTATTCAATCAGCAGCATCATCACCGTCACCAGGCCGGTGACCAGGATGCCGTTGCGCAGGGTGTCAAAGAGAATGTCCCAGAAATCCATCAGCTGTTCTCCTTGTATTTTTCAATCAGTTCCGCCGCGGAGGTAAAGGATTCCAGCGAGCCCGCCAGCACGGCGTCCTCATACTCGGGCAGCAGTTTTTCGATAACCGGATTCTCATAGAACATCGCCTTGAGCGACTCGTTGATGCTCTCGTACATCCAGTAGCGGGCCTGTTCGCGGCGGCGCTTGTCGTAGTACCCGTTGCCGCGCACCAGTTTGAAATAGGACTCGATCTTTTCAAGGATGTCGTCCAGGCCGGCCTTGGTGACGGCCGACGAGGTGACCGCCGTGGGCACCCAGCCCGACTCGGTGGGCGGGAAAAGGTGCAACGCGTTGACATAGAGCACGCGGGCCATCTGTGCTTTCTCGATATTGTTGCCGTCGGCCTTGGTCACGTTGATCAGGTCGGACATCTCCATGATGCCGCGCTTGATGCCCTGCAGGTCATCGCCTGCGCCGGAGATGAGCAGCAGCAGGAAGAAGTCGGTCATCGAATGAACCGCCGTCTCACTCTGGCCCACGCCCACCGTCTCGACGAAGACCGTATCAAAGCCGGCCGCCTCGCAGAGCAGGATGGTTTCCCGCGTCTTGCGGGCCACGCCGCCCAGCGAACCGGCGCTCGGGCTGGGGCGGATGAAGGCGTTGGGATCGTGGCAGAGAGTCTCCATACGCGTCTTGTCGCCCAAAATACTGCCCTTGGTGCGCTCGGAACTCGGGTCGATGGCCAGCACGGCGAGTTTGTGGCCGCGCGAGGTCAGGTAGGATCCGAAGGCCTCGATAAAGGTGCTCTTGCCCGCACCGGGAACGCCCGTGATGCCAATCCGCATCGAACGCCGCTCGGCGGAGATGGGCTGGCAGCGGCGGATGATCTCCTGCGCCACGGCGCGATGCTCCGGCAGGTAGCTCTCCACCAGCGTGATGGCCTGGCTGAGAATGGTCGTATTGCCGGAGAGGATGCCCTCCATATATTGATCGACGGTAAGGATTTCCGGGCGCTTCTTGTAGAACTTCTTGACATAAGGGTTCATGATCGGCGGCTGCTTGACGCCTTCGTTGACGATCAGACTGCTCTCCTTGTTGTCATAGTCAGGGAAGAAATCGCCCTGGTGCTCAACGGGTTTTTCCATGGATTAATTGGAGTTTGAAGATACGACATAACCGGTCAGGAAGAGGTTGACCAGTGGTTTGGCGGGGGCATTGGTGACGAGGGTCAGCACATCCAGCACCTCGCCCTTGAGGCCCTCGGTATTCAGGCTGACGCGAAGGGTGGCGCTCCCGCCGGGCCGGATGGTAAGCGGGCAGCGGGTCTCCACGCGAGCGGAGCGGGATGCCCCCTCCCCGCTCTCGAATTCTACGGTGCGGATAATCAGGTCGCTCTGACCGGTGTTCCGGATGGTATAGCGGGCCTTGACCGGCGTGCCGGCCTTGACTTCGCCGAATTCATGATAGCTCTGCACGGGCACAGCCTTGGCACCGGAGGCCACCTGCTGGGCGCTCCAGCCGCTGAAATCATCGCGCAGGAAGACCCGGACGACCAGCGGATCCGAATGGAGCCGGCCATTCAGCAGGAAACGGGCGCGGTAGTTGTGGCGCCCCCAGTGCTCCACCCCGGAAGCTCCGGAATCATAGGAAATCGAAAGGGTGGCGGTACTGCCCGGCGGAATGGGATTCTGGGAGAAGGCGAAGGTCAGTCCCGGATCCGCACCCACCATCTCCACTTGGAGCGGCTCTGCGGAAAGGTTGGCGAGGGTGATGCGGTCCGCCTTGGCCTTGCCCTGCTCCAGATTGCCGAGATTCACTTCATTGGTGCGCAATCCCAACGGGCCGAGATGGTCCGGGAACCGCTCTGCCAGGCTCTTCTTTTTGTCATGGCTGACGCCGCGGACGTGCAGCAGGACCGGACGGCGCAGGTTCGAGAAATAGACGGTGAGTGTCTTGTCGAACGGGAAAGGGCCCTGGTCGTTGGTGAAGGTCACGGCGATGGTTCCCTTCCCGCCGGGGGCAATCTCCGTATGGGGCCAGGTCGGGGTGGTGCATCCGCAGGAAGAGATGATATTGTGGATGACGATCGGGAAGGCAGCCACGTTCTGGAAAGTAAAGCTGCACTTGACGGGGCCGTCGGCAATCAGGATGTCCCCGAAATCGAAGGTCTTGCCCTCCGGGAAAGACACCACCTGCTCCTCCGGATACCACCGGGGATCATCCGCAAAGGCCTGCACGCCGGTGAGCAGCGCAAGTAAAAAAACGAGGACCTTGGCAACCTTTCCCATCCTTTTTCAGTCTAATTTGTATTAGAAATACAAAGATAAGCGATATTCATTAGAAACAGTTTTCTATTTTTGTACCAAAATCCAATTTATTCATTTATAAACACACTCAGATGAAAAGATTTTTCCAAATCGTCATGATGGTTACCCTCACCGCGCTGGCCGCATCCTGCAGCCGCTACAGCTATGAAACGGTGAAGGGAGACCCGACCGGCGCACGCATTTACACGCTGGACAACGGCCTGAAGATCTACACCATCGTCAACAAGGACGAACCCCGTATCGACGCGCACATCGCCGTCAAGGTCGGTTCCAAGAACGACCCGCAGGAGACCACCGGTCTCGCCCACTATTTTGAGCACCTGATGTTCAAGGGTACGAAGCAGTTCGGCACCCAGGACTATGCAGCCGAAGAGCCGCTGCTCAACCAGATCGAAGCCCTCTTCGAGGTCTACCGCAAGACCGAAGATCCGGCAGAGCGCAAGGCCATCTACCACCAGATCGACTCGATCTCCTATGAGGCCTCCAAGATTGCCATTCCGAACGAGTACGACAAGTTGATGTCGGCCATCGGCGCCGACGGCACCAACGCCTACACCAGCTACGACGTGACCTGCTACACGGAGAACATCCCTTCGAACCAGATTGAAAACTGGGCGAAGATTCAGGCAGACCGCTTCGAGAACTGCGTGCTCCGCGGCTTCCACACCGAGTTGGAGACCATCTACGAGGAGTACAACATGGGCGCCACCCAGGACCAGCGCAAGATTATCAACGCCGTGACCGGTGCGCTCTTCCAGAACCACACCTACCACACGCCGGTAATCGGCTGGGGTGACCACCTGAAGAATCCTTCCATCACCAACGTGAAGAAGTATCACGATGAGTGGTATGTTCCCAACAACATGGCCGTCTGCCTCGTAGGCGACTTCGATCCGAACAAGGCCGTGAAGATTGTGGACAAGTATTTCGGCGGCATGAAGCCCAACCCGAACCTCAAGAAGATGGTCTTCGAGCCGGAAAAACCCATCGAGAAACCCATCGTCAAGGAGGTGCTCGGTCTCGAGTCTCCCAGCCTGACCCTCGGATGGCGCTTCCCGGGTGCGAACGATGAAAAGGCTTACCTGCTCGACATCTTCGGCGAAGTCCTCTACAACGGCACCGCCGGCCTGATTGACCTCGACGTCAACCAGCAGCAGAAGACCCTCGGCATGGCCGCTTTCGCTTGGGAATTCGCAGATTACTCCGCATTCATGGTGATGGCTGAGCCCAAGCAGGGCCAGAGCTTCGACGAGGTCCGCGACCTGGCGCTCGCCGAAATCGAAAAGATCAAACACGGCGAATTCGACGAAGACCTTCTCAAGGCCATCGTGAACAACAAGAAGCTCAACATGACCCGCCAGATGGAGTCCTCCCGCGCGATGGTCAGTGCAGCCGTGGACTGCTTCATCGACGATATCAAGTGGGCTGACTTTATCGGCCGTATCGACAAGGTGGCAGCTGTCACCAAGGAGGAACTTGTCGCTTTCGCCAACGAAAACTTCGGCGACAATTACGTACAGGTCAACAAACTGCAGAAGAAGGATCCGGCTGACACCCGCATTCCCAAGCCGTCCATCACCCCGATCTTCACCAACCGCGACGCAGTCAGCGACTTCCTGAAGGAGGTTCAGAACTCCGTCGTGAAGCCGATCGAACCGGTCTTTATGGACTTCGACCGCGACCTGAAGAAGGGCGAAGCCAAGTCCGGCATCCCCGTACTCTACAAGCAGAATGTCACCAACGAGACCTTCTCGCTGACCTTCCTCTTCGAGACCGGCAGCTACGCGGACAACAAGCTTCCGTTTGCAGCAGAATATGTCCGCTATCTCGGCACCGAGACCCTCTCCCCTGAAGAGATCCAGAAGAAGTTCTACGGCATGGCCTGCCAGACCGACGTTGCCTGCACTGGCGAGCGCATCTACGTGACGCTCAGCGGTCTTGCAGAGAACATGGAACCGGCGCTCCTGCTGCTCGAGGAACTCATCGCAACCGCTCAGCCCAACCCGCAGGCTCTCCAGATGCTCAAGGCCAACACCCTGATGGAGCGCCAGAATGCCAAGGGCAACCAGCGCGGCTGCTTCTCTCGCCTGCGCGAATACGCCATCTACGGCGACAAGAACCCGGCCGGCAACCAGCTCTCCAATGCTGAGGTGATGGCACTGACCGATGCGGAACTGCTTGAAAAGATCCACAACCTGTTCAATGCACAGCATGAGGTTCTTTACTACGGTCCGCTCACCGAGGCCCAGATCATCGACGAGATCAACGCCAACCACCGTTGCCCGGAAACCCTCGCACCCGTGGTCAGCGGCAACCCGTACGCATACGCACGCACTGAGAAGAACGGTGTGGTGATTGCGCCTTACGATGCCAACCAGCTCTACCTGGTCTCCGTCTCCAACCTCGGTGAGACTTACGACCTGGAGAAGGTTCCGATGATCCAGCTCTACAACGCATACTTCGGCGGCGGCATGAACGCCATCGTCTTCCAGGAGATGCGTGAGGCCCGCGGCCTGGCCTATTCGGCAAGCGCCGGCTATGTGCTCCCGCGCGACCTGGACCACACCCTCTACTATACCAACTTTATCGCTACCCAGAACGACAAGCTGATGGATGCCCTCACCGCATTCGATGAGATCATCAACGAGATGCCGGTCTCCGAAGGTGCCTTCAACCTCGCCAAGGAGAACATCATCGCCAACATCCGCACCACCCGCACCGTCAAGGAGAACGTGCTCTGGTCCTACCTCAGCGCCCGCAAGCTGAACCTGACCGAACCGGTTGACAAACTCGTGTTCGAGAAGATTCCCGCCTACACCCTCGACGACGTGGTCAAGTTCCAGCAGGAGAACGTGAAGGGCCGCCCCTACACGATCTGCATCCTGGGCCGCGAGAAAGACCTGGATCTCAAGGCGCTCAAGCAGTACGGCGATATCCGTCGCGTAAGCCTCGAAGATATTTTTGGTTACTAATCAGAAAAGATGCATCTTTGCAGTCCGGTTCCGCACGCGAACGGAGCCGGACTACTTTTAAAAACAAATAAACCATGGCTTACAAAATTACTGACAACTGCGTTGCTTGCGGTACTTGCATCAACGAATGCCCCGTCGGAGCTATCAGCGCCGGTGACATCTACAAGATTGACCCGAACCTCTGCGCCGACTGCGGTACCTGTGCAGGTGTTTGCCCGATGGGTGCCATCGAGCAGGCTTAATTCCATTTAAGACGCGTCAAAGAAAGGGTGGCTGAATCAAGCCCCCCTTTTTCTTTGTACCCCCGGTAGGTGCGCCCAGTGGTCCAAACCATGGACCACTAGCTGCGTTTTCGGGGGTAAAATGCGCCTAGTGGTCCAGCTATTGGACCACTAGACACGCTCCCCCCTAGTAGTCGAAACCAAAGTGAACACTATCAAAAAATGATTATATTTGCAGTAGCAAGAAAGCAATTACTTATTGCAAAGACATATTGATTTAGCATTTGCTATTTACCCGGTTGCCAGAAACCTAGGAAATTTCAGAGTCACCCCGGATAAGTCAGTGAATGTCTGCGCTTTGGCGTGGACTGGACTTATCTGGTGACAAGGCTTCCTAGGGCCGCTGGCATGGATTGGAAAAGTCCATGCCTTTTTTGTGCCCGCCAAGCCCTGTCAGGATAAGTCGCAAGTGCCATAGAAAGCGCAGCTATGGCCAACAACAGCAATCTTGGCGCTGCAAAGGCCGCCAAGAATGACGAGTTCTACACCCAGTATGCCGACATCCAGAAGGAAGTGAACGCATACCTGGAGTACAACCCGGACACTTTCCGCGACAAGACAGTCCTTCTGCCTTGCGACGACCCTGAGTGGTCCAACTTCACCCGTTTCTTCGCCCAGAACTTCGAGCGATTAGGTCTTAAACGCCTGATTAGTACGTCGTATGCTGTCGAGAGCAAGAAGTACAAGGATTATCAGCCCACTCTCTTCGAGACGGAGAGTCCCCTATTTGATTTGGATAAGACACGTATCAAGGGAAAGATCTTCGAGCTCACCCGCGACACGAACGGCAGCGGCCGCATCGACATTGATGACCTGGAGTGGCACTATCTGGAAGGCGACGGCGATTTCCGTAGCCCCGAAGTGTGCGCTCTACGGGACCAGGCGGATATTATTGTGACGAACCCGCCGTTCAGTTTGTTCCGTCCTTTTCTTGCATGGTGTGTTGATGCGAAGAAATCGATTCTCATCATCGGCAACATGAATGCCGTCACCTATCGAGAGGTTTTCCCCCTCATCATGGAGAATAAGTTGTGGTACGGCCCCTCTATCAGTAGCGGAGATCGGGAATTTATGGTACCTGATTCTTATCCAATCGAAGCGAGCGGCTGGCGAATCGACGATAAAGGGAAGAAATATATTCGAGTTAAAGGAGTCAGATGGTTTACCAATCTAGAGCATGGCAGACGCCATGAGCCTCTTAAACTGATGACTATGAAGGACAATCTCCGTTTTAGCAAGCACAAAGACTTGATCAATACTGGATATCGTGAATACGATAATTATCAGGCTATTGATGTCCCTTATTCAGATGCGATTCCATCGGATTACGAAGGAATTATGGGCGTCCCTATCACATTCTTCGATAAGTATTGTCCAGAGCAATTCACGATATTAGGCGCTACTCAACGCGGTTGTCACGATGCAGTTCAAGATACACGTAAGTATGATGATTATTGGGAAGTTAAACCAGATGGAACTCCGACCGGCTCATCTGGTAATAAAACCAATGAGAATGCGAATCTCCTCGGGAACGATGGAAAGAAGAACTACTTCATCAACAAAGAGGGCCGAATAATTCAATCGGCATATCAAAGAATCTTCATCCGTAAAAAGCAACAATCATGATAGCAACACTTTATCAGGACTGGACCATCGGCGATATCTGTAAGGGGTTCCAGTACAACGAATACGAAGGCAAGGGCCTGTACGGCCTGTCGGGCCGGCTGACTATCCAACCGGAGTTCCAGCGCCATTATCTGTATGCCGAAAACGGCGGCAAGAAGGAAGTAGACGTGATCCAGTCCGTCCGGAACGGCTATCCGCTGGGCCTCATCTATTTCTCCAAAGTCGGCGAAGACCGCTACGAAGTGCTGGACGGGCAGCAGCGCATCACGTCGCTGGGGCGCTTCCTGACGGAGAAGTTTGCCTGGATCGATGCAGACGGGCGTCCGTGGTATTTCAGCGCGCTGAATCAGGACGAGCAGGATAAGTTCCTGAATACCAAACTGCTCATCTATGTGTGCGAAGGCACGGAAAAGGAGATCAAGGATTGGTTCCGGACCATCAACATCGTGGGCATCCCGCTGAACACTCAGGAGACGCTGAATGCGGTTTATTCCGGGCCTTTTGTGACCAAGGCCAAAGAAGAGTTCTCCAATTCCAACAACACGAATATCAATAAATGGAGCTGCTTCATTCCTGGGACAGCCAAGCGTCAGGATTATCTGGCTGCGGCCCTGGACTGGGTGAGCCGGGGCCATGTGGAAGAATACATGGCCGCGCATAGGTATGACGATGATATTGCGGAATTGAAGGCATATTTCACCTCCGTCATCGATTGGATTACGGCGGTGTTCGACATCACGCCGGAAAAGGAAATGTGTGGTCTGAAATGGGGTGATCTTTATGAGCGTTTCCACAAGACGGCCTACAATCCGGAAGAAGTGGCTGCCAAGGTCCGAGAGCTCTACGAGAGTTTCTACGTAAAGGAGAAGAAGGGTATCTACGAATACATCCTGGACGGGTGCCAGAACACGAAACTTCTCAACGTGCGGGTGTTCGACGAGCCCACCAAGAAGGCCGTCTATGCGCAGCAGACAGCGGCCGCCCGGGAGAAGGGCGAATCCAACTGTCCGCTCTGCGCTATCGGCCACGATGCCAATCACACCAAGATCTGGGACCTGAAGGATATGGACGCCGACCACGTGACGGCCTGGAGCAAGGGCGGCGCCACGGACATCTCAAACTGCCAGATGCTCTGCCGGACACACAATCGGGCAAAGGGAAACCGGTAAATCAGCCCGCACGGCCCGAAGCCTTATCGTGTTAGTGCAAAAAAGGCATTTCAGTGAGGACTGAAATGCCTTTAAAAATGTTCACATAACCGCGCTGTCGCGGTACGCATAATGCAAAATGGCGCGGTTGACTAGAGGCCGCAGCCGAAGCTTTCGAACCAGGCCTGGAGCTGGACGGCCGTTTTGTCGTTCAGGCGGTCGCCGTGGCGCCAGTTGATGGCGGGGAAGGTGGCCTTCAGTTCGTTCTCGGAGCTGTCAATCGTGGATGAGTCTGAGGTGCAGAACGGAATGACCGTCTGGCCTTCATGAGCGTATTCCTCCAGGAAGGTGAGGATGACACGGGGCGCCTTGCCGTACCAAACCGGGAATCCGATCAGCAGGACATCGTATTTCTTGGCCCCTTTGAGTGTCTTCTTGATGGCGGGACGCTGCGGCGCAGTGCCCATCTGCTCCTTGAAGGCACGCGCATTTTCGTCATTATAGTTCATCGTATCGTCGCCATAGGCTTCTTCCGGAACGATTTCATAGAGCGTGGCATCGGTCACCTGTGCGAGCGTTTCAGCCACGGACTTCGTTACGCCGGAATAAGAAAAGTAGGCCACGCAGACCTTTGCGTCCTGGTCTTTGTTGCACGAAGTAAGCCCCAGCATCAGGAGCATCAGTGACAATGCAAGGAGAATAGGTTTTTTCATAGTAAAGATTATTGAACCATCACGGGGCGGATGGAGAAGTAGTGATTGTAACCGCCCTGTCCGAAGTAAGTGTGGGTCTTTTCGAAGGAATTCAGGTTGAGATAGTTGAACTTATAAGTCCTGGATCCGAATGAATTGCCGTAATAATAATTTGAATACCAATACTTTCCGCTCTCACCCACACTGACGGGGCTTCCGCCGTCCAGGTAACCGGCGGCGGGAAGGAAGAGGGAGACACCTTCATAGCCGGGAACGCAGGAAGTAAGGGTGTAACCCGCAATGGCATGCGTCGTATCCCAGGTGACGTCTATCCAATCGACACAGGGCGTTTCGTAGCCGACGAACACGAGGTGGTTCTGCGCAGGCATTCTCCAGGCACCGCCCCAGTCCTTGGCTGCGACGTCATAAGTTGCATCGCCGCCGATATCCACGGCCGTCCGGTAGGGATCGTAATAGGTTGTGGAAGGGTACGGCTTGATCGAGCCCCAGTAATAGTAGTCGCCGGTGGCATCTGCGGCATCCGCGCCCACGTTGCGGTCGGCGAAATAGACCTTATGACCGTCGATGACCAGGCCCAGATCCACGTAAGGATGGCCATTCGCATCGGGAGCGGGCTTGACCTGCGTCCAGGGCGTCCCGTCCGTCGAGAAGGCTCCCATATCGTAAATCTTCCCTCTTGCCGGCGTGAAGGAACTGGCAAATCCCCTGACATACTGGGTGCCGTCCTCCGCCAGGAAAATCAGGTCAAACCCGTCGGGAATCGTCATGGGCAAAACGCAGATGTAGTAATCGTTGCCGGCCGTAATGTTTCCGCTCAGTACGATCGAGGAGGAATTGAATCCATAATTGAAAGTGGGGCCGGCCTCGAGAAGGGGATCGCCTCCATTCCAGATAAAACCGGCGGAGCCAGCAATCCGGGCATAGTTGGGATCGCTCTGGCGGGCCGAGAGGATAATCTGTTTGCAGCCGAACTGCGGCGTCACCTTCAGCAGGGCGACCAGCGGTTTGAAGGAGAAATCACCCAGCGTGGCGCTGTGGGCCAGCATCAGGAAGCTGTTCCGGTCAAAGGAATTGTCCGTAGCACGCTGATAAGCAGGAAGTTCGCAGCCAAAAGTATCCACATAATCGGGACTCATGCTGATCTTTGCACGGGACCCCGTCTGATAGGGATAGAGCGCAGCCCAACCGCCGTCATCGCAGGCCGTTCCCACCGGATGTTCGCCGGAAAAGGTCGCAACGGGGCTTGATGCACCGGAGAGCAGCGTGAAGGGGATGTTGTCCGGATACACATACAGGGCAAACCGGTCTCCGGCCGACCAGATAATCTGCATTTTGCCCTCATCGCCGGGAATGATCTGGGCCCTGGACTGCGTGGCGGGTTCCGCCGTTGCCGTGATTTGAATACGCGTTGCCTCGTTCGATTTGGAACAAGCGGCCAGCACACACAACAATACGATAAAAGCCAATCTTTTCATCTCATCCCCTCCTACCAGTTAAAAGGTTCTACATCCATCTGACCGAGCGGCTGACCGGTAAGCTGGTCGCTCGCGCAGAGAATACCATTCGTTCTCACTTCATACACATCCATTTCAGGACGTACGTAGATAATCTTGGAATTCACCATAATACCATATTATGTATTGGGTATCCGGCTACTTGCCGTGGATACCGATAAACAGGACCGTGTTGAACGAGTGCTCCACAATCGCATACGCGAAGGGGCGGTCGGCCGTGAAGACCACCGGCGGTTTGGGATTGGAGACGGAGGTATTCTTGTAAACGATAGCCGTCACGGCAGCCGCCTCGGTCCCCTTCTCGGAAACATCGATGGCCGTCTTCTGGAGAATCTCGTCTATATACAGCGATTCGTCCGAAATCTTGCTGAAATCGGCATTGCCGGTGAACGGAAGCGGCATGCCCATCTCGCACAGTGTTTCCTGGAAGAGATCGGACATCTCATACTCGCTCTTGAAAACCGGCATCGAGAAAACTACTTCGCAGGGATAGAGCTGCTTCATGGTCTGGTTCCAGAAGTCAGGCGTCAGTTTCTCGACCAGGCTGCCGAGCTTCTTGCCCTTGTCGGGAAGGAAAACCACCATCCGGTAGGCGCCATTGCCATAGGGAACGCTGCAAACGGCGTACCCGTCTCCCGCACAGTAATTCATCTCCCGGGTGCTGCCCAGGAATTTCGTCCCGGCGCTCTTGCCGGAGAAATCAGTAAAATCCTTCTGCTGGGACTGCATTTCGCCGCCGGACCACTTCCCATTGAAATAGAGTGCGTTGGCCAGTAGCAGGCGAATAGCGGGGTCGGGCTCGTCCAGAATCCTGGGAATCATCCCGTTCGTATTCGTGTAAGCCCAGTTGTTGACCGTGTTGACGGCGGACTGCAGGCTGAAGTCGAGGTTCTCCACCGTGGCGGAGTAATAACGCTTGGCATAATCCCCATAGGATTTCTTCAGCGGAAAATGCATCGCAGGCCAGACGGCGTTGGCAATCTTGAGTGTCGTGGTGTTGTCCGCATCATATAACCCCTGGCACATCGTCTGGTAGTAGCTTCCGATCTGCTCGGCGCTGAATCCTGTAAATCCCAGCGTAGAGGACATCTGGTTGAAGGTCTCGCCATCCGCACCGGCGGCCGCCATCGAGAGGCAGAGCGACGCACTGAAGGGAGAAATCATCAGATTGGTATCTTGTTGCTTGGCAACGATCTTTCTGAACAAGCCCAGCGCGAAATCATTCTCGCAGGCACGAACAGCCTCCTGTTCCTGCGTCAGAACAATCTTCTTCAAGGGCTTGGGTTCCTCGCCCTCCCCACCTTCACCATTCAGTCCACAGGCGGAAAAAACGGCGACTGCCAGTAGTGTGGCAACCGTCCGGAAAGAAATACGCAAATAGTTCATAATCAGACGTTAGTGTTTAAAATGGGCAAGCGCCGTTTCCAGGCCGGTCACGTCGTCGCCTTTCTTGACCAAAATCTCGGTATCGAGCGGCAGGAAGAGGTCGATACGCGAGCCGAATTTAATGAAACCGGCCTGCGAGGCCTGCTCCAGCCGTTCGCCCTCCCGGGCATAACAGACGATGCGACGGGCCAGAATGCCGGCAATCTGCCGGAACATCATCGGATGGCCGCTGTCGGTCATGATACCGATCGACGTGCGCTCGTTCAGTTCGGACGCCTTCGGGTGAAAGGCAATCAGGTACTTGCCGGGATGGTAGTTGTAATAGGTCACCTTTCCGCTGACGGGGGCCCAGGTAACGTGGACATCGAAGACGGAAAGGAAGATGGAGATACGGATGCACTTGCTGTGGAAGAATTCGTCCTCCACCACTTCCCGGATATCCACCACACGACCGTCTCCGGGGGCGATGACGAGGTTATCTCCCTCCAGTGCCTCCCTCTCCGGCACGCGGAAAAAGCGCAGCATGAAGAGCGCAATGCCCAGGCAGAATACCGCAACGATAATGTTGACCGTCAGGTTACTGCAGAAAATGAAAAACAGAGCCGCCACCACCAGCCAGAGCAGGGAGTTGACAATGATGATACGGCGGCCTTCCTGATGGATACGGGGTTTTCTCATCCAATTATGCCAATTAAAACCAACCATACAGTGACGGCCGGGAAGACGAAGAAGAGGTCGTCAAACCGGTCCAGAATTCCGCCGTGACCGGGGATAAAGTGACTGGAATCCTTGACGCTGAAGTGGCGCTTGATCAGGGATTCGAACAGATCGCCGAAAACGCCGGCAACGGCGATGACAACCGCCATCGTCAGCCACATCGGGAGGGACATCACCTGAATCTTCAGCAAGTTGTAAACCCACCAGGCCAGCAGGGAAGCCACCAGCGAAACCAGCAGCGCCCCCCACACGCCTGCCCAGGATTTATTGGGCGAGAGCGAGGGAGCCAGCTTCCGGCTGTTCGGACGCTGCCCGAACGCCATTCCGAAGAAATAGGCGCCGATGTCGGCAATCCAGGCAATCGAAATGACGGGAGCCGTCAGTTGCGGCGTATAGACTCCGGATGCCCGGTAGGAGAATCCCAGCAGCAGGGAGAGGCTGACAGGCAGCAGGATATAAACGATCGGGAAGAAGAGATGCGGATTGAAATCGTGGCCTTCACCGCCGTCGGAAAGCAGCATGGCCATCGCGACGAAGAGGGGAAGCACGGAGAGGGTCAGCCAGCGTGCAGGCAGCCATCCGGCCAGCGAAGCGGCCGCTCCCACAAAAAAGAGAAGCTCCGCCAAAACGATGCAGAGCCGCTCCCGGAGGTACCGGCGCCCGAGGGCGAGCCGGTGATATTCAATCGTTGCAAACAGGATTACCGCCGCCATCAGCAGGGTATAGAGCCACCCGTTGACGAGCACGCCGGCGGCGGAGACCGTCAGGATGGCTATTCCGCTGAGGGTCCGCTTATGCAGTTCCTTCATCCGTCAGCAGTTTATTAGGGTCCTTGCCTCCCTTGCGGGGGCCGAAAATGGTTTCCAGGTCTTCAGAGAAGATCACTTCGCGTTCGAGCAGCATCTGGGCGAGTTTCTCGAACCCTTCGCGGTTCTCCTCAAGTACGCGACGGGCGGTTTCGTGCGCCTCGTCGATCAGCTTGCGGGCCTCGTTGTCAATCACCTCGGCCGTCTTCTCGCTATAAGGACGCGTCAGCGACATCTCGCTGCGCCCCGTGGAGTCATAGAAGGAGACATTGCCCACCTTCTCACTCATACCGAAGTAGGAGACCATGGCGTAAGCCTGGCGGGTGAGTTTCTCGAGGTCGTTCAGCGCGCCGGTGGAAACGACGCCGTTCACGAGCTCTTCCGCCACACGGCCGCCGATGGTGGCCGCCATTTCATCCTTGATCTGGTCCACCGTATTGAGCTGGCGCTCTTCCGGCAGGTACCAGGCAGCGCCCAGGGCCTGTCCGCGCGGGATGATGGTCACCTTGAGCAACGGATTGGCGTGCGGCAGCATCCAGCTGACCGTCGCATGGCCCGCCTCGTGGTGGGCGATGGTCTTTTTCTCTTCCGGCGTAATAATCTTGCTCTTGCGCTCAAGGCCGCCGACGATGCGGTCGATGGCATCGAGGAAGTCCTGCTTGTCGATCGCCTTCTTGTCGTGGCGGGCGGCAATCAGGGCCGCCTCGTTGCAGACATTGGCGATATCGGCTCCGGAGAAGCCCGGCGTCTGCTTGGCCAGGAAGTCAATCTGGAAACCGTCTTCCAGCTTGAGGCCGCGCAGATGCACCTTGAAGATATCGAGGCGCTCCTTCAATTCGGGCAACTCCACGTGAATCTGGCGGTCGAAACGGCCGGCCCGCATCAGGGCACGGTCCAGGATATCCGCCCGGTTCGTGGCCGCCAGGATGATGGCGCCCGAGTTGGAACCGAAACCGTCCATCTCGGTCAGCAGCTGGTTCAGCGTATTTTCGCGTTCATCGTTCGACGTAAAGCCTGCATTCTTGCTGCGGGCACGGCCCACGGCGTCAATCTCGTCGATAAAGACGATGCACGGCGCCTTCTCCTTGGCCTGACGGAAGAGATCGCGGACACGGGAGGCACCCACTCCGACGAACATCTCCACGAAGTCCGAACCGGAAATGGAGAAGAACGGCACGTTGGCCTCACCGGCCACCGCTTTGGCCAGCAGCGTCTTGCCCGTGCCCGGAGGGCCTACGAGCAGCGCGCCCTTGGGAATCTTGCCGCCCAGGGCGGTATATTTCTTGGGGTTCTTGAGGAAATCCACGATCTCCTTGACCTCCACCTTGGCCTCTTCCAGGCCGGCCACATCCTTGAAGGTGACCTTCTGCGCACCGGACTTGTCGTACATCTTGGCCTGCGACTTGCCCACGTTGAAGACGCCGCCCAGGCCACCGCCGCCGCCACCGCCCATGTTGCGCATCGGACGGAACATGATCAGCCACATGGCGATCAGCAACAGCGGGAAGAGCAGCCAGTCGAGGATCTTGCCCCAGTAATTGATGTGCTCATCCACCACGATCCGGAACTGCCGGCCCTCGGGCAGCGTGTCCCGGATGGCCTCGAATTCGTTTTCCGCCTCAAAATTCTCGGTCACGAGGAAGAAGAAATGCGGACCGGACTTGGGGATCTTTCCGGTAAACTGGTCTTTGTAGCGTTCTACACCGGCGGAATTCAGGTAAATCTCGCCGCGACGCTGGTTGCGGACATAGACAATCTTGTCCACATACCCTTCCGGAAGGATCTGCGTCTTGACATCCACCCATTCCTTTTTCACAGGACCGGCGGAGGCCGGTGAAAACATCATGTAAACCAGTCCGCCGATCAGAAGGATGTAGAACCAGTTCAGCCAGAGAGGAGCGCGTCCTGCGCCCTTCTTTTTGGTATTCTTGGGAGTCTTGCTCATTGTTCGTCAGAGAATTCGGTCTTGACCGCATCAGCCCAGAGGTCTTCCAGCCGATAGAAAAGCCGCTGGTCGGTCTTGAAAATGTGAACTACGATATCCGTGTAGTCGAGGATGATCCAGAAGGCATTCTCCCGGCCCTGCTGGCGCACAACCCGCTGGCCGGCCGCATCCATGGCCTCTTCCACGGCGTCGGCGATGGCCTGAACCTGGGTGGAGGAGTCGGCGTTGCAGATGACGAAGTGGTCCGCCACGGCGGTTCCAATCTTACGCAAATCCAACGAAATGACCTCTTTCGCCTTCTTGGAGAGCATCGCCTCGGCGATGATTTTTACATTTTTGTTCATCAATCAGTCAATAATAGCTATTTTCGCAACGCAAAGATAATACAATTTTCCCGCCAAACCCGCAGCGCAGACGACAATGGCAGAAACCGCCCGCATCCACTGGTTCGACGAAGTCGATTCCACCAATACGCAGCTGCTTGCCGCACGCGGCAGCCTCCCCTCCGGAACTGTTTTCGCCGCCCTTTTCCAGCGTGCCGGAAAAGGGCAGCGCGGCAACCGCTGGGAGAGCCGAAGCGGGGAGAATCTGACCTTTTCCTACCTCTTCAAACCGGCCTCCCTGCCCGCTGCAGCGCAGTTTTCCCTCTCACAGGCCGCCGCCCTGGGCGTTGCCGGATACCTGGAACAAAAAGGGATAGCCACCGCCATCAAGTGGCCCAACGACATCCTCTCCGGCGGACGCAAGATCTGCGGCATGCTGCTCGAGCATTCGCTCGCCGATGACAAATTGGCAGACAGCGTGATCGGCATCGGCATCAACCTCAACCAGCGCGACTTCGGAAGCGGGGCGCCCAACGCCGTCTCGCTCTGCGTCCGGACCGGAGACCACTACGATCCCCAGGCGGAGCTCCCGCTGGTGGTGGCGCAACTCGAAAAGTACCTGGGACTGACCGCCTCGGAAGCGGGACGGAAGGCCCTCGCCGAAGCTTACCTGGCGCGGCTCTACCGGATGGGCGAGTGGCACACCTACCTCGACCGCCGCGAGGCAGATCCCCTGCTCCCCACCACCCGCGCCGTGGAAGGTGTCCGTTTTGAAGGACGCATCCGGGGAATCTCGCCGGAGGGACTGCTGCGCATGGAACGGCGCGACGGCGCCCTCCTTGAATTCGCGTTCAAGGAGATTGCCTACATCTTGTAATCAGCTAAATTCCTGCGAGTTCCGCGATAGCCGCCCGAGGATCAGCCGCTTTGAAAGCTGCGTTCCCGGCCACGAATACGGAAGCTCCGGCCGCCTCCAGGGCCGCGATGTTTTTCATGCCGACGCCGCCGTCCACTTCAATCAGGCAGTCAGCCCCCGCCTCGGCGATCATCTCACGGACGCGCGCGACCTTTTCCACCGAGCCCTCGATGAACGACTGCCCGCTGAAACCCGGATGAACCGACATCACGAGGATGTAATCGGCCTCTTTCAGATAGGGTTTCAGCAACGCCTCGTCCGTTTCCGGATTGATGGCGATTCCCGCCTTCGCCCCGGCCCCGCGAATCAGCGCCAGCGTGGCGGAGAGGTCTTCACAGGCCTCGATATGGACGGAGATATACTGAATCCCGAGCGCAGCGAAACGTTCCACATACTTCTCCGGATGGACAATCATCAGATGGGCGTCCATCGGTTTCCCGGCCACCTTGGCAATGGCGGCGCTCACCGGCAGGCCGAAGGAGATGTTGGGCACGAAGGTACCGTCCATGATATCCAGGTGAATCCAGCCGGCGGCACTCTCGTTGACCATCCGGATATCGCGTTCCAGGTGGCCGAAGTCGGCGGAAAGGATCGAAGGGGCAATGTTGCGTGCCATATTACTTTACGCTTTTGAGGACCTCCAGCAGGAAAGCCCAGAATTTGTCGAGAGAAGCCAGATCGAGCCGCTCGCCGGGGGCGTGGACGCCGCGCAGCGTGGGGCCGAATGAAATCATGTCCAGATCGGGATACTGCTCCAGGAAGAGTCCGCACTCCAGTCCGGCGTGGATGGCGCGGACCGTCGGGTCCTTGCGGAACAGACGGCGGTAGGCCGCCACGCAGATGTCCTTGATGCGGGAATCCATGTTGGGTTTCCAGCCGGGATATTCCGATTCGTGGGTCACCTGGGCACCGGCCAGTTCAAAGACAGCGGCGAACTTCTCCCCAGCCGCCCTGCGCGCCGAATTGATGGCGCTGCGCTGCGAAGACCCCACCCGGATGCGGCCACCGGGAAGCATCTTGACCGAAGCCAGGTTGGATGAGGTCTCCACCAGCCCTTTGATATCTCCGCTCATGGCCAGCACGCCATGCGGCGCGGCATCCAGCGCCAGAATCAGCCGCTGCGCCGTAGCCGTGTCGATAGCCTGCTTGCGGGCGGGCAGCGGCTCTGCGAATCCGGTCACCTCGGGATCGGTCGCAGCGTATTCCGCCTCGATCTCCTGGACAAAGCGGTTGAAGAGCGCAACCACATCGTTTTCACTGCGGGCGGGAATGGCCACCACGGCGCTTGCCTCGCGGGCAATGGCGTTGCGTTTGTTGCCGCCGGCAATCTCGCAGAGGTCGATCTTATAATGAAGGGCCTCCTTCAGGAAGCGGGCGAGCAGCTGGAGCGCATTGGCGCGCCCCTTGTCGATATCGTCCCCGCTGTGGCCGCCGATTCCGCCCTTCACCCCGAAACGGGTGATGACGTGCGAGGCGGGCAGCGTCTTGGTCTTATAATGGAAGAGCGCTGTGGTATCCACGCCGCCGGCGCAGCCCACGCATAGCTCGCCTTCGTCCTCGTCGTCGAGATTCAGCAGGATTTTGCCGCTGAAGAACCCCTTTTTCAAGGCTTTGGCCCCATCGAGGCCCGTCTCCTCGGAAACGGTGAAGAGCGATTCGATCCGGCCGTGCGGGATGGAATCGTCCGACATCAGCGCCAGCTGGGCAGCGATGCCGATTCCGTCGTCGGCGCCCAGCGTCGTATCGGGAGCCACCATCCAGCCGTCGCGGATTTCGTAGCGGATGGGATCCTTGGCAAAATCATGCACCACGCCGGCGTTCTTTTCGCAGACCATGTCGGAATGGCTCTGCAGCACCACCGTCGGCCGGTCTTCGTAGCCCGGGGTCGCTTCCTTGACAATCAACACATTTCCGGCTGCGTCGGTCTTGCATTCAAGACGGCGGTCAGCGGCGAATTTCTGGAGGTAAGCGATGATGTGCTCTTCGTGGCCCGACTCACGCGGGATACGGGTAATCTCCTGAAAAAAAGACAGTACTCTCTTGGTATCCATAGAACGGTGTTATAAAAAAAACGCCGAGCGTTACTCGGCGGAAGTCAGTTGCTTTTCGATGTCGGTGACATACCCCCGGAACGAGCGGTCCGTGTCCATCAGGTCGCAGACCGTGTTGCAGGCATGAAGCACGGTGGCGTGGTCCTTTCCGCCCAACTGGGTGCCGATAGAGGAGAGCGAAGTCTTGGTGAGGCTGCGGCTCAGGTACATCGCAATCTGACGCGCCTGCACAATCTCGCGCTTGCGGGTCTTGGAAAGGAATTGGTCCGTGGTGATATTGAAGTAGTTGCAGACCGCACTCTGGATGCGGTTCACCGAAATTTCCACTTTGTGCTCGCAGACAATCTTGTCCACCAGGTCTTCCGCCAGGCGGAGCGTCAGCTCCTTCTTGGTGAAGGTGGCGTTGGCAATCAGCGAGAAGAGGGTTCCCTCCAGTTCGCGGATATTGGTCTTGACATTGCGGGCCACATACTCCAGCACCTCTTCCGGAACATCCACGCTCTCGGCCTGGCTCTTGGCGCGCAGGATGGCGAGGCGGGTCTCATAGGAAGGCGGCAGCAGTTCGGCGGAGAGTCCCCACTTGAAGCGGGAGAGAAGGCGCTGCTCGAGCCCCTGCAGCTCCACCGGCGGGCGGTCGGAGGTCAGGATCAGCTGCTTGCCGCACTGATGCAGGTAGTTGAAGATATGGAAGAATGCGCCCTGCGTGCCCTTCTTGTCGGCAAACTCCTGCACGTCATCGATAATGAGCACGTCCACCAGCTGGTAGTAGCGCAGGAAATCGGAGACCTCGTTGGAGTTGTTGTTGCTCTTGGCCGAGCAGGCCGCGTTCATATACTGATTCTGGAAGGTATTGGCATTGACGTAGAGCACCACCTTCTCGGGATACTGCTCCTTGACGGAAATGCCGATAGCCTGTGCGAGATGCGTCTTGCCCAGACCGGGCCCCGCGTAGATGAAGAGCGGGTTGAAGGCGTTGCGTCCCGGCGTGCGCGCGATGCTGACACCGGCTGCGCGGGCCAGGCGGTTGCACTCGCCCTCGATGAAATTCTCCATCGAGTACTGGGGATTGAGGTGCGAATCGATATTGAGCCGCTTGATACCCGGAATCAGGTAGGGATTGCCTTCATAGGTGGCCGCCACATCGGGAGCCGGGATATCCACGTTGCGCAGGCGTGCGGTGGAACGCTGGTTCTCCGTGATGAAGGTGTCGGCAATGCGGACCTTGTAGCGGAGACGCGCTTCCGGACCGATGACGCGGTGCAGAACTTTGCTCAGCAAATCGAGGAAGTTGGCCTCGATATGTTCGCGGACATAATCCGACTGAACCTCGATGGTGAGGATGCTGTTTTCCAGCGAAACCGAACGAATGGGTGCGAACCAGGTATTGTATGCGGGAGCCGGGATGTTGTCCCGGATCACATCCTGGCAGTTTTTCCAAACAATATCGTGTTTTTGCGTACCCATTTTCGCTTTTTTCGGGAGTACAAAAATGGATGAAAAAAACGTGATAAAAAAATCTTTTTGCTATTGTTTTTTTCAAGAAAAATACAAGTGCTTATGTATCAGTGAAAAAAATGTTGAAAAACGTTTTTATCGCTGTACATCAATTAGTTACACTTGTCAATATGCGCTCCAGTGCGCTCTGTCAAAGGTGCGTTTATAAAATTATCTGACAATCGTTCCGTCGGGCGCAACACGCACCAAAAACGCCCCGGAAAACTTGGATTTCAGACGCGACAGCGCTGCAGCCGCTTCAAAGCGGGTTTTGTAAAAACCGATGCAATATTTATAGGTTTCGCCTACCGCCAGGCAGTCCACCTGTTCTCCCTGAAATTCCGGTGCGCCGTCGGCCAATTTTCTCGACAGGGAAAAAATTTGAATTCGGTAAACCGTGTCGGTCGGGGTGGGAGCGGCCGCGGTTGAAGTCTCAGTCGAAGTTGCGGTCGAATCCGGACTCGGGACGATTGTAGAATCAGCGGGCGCCAAAGACTCCTCCGGCCGCTCGGGCTGGCGGTCATACTCCTTCTTGAAGGCCGCGAAGGCCCGGAAAATGCAGTCCACCGTCTTTCCGCGCGCATCGCGGTCGGTCAACTGGTCGCGGTCCTTCGCGTTGGAAAGGAATCCCACCTCCACCAGCACCGCCGGCATCGTGGTTCTCCAGAGCACCAGCAGCGCGGCCTGCTTGATACCGCGGCTGAATCCAATGGGACCCTGGGCGAGCTGCTGCTCGACGAGTTCCGCCATCCGGACGCTCTGTTCCAACTGGGCATTCTGCATCATATTGAAAAAGATGAAGGAGTCCGGTTCCTTCGGATCGTAACCGGCGTAGGTGGTCGTATAATCCTCCTCCAGCAGAATCACGGAGTTTTCCCGCTTGCAGACCTCCATATTGGAGCGGCTGTTGTCCGTTCCCATCAGGAAGGTCTCCGTACCGCGTGCAGACTTGTTGGTGGTGGAGTTGACATGGATCGAGATGAAGAGATCCGCGTGGTTGCGGTTGGCCTTGCGGCCGCGCTCCACCAAAGGAATATAGATGTCGCGCTCGCGCGTGTAAATCACCTTCACGTCCGGGTAGGCCTTCTTGATTCTTTCACCCAGCCGGACGGCGATGTCGAGGGTGATGTCCTTTTCGCGCACCTTGCCGTACACGCACCCCGGATCCTTGCCGCCATGTCCGGCATCGATTACCACGGTCCTGAGGGTAAAACCCGCCGCGGAAGGCTCCTGGGCGGAAACCGGCAACCCGCTCGCCAAGAGCAGGCACAGCCACAGCGCTATGAGGATTCTGGCCGGCATTCTACCTTATTCCGGGAAAATTGTTACTTTTGTACTTTTGCAAATATACGAAAAGTCCTTCAAATGACAATACGGCGTCTTCCGACCCTCCTCACGGCCCTCGCGCTGCTGGTGCTCTCCGCACCGGCAGGATTCGCGCAGCAGCCGGATTCTTCGGAGGTGAAGAAACGCGTCATCGACACCACGGAGCTGTCGCTGCCGCCCCTGCACACCGACAGCACCCTCGTCGCACCGCGCGACACCACACCCGCTCCGCAGGGCAACCTGGAGCGCCCCGCCTTCACCACAGCCCGCGACTCGGTAATCGAGGACCTGGAAAAGAACATTCTCTACTACTTCGGCAACGTCACGGCCAACTACGGCGACATCTCCATCACGGCCGACTACATGGCCTACAACATGGACCTGAATATCGTCTATGCCCGCGGCCAGTTCGACCCGGTGGCGGACTCCGTGGTGGGCAGGCCGGTGATGAAGGACAAGGGCGGCGAGTATCAGATGGATGAGGTTTACTACAACTTCACCACCCGGAAGGCCAAGATCAAGAACATGTCCACCAAGCAGCAGGACGGCACGCTGGTGGGCGACAACCTGAAGATGATGCCCGACGAGTCGTTCAACATCTCGGGCGGCAAATATACGGTCTGCGACGCGCCCCATCCGCACTACTACCTGCGCATGACCACGGCCAAGATCATGACCGAGCCCAAGCAGAAGACGATGTTCGGCCCGGCCTACCTCGTGGTCGGCGACGTGCCGCTGCCGATCGGTCTCCCCTTCGGATTCGTGCCGGACCGCCCCGACCGCGCCAGCGGCCTGCTGATCCCCTCTTACGGCGATGAAACCGCCCGCGGCCTGTATCTCAAGGACCTGGGCTATTCCTTCGTCATCGGCGACTATGCGGACATCGCCCTCACCGGCGACATCTACTCCTACGGTTCCTGGGCCGTCCGCCTCACTTCCCGCTACAAACTGCGCTACAAGTTCGACGGTTCGCTCTCCATCAACTATTCCGACGACATCACGGGCGAGCGGGGCACCCCGAGTTTCAACGAATCGCGCAACTTCGGCGTCACCTGGAGCCATGCGCAGGACTCCAAGGCCCACCCGGGAACCTCCTTCCGCGCATCGGTCAACTTCTCCAGCCCTTCGAACAGCCGGTTCAACTCCACCGGCATCACCGAGAGTCTGCAGAACCAGACCTCCTCGTCCATCTCCTACTCGAAGACCTGGAGCGGCATGAGCCTCTCGATCAACGCCCTCCACAGCCAGAGCTCCCGCGACAGTTCGTACGCCATCACCTTCCCGAACATCACCTTCAGCGTCAACCGGTTCTATCCCTTCAAGCGGCAGAACCGCGTGGGCAAGGAGCGGATCTACGAAAAGATCTCGCTCAGCTACAACACCACGCTGCAGAACAAGATCAACTTCAAGACCAGCGAGATCCACGATCCCGACTTCTGGAACAAGATGCAGAACGGCATGACCCACAACTTCCAGATCGGTCTCCCCTCCTTCACGCTGCTCAAGTATTTCCAGTTCTCGCCGTCGGTCACCTACGGCATGAACTGGTTCTTCCGCGAGCAGGTGCGCAACTACGATCCGGACCTGGACCGCGTGGTCTCCAGTTACTCCAATCTGTTCAGCACCTTTGGCGTCACCCAGAACTTCTCGGCCGGCATCTCCATGAGTACGCGGCTCTACGGTATGTTCAATTTCGGCCCCAAGAGCAAGCTGCAGGCCATCCGGCACATGATCACCCCTTCGTTCAGTTTCAGCTGGCGTCCGGAAATGGGCACGCCGGCCAACGGCTACACGAGCATCACCTATACCAAGGCCAACGGCAGCACGGTGACCGAAGAGTACAACCGCTATGCGGGCATGCTCTACTCGCCGCCGGGCAAGGGACGCACCGCCGCCATCTCCTTCTCGTTTGCCAACAACCTGGAGGCCAAGATCAAGAGTCCGAAGGATTCCACGGCAGGCGGCACGAAAAAGGTCAAGCTGATTGACCAGCTGGGCGTAAGCGGCTCCTACAACTTCCTGGCCGACTCGCTCAAGCTCTCCACCATCTCGATCAGCGGCGCCACCACGGTGTTCGGCAAGCTGGGCGTCAACGGAAACATGACCCTCAACCCCTATGCCATCAACGAAAAAGGGCAGATTATCAATAAGTTCAACGTGCTCAAGACCGGTCACCTCGCCCGCATGACCAATGCCGGCGCCTCGCTCTCGTATTCCATCAGCGGCGGCGGCAAGTATCAGGGCAACGACGGCCACAGCGGAGCGCCCGCCGGCGGGGGCGGCGACGGAGACGGGCACGACCACGGCCACAGCCATGGCGGCAACAGCGACTACGCCTTCATCTATTACCACCCGATTACCGGCGAATACATTCCGGGCGGCTGGTGCTACTACATGAACCCGAACATTCCCTGGTCGCTGCGCATCGGCTACAACTACTCTTTCTCGCGGTCGTACCAGTACTCCAACGAGCGGCTGCAGGTGAAGAACAACCACACGCAGACCGTCTCACTCTCCGGCAGTCTCCGGCTCACCAAGGCGCTCGACATGAACTTCAACACCGGCTTCGACCTCACCAAGCTGAAGATGTCCACCACGCAGGTGAGCGCCACCTACGACCTCCACTGCTTCACGATGTCCATCTCCTGGGTGCCGAACGGACAGTGGGAAAGCTGGAGCTTCCGCTTTGCCGCGAAGGCATCCGCCCTGGCCGACATCCTCAAGTTCAAGAAGACCTCCAGCTACTGGGACAAGTAATTCTTGCAAAGTCAGGCTTTTTTGCTTAACTTTGGAGGGTTATGTTCGAAAAAATCGTCTCCACCGTCAACGACATTGTCTGGAGTCCCGCCCTGGTGATTCTGCTGATTGCCGCCGGACTCTACTTTACCGTCCGAACCCGATTCGTCCAGATCCGCCGTCTGAAACTGATGGTCAAGCTGCTTTTCGCCCGCAAGAAAGAGCCGGTGCCCATTGAAATTTCCGGGGCCTCCACGGAGGAAGACGTACCCAAAGCCAAGGGCGTCTCGTCGTTCCAGGCCTTCTGCATGGCCCTCTCGGGCCGCGTGGGAACCGGCAATATCGTGGGCGTGGCCACGGCCATCGCGATGGGCGGCCCGGGCGCCATCTTCTGGATGTGGGTGATTGCCTTTTTCGGCGCCTCCACCGCCTTTGTCGAATCGACGCTCGCGCAGATCTACAAGTTCCCCCATCACACCGGATGGCGCGGCGGCCCGACTACCTATATCGACAACGGTCTCAAGCAGCGCTGGCTGGGTATCCTGTTCGCGCTCTTCACGATTATCGGATACGGATTGCTGAGTGTCACGGTGCAGGCCAACGGGGCTGCTTCCGCCGCCTTCAACTCCTTCCACCTTCCGCCGCTGGCCGGCGGCATCCTGCTTGCCTCGCTGCTTCTGCTGGTCGTGGCGGGCGGCGTCAAGCGCATCGCCAACGTGGCGGCTGTCATCACCCCGATCATGGCCGTTATCTATATCCTCTTCTCGCTGATCATCGTCGCCCTCAACTACAAGGCGATTCCCGGCATGTTCAGTCTGATTTTCACGAGTGCATTCGGCACCAACGCGGCCTTCGGCGGCATTCTGGGCAGCGCCATCGCCTTCGGCGTCAAACGCGGTCTCTATTCCAACGAAGCGGGTCAGGGCGGCGGCGCCATCGCTTCGGCCAGCGCCGACGTGTCGCATCCGGCCAAACAGGGCCTCGTCCAGGCCTTCTCGGTCTATATCGACACCCTGCTGGTCTGTACCGCCACGGCCCTGATGATTCTCAGTTCCGGCACCTATAATGTATTCGATGCGGCGGGCGGAACCGTGATGACCGGCGCCCCCGAGCTGGGCAACAACTATGTCGGGTTCACCCAAGCCGCCGTGGACAAGGTGTTCCACGGATTCGGCGGCGCATTCGTTTCCATCGCCCTCTTCTTCTTCGTTTTCACGACCATCATCGCCTACTATTTCTATGCGGAATCCAGCATCGCCTACCTCTGCTCAACCGGCGGCAAGCACCGCTGGAAACTGGAAAAGGCGGTCGTCTGGATTTATCGGCTTCTGATTGCGGCGGCCGTCGTGTTCGGTGCGGTCCGCGAGGCCAATGTCATCTGGCAGCTGGGTGATATCGGCGTGGGACTCACCACCTGGATCAACGTCATCGTCATCCTGATTCTCTGCCCGCAGGCTATCCGGTCACTCAAAGACCTGGAGAAAAAGGAAAAAGCCGGCGAACTGGAATAGTTCTCCCGGTGCGGAACTTTTTTTGCGTTTCGTGCATTTTTGATTATCTTTGCCGTGATTTACAAGGATAATCCGTCCCATCTGCGGAGCGTCCCCTTCCACAAATATGATTACAAAAGACGAACTTGAAGCCAAAAGTCGCGAAGACTTGCTGGCACTCGCCAAGGGATACAACATCCGTAAACCCGAGGCCCTCGATGCAACCGACCTGGTCTACGCCATTCTCGATGAACAGGCCAACCAATCCAGTGAAAAGATTACCCTGAGACCGCGCCGCAGAGGCCCTGCCGCTCAGGAAAAGAAGAATACGCCCGAACAGAAAGCGCCGGCCGCTCCCAAGGAGACGCCCAAGGAGGCCAAACCTGCCGAGGCCGCTCCGGCCGAGAAGCCCAAACGCGGCCGCCCCAAGAAGAATGCCGAGCCCGCACAGGCTCCGGCAGAAGCCGCTCCCGCTTCCGAGACCAAACCGGCAGTCGATGCCCCTGCAAACGCCGACAAGCCCAAACGGGGCCGCAAGCCGCGCAAGGAGACCACGGCCAGCGAGCCTGAGCTCCCGCTCGAGCAGCCCAAGGCCGAGAACAAGCCCGAAGAGAAGCCGGCCGAGCAGAAGCAGCCCAGACAGGGCGGTCAGCCGCGTCCCCAGAATCCGGGTCAGCAGCAGAACCAGAATCAGCAGCGCCCGCAGAATCAGCAGCCGCAGCAGCCCAAGCAGCCGCGCATCGAATTCGAGGGCACGGTGGAGGCCACCGGCGTGCTGGAGATTGTGCCCGACGGCTACGGATTCCTCCGCTCTTCCGACTACAACTACCTCAACTCCCCGGACGATATCTATGTCTCGCAGGCGCAGATCAAATCCTACGCCCTCAAGACCGGTGATACGATCCTCGGCGAGATCCGTCCTCCGAGAGAAGGGGAAAAATACTTCCCGCTCATCAAGGTGCGCCTGATCAACGGCCGTTCCCCGGAATCTATCCGCGACCGCGTGCCGTTCGACTTCCTCACCCCGCTCTTCCCGGAGGAGAAGTTCAACCTCACCGGCCACGGCCACAACAGCAACATTTCGGTCCGCGTGGTGGATCTCTTCACCCCCATCGGAAAGGGCCAGCGCGGCCTGATCGTCGCCCAGCCTAAGACCGGTAAGACCGTGCTGCTCAAAGACATTGCCAATGCCATTGCCGACAATCATCCGGAGGTCTATATGATTGTCCTGCTCATCGACGAGCGTCCGGAGGAGGTCACCGACATGGAGCGCAGCGTCAAGGCGGAGGTCATCGCATCGACCTTCGACGAACCCGCGGAGCGCCACGTGAAGGTCTCCAGCATGGTGCTCGAGAAGGCCAAGCGCCTGGTGGAGTGTGGCCACGACGTGGTCATCCTGCTCGACTCGATCACCCGCCTCGCGCGCGCCTTCAACACGGTGCAGCCCGCTTCGGGCAAGGTGCTCTCCGGCGGTGTGGATGCCAACGCCCTCCAGAAGCCCAAGCGCTTCTTCGGCGCAGCCCGCAACATTGAAAACGGCGGCTCGCTCACCATCCTGGCCACCGCCCTCACCGAGACCGGCTCCAAGATGGACGATGTGATCTTCGAGGAATTCAAGGGTACCGGCAACCTCGAGCTGCAGCTCGACCGGAAACTTTCCAACAAGCGCATCTTCCCGGCTGTGGACGTCACCCTGAGTTCCACCCGCCGCGACGACCTGCTCTACGATCCGGAGTACATCAACCGCATCTGGCTCCTGCGCAACTACCTGGCCGACATGAACTCCATCGAGGCCATGGAATTCCTCAAGAGCCGCCTCGAGAAGACCACCAACAACGCGCAGTTCCTCATCGAGATGAACGGCGACACGCTGAAGTAGGTCTTCAAGAGTCTTGCCTCTCACGACAAATGGCCGCTGATCTTTCGATTAGCGGCCATTTGTCGTCAATACGGTCAATACGCACAGTTTCCCAGGAATCGACCCTGTGTTTTGAATTCATCGCGCGGACGATAATACCGTATATATCTCATCACCAAATAGTTGGCAATTCACCATCCGCGCGGTGTCGCACGGAAAAGCAGACCGCGCGGATTCTATAATGATAAGCGGCTGATTTCAAGGAAGTTACGCAAAATAGCCCCGCGCGATAGTTGCAAATCGAGACGCTGAGCATCAAAAAAAGTCGAATGAGAGGCGCCTTTTGTGATTTAGTACGCCGAGAACGGCATCACTGCGCGAACGTGAAATGGTGTGCACCGAAACCAGGGACTTCGGCAAATCGAATTAGAAGAAATATCATACTCCGGATCGTAATAATAGACATCATAAGCCCAAGCCCTGTCGCATTGAGTGGTATAAAGGGAGGAGGACCACATTACGACAAATATAAACAAAAATAAGCTGATAAAAAAGGGCCACCCTTTCGAGCGGCACCTAAGCCGAGCATCCCAACTTGCCGGCATATTTGCCGATCTTCTCCTTGGCGTAGGCCAGGGAGATGGTCAGGGATTTGCGGCCGAGGGTGGGGGCATCGAACATCGCGTCGGTCATGATGGCCTCGCAGAGGCTGCGCAGGCCGCGGGCGCCCAGTTTGAAGGAAATGGCGGTATCGACGATGAATTCCAGCACCTCTTTGCGTACCGTCAACCGGATACCGTCCATCGCGAAGAGGGCCTTGTACTGCTTGATCAGGGCATTCTTCGGTTCGGTCAGAATGGAGAGCAGGCTCTCGCGGTCCAGCGGATCGAGATGCGTCACCACCGGCAGGCGGCCGATGATTTCCGGAATCAGGCCGTAGGAGCGCAGATCCTGCGGAGCCACGTACTGGATCAGGTTGTTCTTGTCCACCTGCTCGCGCTCTTTCTGCGCATTGAAGCCGATCACCTGCATGTTGAGCCGCTGCGAAATGTGGCGCTCGATTCCCTCGAAGGCGCCACCACAGATGAAGAGGATGTTCTCCGTGTTGACGGCGATCATCCGCTGCTCAGGATGCTTGCGGCCGCCCTGCGGCGGGACGTTCACCACGTTGCCTTCCAGGATCTTGAGCAGGGCTTGCTGCACCCCTTCTCCTGAAACGTCGCGCGTGATGGAGGGGTTATCACTCTTGCGGGCGATCTTGTCGATCTCATCGATAAAGACGATGCCCCGCTCGGCCCGGGCCACATCGTAATCCGCATCCTGGAGCAGACGGGTCAGGATGCTCTCGACATCCTCCCCCACATAGCCCGCCTCGGTCAGCACCGTGGCATCCACGATGGCGAAGGGGACGCCCAGCATCTTGGCGATAGTCCTGGCCAGCAGCGTCTTGCCGGTACCGGTGGGGCCAACCATCAGGATGTTGGACTTCTCGATCAGGTCGTCGTCCTCCTTGCGGGAAATGCGCTTGTAGTGGTTGTAAACCGCCACGGCAAGCGTCTTCTTGGCCTCGTCCTGACCGATCACGTACTGATCCAGGAACTCCTTGATTTCACGGGGCTTGATGAGGGGCAGATCCGTGGCAGGGGTCTTGCGCGAAGCGGGACTCGGCGTTTCGCCGAGCACTTCGCGAAGATAGTCGTCGAGGCTGCGGATACAGTCCGAGCAGATGGCCCGGTCGCCGACTTTCACCAGCAACTCCACCTGATCCTGACTGCGGCCGCAGAAAATGCAGCGCGAGCTGTCGTTGGTCCGCTCGGCCATTACTTCTTGCGCGGTGCTATGATTTCATCCACCATGCCGTAGGCGAGCGCCTCCGGAGCGGTCATCCAGAAATCGCGGTCTGCATCCCGGGTGATCTCTTCGATGGGCTTACCGGTGTGGTGCGCCAGAATCTGGTGCAACTCCTCTTTGAGCTTGAGAATCTCGCGGGCCGTAATCTCGATATCGGAAGCCTGCCCCTGCGCGCCGCCCATCGGCTGATGGATCATCACGCGGGAGTGAGGCAGGATCGAGCGTTTGCCCTTCGTGCCGGCTGCCAGCAGCACGGAGGCCATCGAAGCGGCCATGCCGGTGCAGATGGTCTTCACGTCGCTCTGGATGGTCTGCATCGTGTCGTAGATGCCCAGGCCGGCATACACCACGCCGCCCGGCGAATTGATATAGAGCGTGATATCCGAATCCGACCCGTTCGAATCGAGGAAGAGCAGCTGCGCCTGGATGATGTTGGCCACGTCATCGTCGATCGGACCGCCGAGGAAGATGATGCGGTCCACCATCAGGCGGGAGAAGACATCCATCTGCGCCACGTTGAGCCGGCGCTCTTCCACGATGGTCGGGTTGATGTAACCCGCATAGACGGAGGCGAGGCTGTGGAGCGTCGCGGAACTGATTCCGCGCGAGACGGCAAACTTTTCGAATTCGGATTTCATAACGGTTTAGGCGGTCAGTTCACGCATTTTTTCGATAGAGACCTTCTTCTTGTCGAGGGTCACGCTCTGGCGGATGAAGGCGAGCGCATGGTCGTCCTGCACCTTGTCGAAGATGCGGCGGGCCTGCTGCTCGTCAGCGAGGGTGCGCTCGGCAAACTGGAGCAGCGTCTCCTCGGGAACCGAGTTCATGCCGTACATGGCAAACTGGTAAGCAGCCAGTTTCTTGGCCTCGGCGAGCAGATCCTCGCGGGAGGTCTTGATCTTCTGGTCCTTGATGATCTTGTTGCGGATCATATCCCAACGGAAATCCTTGGCGAAGAGGTCGTATTCCTTCTCGATCTCCTCCTTGGTGAACTTACCCTCGTTGGCGGTGAAGATCCAGCGCTTCATGAAAGCGTCCGGAAGCTGGATGGCGGTCTTCTTGATGAAGTACTCCTTGGCGTCGGTGCTGAAACGGAAGTCGCCTTCCTGCACATATTCAGCCTCGAGGCGCTCCTTGACCTTGGCGTCGAACTCCTCCTCCGTCTTGACGGCGTCCTTGCCGAAGATCTGGTCGAAGGTAGCCTGGACCGGCTTGGCATCCACGAAGGTCTTGATCTCCTTCACGGTCATCTTCCAGTCTGCGGGCAGCTCGGAGAGTTCCTCCTTCTTGACCTTGAACATGGCGGCGCGGTCTGCTTCGTTGACGAAGGTCTTGACGATATCCACGTCGCGGGTGTCACCGGCCTTGAGGCCGACGAAACTCTTCTTGATCTCCTCGTCCTGGATGCTGCGGAGGGCTACGTAAGCGGATTCCACCTTGCGGTCGCCGGCGGTGAAGTCAGCAATCACGAAATCGTCTTCCTTGGCGGTCTTGCCGGTCTCGAGCGAGCCGTACTGCTTGAGCAGCGAAGCCTTGTAGTCCTTCAGGGCCTTGGCCGTCGCATTGACCTGATAGTAAGGAATCTTGTCCTCTGCCGAAACGGTGAATTCCACCTTGGGAGCGAGGGCGATGTCGAAACTGAAGCTGAAAGTATCCGGGTTGTCCCAGTCGTTCTTCTCCTCCTTCTCGCTCGGGAGCGGCTCGCCGATGATGTCGAGTTTCTTGCTCTCGATGAAGTTCTGGAGCTGTTCACCCACCTGGGTATTGATCACCTCTGCCAGCGCCTGGCCGCCGTGGATGCGCTCGATGAGCGACATCGGGGCCATTCCCTTGCGGAAGCCCTTGATGTCGGCGGTGCGACGGTATTCGTTGAGTTTCTTTTTGCGTGCCTCTGCCCAGTCTTCCTTCTCGAGGGCGATGGTTACGGTAAGGTTCTGTTCGTCAACCTTTTTCTGCGATACTTTCATATTGATGTTTAAATGATTATTTCGTTGATACGGAAAGTGTCCCCATAGGGGTTGCAAAGGTAGTAAAAAAATAGCTATCTTTGTCAGAAACACCCAAAACAGCAACAAATACACATACCGTTATGGAAATGAAACAATACATCGAGAAAAACGAAAAACGTTTCCTCGACGAGCTCTTCCAGGAGCTCCGCATCCCTTCCGTCAGCTCCAACCCCGCCCACAAGCAGGATATGTACCGCTGTGCGGAGAAAATCGTCGAACTGCTCAAGGCGGCCGGCGTCGATACCGCCGAAGTCTGCGAGACGGCCGGCCACCCGGTAGTCTTTGCCGAGAAGAAGTTCGACCCCAAGGCCCAGACCATTCTCGTCTATGGACACTACGATGTCCAGCCGGAAGAGCCGCTGGATCTCTGGAAGACCAATCCTTACGAGCCGGTTGTCAAGGACGGCGCCATCTGGGGCCGCGGTGCGAACGACGACAAGGGCCAGCACTTCATGCACATCAAGGTCTTCGAGTATCTGGTCCGCGAGAAGAAGCTCCGCCACAACATCAAATTCCTGATCGAGGGTGAAGAGGAGATCGGTTCCCCGAGCCTGGCTGCCTGGATGAAGGCCAACAAAAAGAAACTCGCCTGCGACCTGATCCTCATCTCCGACACCACGATGATCTCCGACAAGGTCCCCTCCATCAACACCGGCATGCGCGGCATGCAGTACATGGAGGTCTCCGTCACCGGCCCCAACAAAGATGTCCACTCCGGCCATTACGGCGGCGCCATCGTCAACCCGATCAACGCCCTCTGCAAGATGATCGACACCCTGATTGACAAAGACGGACGCATCACCATTCCGGGCTTCTACGACGACGTGGTGGACCTCACCCGGGCAGAGCGCAAGATGCTCGGCCGCGCCCCGTTCGACATGGAAGAATACAAGAAGGGACTCGGCATCGACGCCGTCGCCGGCGAGAAGGGCTTTACCACGCTGGAGCGCACCGGCATCCGTCCCTGCCTCGATGTGAACGGCATCTGGGGCGGCTTCACGGGCGCCGGCTCCAAGACCATCATCCCTTCCGAGGCGCATGCCAAAATTTCGATGCGACTGGTGCCCAACCAGAGTGCGGACAAGATTGCCAAACTCTTCACCAAATACTTCCTCAAGATCGCGCCCAAGGGCGTGAAGGTCACCGTGAAGAACATCCATGGCGGCGGCTGTTTCGGTCTGCCGATGTCCTCCCCTGCCTACAAGGCCGCTTCCCACGCCATCGGTGAGGTGTACGGCATCGAGCCGGTTCCCAGCCGCGGCGGCGGTTCCATCACCGTTATCGCGGATGCCCAGAAGATTCTGGGCGCGGATCCCGTGCTGATGGGATTCGGCCTGGAGCGGGACCTCATCCACTCCCCGAACGAGAGCTACCTGCTCAGCCAGTTCCGCAAGGGAATGGAGTCCATCGCGCTGTTCTACAAGTACCTGTAAGATGCTCTGGCAGCTCTTCTGGAGCTTCTTCAAGATCGGCGCCTTTACCTTCGGCAGCGGCTATGCGATGCTGCCGATGATCGAACGGGAAGTGGTCGAGCGCAAAGGCTGGTTCGAAAAAGAAGACTTCTATAACCAACTGTCACTGGCCCAGTCAGCTCCTGGGCCGGTGGCGTTGAATACCGCCGTCTTCGTGGGGTATAAGATGCGGGGATGGATCGGGGCGCTGGTGGCCGTACTGGGCACCGTTGTCCCCTGTTTCGCCATCATCCTGCTGATTGCGATGTTCCTGGGCGGATTCCGCGACAACCGTTACGTGGCGGCCGCCTTCCAGGGACTCCGGCCCGCCGTGGTGGCGCTCATCGCCGTCCCGTTCGTCCGCATGCTCAAACCGCTGCGCTGGCCGATGGTTTTTCTGGCGATTGCCGTGGCGCTGCTCATCTGGCAGACGGGCTTCTCCCCCATCTGGCTGATTCTGGCCGGCATCCTGGCCGGCGTCGTCGAGGTGCTGGTTAAAAACCGGAGGAGGATGCCATGATCTACCTGCAGCTTTTCCTCTCCTTCCTGAAGATCGGGTTCTTCGGATTCGGCGGCGGCTACGCGATGCTTTCGCTGGTGCAGAACGAGGTGATCGTGCAGCACGCCTGGCTCACCGGCGAACAGTTCGCCGATATCGTGGCCATCTCGCAGATGACCCCGGGCCCGATTGCCATCAACAGCGCAACGTATGTCGGATATACGGTCACCGGCAGCGTACTGGGCAGTTTTCTGGCTACGCTGGCCGTCTGTGTGCCGCCCCTGACCCTGATGATTCTCATCGCCGCCTTCTACAAGCGGTTGCATAAGAACCGTTACGTGGAGAGCATTGTCGGCTGGCTGCGTCCGCTGACCACCGGCATGATCGGGGCGGCAGCCCTGCTTTTCCTCAACCGGGAGACCTTCCCGGACTGGATATCGCTCGTCATTTTTGCCGTCGTTTTCGCGGCCGTGTGGTTCAAGGCGGATGCCATCCTCATGCTGCTGCTCTCCGCAGTGGCAGGCATCCTCATTTACTGACTTTTTTGCGGCTTTTTTGCGGTTTTTCGCGCGCGTGCGTGCGCACGAATCGATATTTTGTCTACATTTGTAAGTTATTACACGAACCGCAATGACTGAACAAGAAATGAACGCGGCGGAAGCCCAGTATTCTGCCGAAAGTATCCAGGTCCTCGAAGGACTCGAAGCCGTCCGTAAACGCCCGTCGATGTATATCGGCGATATCAGCGACCGGGGTCTCCACCACCTCGTCTATGAGGTCGTGGACAACTCCATCGACGAAGCGCTCGCAGGGTTCTGCGACGACATCCTGGTCACCATCAACGAAGATAACTCTATTACCGTCAAAGATAACGGCCGAGGCATCCCGACCGGCATGCATGAGAAGGAAAAGCGTTCCGCCCTCGAGGTGGTCCTCACGGTGCTCCACGCCGGCGGTAAATTCAGCAAAGACAGCTACAAGGTCTCCGGCGGTCTGCATGGCGTCGGCGTCTCCTGCGTGAACGCCCTCTCCGACCACCTGCGCGCCGAGATCCACCGCGAAGGCAAGATCTTCGTGCAGGAGTACGCCAAAGGCAAGCCGCTCTACGACGTCAAGGTGGTGGGCGAGGCCAACGACTCCGGTACCATCATCTCCTTCCATCCGGATCCGGAGATCTTCACCGCAACCAACTGCGTTTACAATTACGACACGCTGGCCAAACGTCTCCGCGAACTGGCCTACCTCAACAAGGGCATCCGCCTGACCCTGCGCGACCTGCGCCAGGAGGACAAGGTGGTCTACGACGAGGACGGTATCGAGCACAAAGTCAAGCCGGAAGATGTCTTCTATTCGGAGAAAGGCCTGCAGGAGTTTGTCGAATACCTCGACAGCAACCGCCGCCGCCTGACCGAGAAGCCCATCTACCTCGAAACCAACAAGACCATCCCCATCGAGATGGCCATGCAATACAATACCGACTTCAACGAGAACATCCACTCGTATGTGAACAACATCAACACGATTGAAGGCGGTACCCACCTGGTCGGTTTCCGCGCCGGCCTGACCAGCACCTTGAAGAGCTACGCCGAGAAGAACGGCTTCCTCGCCAAGGCCAAGGTTGAAATCAGTCCCGAGGACTTCCGCGAGGGCTTGACCGCCGTCATCTCCGTGAAGGTGGCCGAACCGCAGTTTGAGGGCCAGACCAAGACCAAACTCGGCAATACCGAGGTCCGCGGCGCCGTGCAGCAGGCTGTGAGCCAGGTGCTCGAGCAGTATCTCGAGGAAAACCCGAAGGACGCCAAGATCATCATCGACAAGGTGATTCTGGCCGCCCAGGCCCGCCAGGCCGCCCGCAAGGCGCGTGAACTGGTGCAGCGCAAGACGGTGATGTCCGGCAGCGGACTCCCCGGCAAGCTGGCCGACTGCGCCGACAACGACCCGGAGAAGTGCGAGCTCTTCCTCGTGGAGGGCGACTCCGCAGGCGGATCGGCCAAGCAGGGCCGCGACCGCGATTTCCAGGCCATCCTGCCGCTTCGCGGTAAGATTCTCAATGTCGAGAAGGCCATGGAGCACCGCGCTTTCGAGAGCGAGGAGATCCGCAACATCTACACCGCACTCGGCGTGACCGTCGGCACGGAGGAGGATCCGAAACAGCTGAACCTCTCCAAACTCCGTTACCACAAGGTGATTATCATGGCCGATGCCGACGTGGACGGCGCCCACATCGCCACCCTGATCCTGACCTTCTTCTTCCGCTATATGCCTGATCTGATCCGCAACGGTTACGTCTATATCGCCACGCCGCCGCTCTACCTGGTGGCCAAGGGCAAGGACCGGACCTACTGCTGGACCGACGAAGAACGCGACCAGGCCATCGAGCGCCTCGGCAAGGGAAAGGAAGCCGGACTGAAGATCCAGCGCTACAAAGGTCTCGGCGAGATGAACCCCGAGCAGCTCTGGGACACCACGATGGACCCGAAGACCCGTATTCTCCGCAAGGTTTATATCGAGAACGCCTCCGAAGCCGACCGCATCTTCTCGATGCTGATGGGCGACGATGTCGCACCGCGCCGCGAGTTCATCGAACAGAACGCGAAGTACGCGAATATTGACGCTTAGGCACTGAAAGGCTGCAAAATATTTTGTCCGCTGGGGAAAAGTTTTTACCTTTGCAGTCCCAAAATATTGACAGACAACCGCTAAGCTAGTGATTAAGAGATACTTGAGTGTATCCGCTTACGGTTATAAATTTTAACAAAATTTATTTATGTACGCAATCGTAGATATTGCTGGACAGCAGTTCAAGGTCGAAGCGGGCAAGCAGATCTTCGTCAATCGCCAGGCTGCCGAAGTAGGTTCCGCCCTCGAATTCGACAAAGTACTCCTCCTCGACAACGAGGGTAAGGTGAAAGTCGGTGCTCCCTATGTAAAGGGTGTCAATGTCAAGACCACGGTCCTGGAGCATTGCAAAGCCGACAAGGTGATCATCTTCAAGAAGAAACGCCGCAAAGGTTATCAGAAGAAGAACGGCCACCGTCAGTACCTGACCAAGATCCAGATCGAAGAAATTGCAATCGCATAATTAATTAAAGGACTAAAGAGTATGGCACACAAAAAAGGTGTAGGTAGTTCGAAGAACGGCCGTGAATCACAAAGCAAACGCTTAGGTATTAAGTTGTTCGGTGGCCAGGTTGCCAAGGCTGGCAACATCTTGGTCCGCCAGAGGGGCACTGTCCACTATCCGGGCGAGAACGTCGGTATGGGTAAAGACCACACCCTGTTCGCACTCGTTGACGGCGTGGTGTCCTTCAAGAAGAAACGCGACGACAAGTCCTATGTCTCCGTTACTCCCGAGGCATAATTAATTGTCGACAAAGTGAAAAGCCGCAGCCCAAAAGGTTGCGGTTTTTTTACGCACCGCGATTACGGATTGCGGCCGTCCGCCTGGCGCTTTTGTCTTTCGCCGGACGCCGTCCGCCTGGCGCCTCGGGTGTCTTGCTGCGCTCGGACGAAAAAGTCCTCGCTTCGCAAGCACCGGCTCGGCGCTGTCGGCGATCCGGCCGCGTGGCCGAGGGGTCTGGGGGCTGTGCCACCAGTAAATATAGGTGCCCCAGCACCGGCAAAATAAAAGAGCAACGCTTCTGCGTTGCTCTTATTTTGGCGGTGCGGACGAGGCTCGAGCCCGCGTGCCGCGGGCAATCGCGTGCCATATCCACCCCCTGCCGCCTCCGGCGGCTGCCCCCGGAGGGGGCGAGGCCGCTCGTTCTTCGCCTCTTACCGCACGCAAAAGAGCCAACCTTTTGGGTTGGCTCTTTGCGGTGCGGACGAGGCTCGAACTCGCGACCTCCGGCGTGACAGGCCGGCATTCTAACCAGGCTGAACTACCGCACCGTTTTGGGATGGCAAAGATAGATGTTTTCGCGGAAGTTGCAAAACTTTTTTGCGTTATTCCGTGATTTTTCTGACGACGGCATAACCCGTTGGCACGATGACACCCAAGGCCAGTGCGGCCAGGATGAAATAACGCCAGCGGATCAGCAGGCCGAAGCGCAGATAATCGAAGTTGGCATTGGCAGCCGCGTCGGCAAATCCCTCGCGGGCAGCCATCCGGACATTCTCTGCCGTGTTGGCCCAGACCGTGGAGGCTTCAGGAAGGTAGGCCGGCAGATAAATCAGCATCAGGACCAGGCCGATTCCACAGAGGAGCCCGATGATACCGGCAATGACCACGCCGCGGCGGGAGCGCCTGCGCTCCTGGCGGCAATAGCCCTTGACCTGGTCGGCGAACACGAGCCGCTCGTTCAGACGTGCCAGAAAGGCCTCCTCCCCGCCGACCTTCGGTCGCTGCGCGTGGAAGAAATCCCGGATCTCTTTGTCATCTTTCATTTTCCAGATAGTTTTTCAAGTGAATACGACCCCGGTGCAGGCGGGACTTGATGGCGCTCACCGTGAGTGAAGTAATCTTGGCAATCTCGAGGATCGGCCGGTCTTCCATGTAGAAGAGCAGGATAACCGCCTTCTCATCGGGCGAAAGCGCATCGATAGCCCGATAGAGCGCCTGGTAGCGGAACTGCTCGTCGGGAATCTCGCCGCCCGCAACGCGCTCGGCTGCCGGCGACAGCGATTCAGCCGTGTTGCGCGAAGCGGCTTTCAGCCTGTCATAGAAGCAATTGTAAGCAATTCTGAAGAGCCAGGTCGAGAAGCGGGAGCGGCCTTCGAACCGATCCAGCGCCAGATAGGCGCGCACCAGCGCCTCCTGGGCCAAATCATCCGCTTCAGCCGCATTGCCGCCACAAAGGCCAAGCAGAAACCGCCGCAGCGGCTCCTGCTCCTGTTTAACCTGACCAATGAACTGCTCGCGCGTCATTTATTCGGCCTTGTCAACCGAGATTTGTTCAACTGTTTTCTTTTCCTCAGCTTCGATTTCTTTCGCAAACATCTTGCGACCGATAAAGCCGCTCAGGGTGAAACCGATTCCCATCAGCAGCAGCATCGAACCGGTAAATACCTGGAAGGTGCCGGATTCCACAATCCACCAGATGAGGAACGCGCCACCGATGGCAATCAGGATGAAACCGGTCTGAATGTGGTCGTGCATCCGGACCTTCACGTCACGGGAAGCCTGGGCCTTGCGCTTCAGCGCTTTCTTGTCCTGGATAAACCCGTCCACGTCGCAGGGAGCGCCGGTCTCCAGGGCTTTCATCAGAACCTCCGCCTTGCGGGTGAGGTTCTTGCGCCGGTACACGGCACAGATCCAGACGATGGCCACCGGAAGGAGGACGCAGATGCAGATCGGAAGGAGAATCTCTTCTAAAATAGGTAACGTCATCATGTTGCTCGTTTTAATTGGTTTTGCCAGTTAGACGGAACTCTCCGCCAAAAGGTTTCCAAAGTTGGTAAAAAAAATTCATACCTTTGTAATATAAGGCTGCAACCTTCCGGCCCATCCGGCAGTCTAACGGACAGAACATTTTTAAAACACATACTCATGAAAAGACTCCTTGCATTCCTCGCACCGCTCCTGATGATGGCAGCGTGCAGCTACGGCGGCGAACTCTCCGGCGTGGTGGACACCCGCGTGATCGACTCCCCGGGCAACTATACGGAAATCACCGTCAAAGGCGGCGTCAACGTGGTTTTGGATCCTGCCGCTACAGCGATTTCCCTGACGGGAGACACCGTCCTGATCAATGCCGTTTCCGTGACGCTCAAAGATGGTTCGCTCATCATCGATGCCAGCCGCAAATCGCTGAAAAAGAAGGGTATCAAGATTGTTTCCGTCAAAGAAGAGGTGGTAGCTCCGCTTTCGGAAGTAATCGACATCGTCGTGCCCGCGCCCGCCATTCTGACGGAAATCGATGTGGCAGGTGCCGTGAACTTCAAATCGGTGGAACCCATCAAGTGCGGGAAGCTTGAGATTGAGAGTGCCGGTGCGAACAACATTGCCTTTGTCTGCGACATCCGGGAGCTGAAGGTAGATGCCGCCGGCGCTGACAACTACCGCCTGGAGGGTCCCGTCATGGAACTCGACCTGGATATGGCCGGTGCCTGCAACTTCGGCGCCAAGGATTGCTACCTGACGGTCAACAAGGCCAAGGTGGACCTGGTCGGCGCCTGCTCGGCTACGATCTGCAGTGTCGGAACGGTCAAGGGCGATGCGGCAGGAGCCTGCAGCCTGGCCATCACCGGAGCCGGTGAAGCCAAGGTCAAGACCCGCGGCGCATCGAGCGTCACTCGCTTTTAGGGTGATAGCGGAGAATGGTCTCCTGCCACTTGCGGGTATCAATGTGGGTATAGATTTCCGTCGTCAGGATACTCTCGTGCCCCAGCATCTCCTGCACCACGCGCAGATCCGCACCGTTCTCCACCAGATGGGTGGCAAAGGAGTGGCGGAAAGTATGGGGTGAAATCTCCTTGGTGATTCCCACCGCTACCGCCCGGTCCCGCACCAGATTGAATACCGCAACGCGCGAGAGTTTTCCGCCGTGGCGGTTGATGAAAAGGATGTCTTCGGCATCCTTTTTTATTGGCCAGCCGCGCCGCTCATCCATCCAATAGCCGATCTGGTCGGCTGCAATCTCCCCGATGGGAACCAGCCGCTGCTTGTTGCCCTTGCCGATAATGCGCACGTAGCCTTCCTTCAGGAAGAGATCGGAAATGTGGAGATTCACCAGCTCGCTGACGCGCAATCCGCAGGAATAAAGCACCTCCAGCATGGCGCGGTCGCGGTGGCCGCCGGGTTTGGAGAGATCCACCGATTCGAGAATCTTCTTCACTTCATCGTAGGTCAGCACGCTGGGCAGGTGGGGATTCAGGTGCGGCGCGGCAAGGCTGTCGGATGGATTCTCGGCGAGCCGCCCCTCCTGGTCGAGGAAACCATAGAAGGACTTGATGGAACTGAGGAGGCGGGCCTGCGACCGCTTGGCCAGTTTGTCCTCCGAAACGCGGGCGGCCACAAAGGCCTCCAGGTCGGACGTCTGGGCATCCAGCGGCGTCGGGACTCCCTTTTCCCGTAGGAAATCGAACAGGCCGGACACATCCCGGCTATAAGCCGCCAACGTGTTGGAGGAAAGGGACTTTTCGAGCTTCAGATAGCTTCTGAACCCCGCAAGGGCCTCCTGCCAAACATCGTCCGGGCGCCGGGTTTTCATCGGGAATTACAGATACTTCTTGAACCGCTTCCGGAAAATCCGGTAGTAGGTCGGGAGCTGCTTGCCGTAGGATTTGACGAACTGTTCGTCGGAGAGCTCTCCCCGCTCCCACTTGGCGTGGAGCGGAAGGAACAGGCCGCTGATCTCCTTTTCTACCTGAAAGGCAATCTTCTGCAGGCGGATGGCATTGTCGATATCGAACCAGCGTTCGCGCCCCAACTGGGTATCCGTATAGAGATATCCATCGGAGATATCCATCACATCGCGGAAGATCGGTGCAAACTTCTCCGGCGGGCAGTCGATATAGTCGGGAATGGTATTGCCCATGGAGGCCAGCAACGGAATGGCCGGCGAACACCGGGGATGGCCCAGCGCCGTCCACATCACGCAGTAGCGGGGATCGCTGCCGGCGGGAACGCCCTGGAAAACAATGATATTGCTCGTATTGCGATAACTGATGAGCCCCTCGTCGAATACCATTCCGCCCCCACGGGCAAAGTCCGGATGGGTGACATTGGTGAAGGAGCGTCCGCACTCGTCCAGCAGCCAGAGGGGATCCGCCTCAAACTTGCCCTCCGCATTCTTCTTCATCCGGCCCATGATCTCGATGCAGTCATCGTACCGGTTGCGGCTCTTGTGCTGCGGCACATCCCCGCTGAAGGAGAAGTTCGTGCAGCAACGATAGCCTTCGGGGGCCACCTGCGGATCGTTGACGTCATATTTGACCCAGGTATCGTTGCCAAACTCATAGAAGGCGGCACCGCCCTCGGCGTCAATCACACCCAGGTTGGCGCGAATGCCCAGGGGATGCGAAAGCGTAGCCAGGTAGGCGTCGAACTCCTCGATGCTCTTGAAATTGGCCAGGGCGTATTTCTCCAGCAGCGCGAGGCTGCGCCCGGGAACCTTCACTTTGTCGTTCGGAAAGCTGTGGGAGGTCAGCCCGGCCATGCAAAGCCCGACCGAATTCATGCCGCCGCCGGTGCTCCGGATCTGATCGGCCGGCACCCACGGCGTGGGGCCCATGGCGATATAATCGTACTTGCCCCCCGTATAATACTTGATATTCGTATTGAAGTTCTTGTCTCCCTGATCGCGCGTCTTCATCATCAGCGGCTTGCCGTCCGCCGTGTACTTTCCGGAAATGATGATGGCCGAGCAGGCCCGGGAAGAAACCGGGAAAGCAAGCGCCACGACAAGCAATAGTATAATTGTATTTCTCATGAAGACAAAGGTACGAAAAAAGGCTGACGTTGCAAAGGCCGCTTCTGCGGCCCGGCCGGCGGCCGCGGGGTCTGGGGTGCCCCCAGTAAAAAAGGAGGCTGCCTTGCAGCCGACGGTACAAAAATGGGTGCTGATTTCTCAGCACCCATTTTTGTACCCCTGAGCAGAATCGAACTGCTATCTAAAGTTTAGGAAACTTCCGTTCTATCCGTTGAACTACAAGGGCGCACTAAGCGTTTGCCTTGTCAATGACCTGACGGCCGCGGTAGAAACCGCACTCAGGGCATACGTGATGATACAGGACGGTTGCACCGCAATTCGGGCAAACTGCCATCTGCGGGACAATTGCCTTGTCGTGAGTTCTTCTCTTATCTCTGCGCTGCTTGGAGATCTTATGTTTCGGATGTGCCATGGTTAAAGTATTTTAATTGTTTCTATTTTTTCAACATTTCTTTCAGTTTGCCGAAGGGATTGTTTCCGTCGGCGTGTTCTTCAGAAGCATGGGAGCCGGATTCCAGGCGGGCCAGCATTTGGGGGTTGCAACGGCCCTCGGGATGCACCATCACGAGCGGGAGGCTCAGGCAGACATAGTCGTAGACGAACTGATCCAGCGAAATCTCCGCATCGGAGGGGCTGACCACCATCATATCGTCTTCATCCGCCGCATCTTCCACATCCACTGCGCCGAAGCCGACGGTCAGCGTACGCTCCACATCGACCTTCAGCGGCAGATCGTCCAGGCAGCGGTCACATTCCACGACGACAAAGCCGCCGATCGTGCAAACCACCTCCAGAACCGTACTGCGGCGGCGGGCCGAAACCCTGACGCTGCAATCTGCATCTTTGATCCGGGTGTTCCCAAACTTCGAAAAGAACGATCCGTCAATTGTAAAATGGAAGGTGCTTTCGCCCTTGGGAAGCCCTTTGACCGGGATCATCAAGGTATCAGAGAGTGCTTCCATCTTGCAAAATTGGGCTGCAAATATACGAATTTATTTTCAATCTCCTATCGCTGAGCCCTTTTTCTTGCCGTCTCGTCGAGAATCGTCTTGCGCATGCGCATCGCGTGGGGCGTAACTTCCACCATTTCATCCTCCTGGATGTATTCGAGCGCCTCCTCGAGGCTGAACTTGGTGGCCGGCGGAAGGAGCACCTTCTCGTCAGAACCAGCCGCGCGGACGTTGGTCAGCTTCTTGGTCTTGCAGACATTGATGTTCAGGTCGAAGTCGCGGATGTGTTCACCCACCACCTGGCCGGCATAGACCTCCTCGCCCGGCTCGATGAAGAAACGGCCGCGGTCCTGCAGCTTGTCCATGGCATAGGCCACGGCCAGGCCCGTCTCGTTGGCCACCAGCGAGCCGTTGGTCCGTTTCTCGATCTCCCCCTTGTAGGGCTCGTAGCCCTTAAAGCGGTGTGCCACGACGGCTTCGCCCTGGGTCGCGGTCAGCAGGTTGCTGCGCAGGCCCATCAGGCCGCGGGCCGGGATCTCGAATTCGAGGTGGCTCCGGTCGCCCCGCCCCTCCATGTGGATGAGGGCAGCCTTGCGGCGCGTAGAGATTTCGATGGCGCGGCCGACGAACTCTTCGGGCACGTCAATCGTCAGGAATTCAATCGGTTCGCAGCGCTGGCCATTGATGGTCTTGTCCAGCACTTTGGGCTGGCCCACCTGCAACTCGAACCCTTCGCGGCGCATCGTTTCGATCAGAATCGAGAGATGCAGCACGCCGCGGCCGTACACCACAAAGGAATCGGCGCTGTTGCCCGGCTTGACGCGAAGCGCCAGGTTCTTTTCGAGTTCATGCTCCAGGCGCTCCTTGATGTGGCGCGAGGTGACGAACTTGCCGTCGCGGCCGAAGAAGGGCGAATCGTTGATCGTGAAGAGCATGCTCATCGTAGGCTCGTCCACCGTGATGGGCGGCAGGGCCTCGGGATTCTCGAAGTCGGCAATCGTATCGCCGATCTCGAACCCTTCAATGCCGACCACGGCGCAGATATCGCCGCAGTCCACCTGCTCCACCTTCTGCTTCTCCAGGCCGCTGAACACCATCAACTCCTTGACTTTCTGCTTTTCCACAATATCGTAGCGCTTACAGAGCGAGACCATCTGTCCCGCCTTCAGGCAGCCCCGCGTGATGCGGCCGATGGCGATCCGGCCCACATAGGGCGAATACTCCAGCGAGGAGATCAGCATCTGGGGCGTACCCTCCCGCACTTCCGGCGCGGGAATCTCCTCGATGATGGCATCGAGCAGCGCCGTGATATCGGTGGTCGGCGTACGCCAGTCGGTGGACATCCACCCCTGCTTGGCGCTGCCGTAGATGGTCTTGTAGTCCAGCTGCTCTTCGGTGGCGTTGAGCGAGAACATCAGGTCGAAGACCTCCTCGTTGACCTCGTCGGGCCGGCAGTTGAGCTTGTCCACCTTGTTGATGACCACGATGGGCTTCTTGCCCATTTCAATGGCCTTCTGCAACACAAAGCGTGTCTGCGGCATCGTACCTTCAAAGGCATCCACCAGCAGCAGCACGCCGTCGGCCATGTTGAGCACGCGCTCCACTTCGCCGCCAAAGTCGGCGTGGCCGGGGGTATCGATAATGTTGATCTTATGATTCTTGTAAGGAACCGAGACATTTTTCGCGAGAATCGTGATACCGCGCTCGCGCTCCAGATCGTTGTTGTCCAGGATGAGCTCGCCCGTCTTCTCGACGCCGCCGCGAATGATTTTCGACTGCCAGATCATCCGGTCCACGAGCGTCGTTTTGCCGTGGTCCACGTGGGCGATGATGGCGATATTTCTGATCTCTTGCATAATGAAGTGGTATTATTTGACCTGATAGCCGTAGGAGTACGTCTGACCGGTTGTCTCGTGGAGATGCGTCACGGCCGGATCGATGGCCTGCATCGACTTGCCGCTGCCGTAGGTGTAGGAACCACCTGCCGAGGGAATCGACGGCTGACGGTCGTAATAACCGCCATTCAGCGTCACCTTGCTGATATAGGTGTTTCCGCCGCTGACTGTACGTCCGTTGCTGTGGAAATAGCCGTCGTTGATGGTGATCTTGGCTCCCGAAGCGCCGATGTGGCAGGAGCTGGAATTGCCCGTTCCGGAGGTGAAGAAGCTGCCGGACTGGATCGTGACCGTCGCGGAATTGAGCCCCAGGAGGGTGTACCAGCCTTCACTCTCCACGCCGGAGGAGATCTCCGAATCGGTGATGGTCAGCGTACCGGTATAGGCGCGGACCGTAGAGAGTTTTGCAGTAGTATAGACCTTGGCATTCACGATATTGAGTACCACGCCGGAGCCGGCCATGTTGACGGCGGCATCCGTATTCCAGGCTGCTCCCGTCGCTTTGGTGCTCACGACGACGCACTTGCTGAGGGTGAGGGCGGCGCCCGAAGCGGTCAGGTTGATGACCTTGGAGGCGCTGCTGGTAATCTTGCCCTTGGTTTCCGCCGAATCGGTGATAACCAGGGAACTCGAAGTCGTTATCAGCCCCTCGGTGCTGCCGGAGAGCGTATGCCCGTTCAGATCCAGCGTCAGCAGACGGCCGGTCGAACTGGTCAGGTTGAGCGGCGAAGCGCCGGTCACGTCGCACTGCAGCCGGATGACGGGTTCGTCCGTACCGGCATAGGCAATCGCCTGTGCCACAACGGAGGAAAGCTCCGCGGGAGCGGTCACGTCGAAATAGATCTTGGCGGCTTCACAGCCCTTGACCGTCACCTGGTTGGTGAGCGAACCGATGGGTTCGTCGAACTCCAAATCCGCATCCGTCTCCACATTCTTCCAGACTAGAATCCGGTCATTGGTATGGCTGAGCGCCTGCGCGGAGTTGCGGAGCGCCTTCTGGGCGAACCAGGGGGAGCAACGGATGACCAGCGGATCCTGCACGGTGGTCTGCAGGTAGCCGATTCCCTGGAAGAAGAGTTCCGGGAAGGAGCCGAAGTTCTCCAGGACAAAGTCCTTGCCGAGCCGCAGGTCCGTGATAACGTTGGAGGCGTTCATGAAATGGTTGGCCGCCGTCAGCGAGGCGCTGGTGCAGTGCTCGCCGGAAAGGTCGAGGCTCTTGAGCGCGATGCAGTACTGGAAGGCGCGGGCCAGGCTCTGTACCTTGGAAAGGTCCCAGGTGTGGAGGTCCAGGCTTTCCAGCGACTGGCAATAGTGGAACATCGCTGCCATCGTCTCGCAGTTTCCGGTTTCAAAATGGCTCACGTCCAAATCCGTCAGCGCCTTGCAGTTGTGGAACATCGAAGCGAAGGAACGGGCCTTGGCCGTGTTGAAACTGGAGACATCCACCGACTTGAGGTTCACCAGCGAGTCGAACATCTGCGTGAAAGTCACCGCATTGCGCGTATCAAAGCTGCGCAGGTCGAGCCGGAGGAGCTGCGGATCTGCAGAGGCGTTGGCCAGGAACATGCCGTTGAAATACTCCGTTTCGGAGGTATTCAGATGCTCGATTCCGTCAATCTCGGTAAGGACATTCAGACGCGAGAAGAGGAACGAGGCATTGACGTTCGTGTAGATCACGGAGGCACGGGTAGAGAGCGTCACCCGGGAGGTGTTGCCATCCCAGGAAGCCCAGACGGGTTCGGAGCCCGCTTCGCTGACGAGCACTTGCCCCACCTTGGGCGAATTGACCTCGATGGAAATCTGGCGGATCGTGCCGTCCGGCGTGGTACACTTGGCCTCCGGATTCACGAGGCGCTTGATCAGCTCGTTGACATCCGAGCCGGTGCGCAGCACGGCCTTGTCATCGCCCACAGGCGCCGCAAAGGCATTGGCCGCCACATTCAGGGTATTCAATGCGCCGCGCACGACCTTGTAGGGATCCGCGCCGGAGAGCTGCGCCTGGAACTCGCGGCCGTCCGTTGCAATCAGGCGGATGTTGAAGAGTGCGTAGCTGTTCGCCGGAACGTGGATATAGAAAGCCTTGGGGGTGGAACCGAGTGCTACACCCGCTCCGCAGTCCAGCGTCACGCCGCCGCCTTCCGGAACGCCCAGCGTGCCCCCGACCAGGGTTACGGCGCCGCTCATCGACTTGTCGCCCGAGAGCTCGATCGCAGCCAGGGCAATGTCGGACTGGGTGGTGGAGATATTGAAGCAGAGGATGCCGTTTGCGGGCCGGAAGACCAGGTGCGCGGGATCGGCCGTGCATTCGCCGACCATCGGCATGCCGTCCAGGTTGCCTTCAAGATAGTGCTGGGTAGCGGGCAGAAGGCCGTCTGCGAGTGTTTCAGGATAATAGCCCACCAGTTTGCCGCCCGAGACGGGATCGGCCACCGGTGTAAATTCGGCCGTCACGCTGCCGCCGGTCGTTGCCTGGTAGAGCGTGGTCGAAGTGCCGTTGCTGACAGCGATACGGTCGCCTGCCACCCAGTGGAGCGCATACCCCTCCCCCGCCTCGACCAGCGCGGTGCGGGTGGCGGGTTCGATGGTGGCCTTCAGCAGGCCGCCTTCGGTCAATTTCTGGTTGTCAATCTGCTGGCAGCCCATCAGGAGTGCAGCGAACAGGGAAATTGCAAGTATCTTTTTCATCGTTCTGTCCTCCTATTCCCAAGTGACTTGAATCGTATAAGGAGCGCCGTTGAGTGCGGCGATCTTTCCGCTGTAGGAGATGCCGTAGGTGCTTGAAGCGTCGTTGGTGACCGTATCTTCGCACTGCACGCCGATATACCAGGTACCGGAGGGAAGCGTGTCAAAGGAGAGTTCTTTCACCCGGTTACCGTTTTCTACCCGGTACTGGGCATCGTCGGCAAAGGCGAACGTGCCCTGTGCCAGGCGCAGGCTCACATTGAAATCCTCCAGGACCTCGAGGCGGACGCGGATGTTGCGTGCGCCCGCGGGCAGGCCGAACGCGAAGTGGTGGCACTGCCGATCGCCCACCTTGGCGTGGGCGGGATCATTCGCGGAAGTGGGCCGGGTCATGGCCCGGAGCTCGCCGTTGCGCAGGATTCCTTTGACCTTGGCGATACCCACGTGGTCCAGGGAGTATTTGACCAGGGCGTCCATCAGGTCCGCTCCTTCCAGTCCGTCCGCATACTGCTCCGGGTGACCGCCGATCAGGGTGATGCGGCCGCAGAAGGGCGAGGGTTTGTAGGAGATGATGGAAGGATGGTTGTGGCAGCGATAAGCCGGATAATCGAAGTAAGCGAGCACTTCAGTACCGGGAACCGACGCATATTCAGAGAAGTACGGGCCGTTCCACTGCTTGATGCTGTCCACGCGGAAGTCGCCGCCGAAGTTGTCGTACTGCAGCAGCGGACTGCTCTCGGGAATGACGTAATCGGGATAGGCGTTGGTCAGGCCGGTGTTGTCCACCAGACCGGGCCAGAGGCCGATATAACCGTTGTAGGCCATCATCGCCGGGTTGGAAGTGGTGGTGCCGGCTTCGATGATGCCGCGCGAACCCACGTAGGATCCCGCGCAGGAAGCCAGGTAACTGCCGCCGCCGTAGACGAACTTGCGGAAGTTCTCTCGTCCCTCCGCCATCAGGCTCGGGCCGTGGGTATAGGACTGGCCGCCGTTGACATACATCATCCGGTAGCGCGGCTCCCCGTCCGGATAGAGCAGAATCCCGTTCTCGTCGTTTTCATTGCCGATCAGGAAACTGTTCTGCGCGGTATGGTTGGCTGCATCGTTGGTGCGGGTATAGACCGTCTCGGTAGAAAGGCTCAGACGGTTGGTGACCGTAAGGGTCTTATAGTCGGACAGGCCCACGCCGTCTTCATTCAGGAAGTCTTTGTAAAAGGCCTTGTTGGGGACGTCGGTGCGAATCTCCACCTCAGCCTGGTTGTTGAATGCCACATCCGGCATCTCGGTGCAGCAGGAGCGCTCGATCAGGTTGGCACTCGAAGCCACGGCGTACTGCTGCATAAACTTGCCATCTGCCGTCACGATGCTTACGAGGAAACCCTGGGCCAGCGAACCGGAAGGAACCACGAAGTAGAAAACCCACGGGTCCTGCGGCGTACCGGTGAAGGTGCCGTCCGTGACGTTCACCGTGCTGCCCACAGTGACGATCTGCCCCGCAACGGGATTCTCGTCCACCTTGAGCGTCAGGGTTTTCTGCGCGTCGTCAGCAGGAGCGGCCATGACCAGTACGGGCTTGTCGCCATAGGTCATGTCCACCGTACCCGGGCCCCAGAGGGCTTCCGCGCCCAACGTGGTCACCCGCACCTCGGCAATCGGCTCAACCGCCGTAACGCTGACCGCAAGCAGGCCGCAGAGGTTGCTGAAAGCCAGCTTGCCGTCGCCGGCGCCCCGTGCCACTGCCGGCGAAGCCTGCGGGCCAAAGGATGCCTTGCGATACTGCTGCTCGGCAGGCAGGTTGACCGCGAGGGTAGTGCCGGTCAGACCACCGTCCATCCGGGCAGGATAGAGGGCGTAGCAGGCGCTGGAGGTCCAGTCGTTGTGCTGTTCGGAAGAGAAACGCCCCTCCGCGCTGCCGTCATCGGCGGCATTCAGTCCGAAGGGTTCGCCCTGCGCGGCAGGCTCCGCTGCCTTGTAAACGGCAATCGTATCGCCCGCGCTCCAGAGAACCGAAGCTCCGGAGAGCGACGTGCGCGACTGGGGCTTCTGGGCCTCTAGGCTGGCCGTAAAACCGTCCGTACCGGCAAACGTGGCGGGATCCGGATGGCAGGCTGTCAGCAGCCCTGCGAAAAGCAAGAGAATGAACGGTTTAAGAAAATCGTAAGTTCCTGGCTTGGAGCCGAAACCTTCGTTGTTGCCGGAGGCAGCAAGTGGGGATGTGGGCTCGAGATTCTGAACCTCGACATCAGGGGATTCGTAGTGCGTCATGCTCACCTTATTAGAAATAAGGTGTAAAGATAGTCATTTTTTTACGATACGGTTAACTATTGGGCGGGCCGAAGGGGAAGAGCTTCTTGTAGTAGGGACGCAGGGGCTCTTCGATGGTGACGCTGGCCGCGGAAGAGGAGCAGGCAAAGAAATAGCCCATCGCGTTCTTGCCCACGATGTTGGTGGGGCAGTTGGCCGGCTGGGACTGCAGCATCGGGATGGCGGCCCCTACCGTGCTGGAAACGAAGCCCATATAGAAATCGTAATAGTCCTTCGGGATGGTATAGACATTCAGGGTGAAGACGTCGCCCGTCTCGAGGTATTTGCCGCAGTCGCCGTAACTTTTGCGGGTCGCCGCCGTCTGATAGAGGGTCGTGATCGGGAAGCAGAAGACCTTCTGACCGTTGAAGTACTTATCATCGAGGGCGAGCGAAAGCCCGATGGGGAATACGGCATCGTTGAGTTTTGCGCTCACATAATAGTAGTTCACCGACTCATAGTCCTGTCCCCAGACGGCAATGGTCCAGAGGCTGTCGATCTGGGTGTCCGTATTGCCGGCATACATATAATCCACCGCATCCACCCGGAAACCGGGCTCCTCCATCGTGGAGAAGGCCTCGTAGTGGTTGAGTTCGCCGTCGACGGTGGCATCGATCTCCAGTTTATAGGTGACTCCGGGCGTGCCGCAGAAGCCGGCGGGGCCAACGTAGCAGCCGCTTTCAGCAGGATCTTCGATGAAGGAATAGACGTTCACGCCGTCGCTGACCGAAACCTGCGCGCCCGAAACGGCCGGGGGCACCTCCTCCACAAAAAAGTCGATGGACTCGGTCAGCAGAACGCGCTGCGGAGCGGTGTTCTGGTCGGTCAGCATCGCCTCCACCACGAGGAAAGTCCGGTCCATGTTCCGGGTGTGAACCTGCACCTCCTCGCTGCAGCCGCCCAGGAGAGCGATGCAGAAGCAGGCCAGCAGTACGGAGAAGATCTGTTTAGAAGTACACATTGTAGGAAAGGGACGGGATGATCGTGAACAGATAAACTTTGATAGCTTCCGGGCGCTCCTCCTCCCGGTTGTAGAGGAAGGCCAGCGACCAGGCGTTGTGGCGGGAATAGGCATTGTAGAGCGAAAGGTTCCACTCGCTTCCCCAGGTCTTTCCCTCCACCCGCCTCCGGCTCTTGTAGGTCAGTGAGAGGTCTGCCCGGTGATAATTGGGCATATTGTCGTCGTTTCGGGAAGAATAGATGGACGAGGATGATCCGCCATAGACGAAGCGCCCGACCGGGAAGGTCGTGGGGGCGCCGCTGTAGAAGACCCAGTCGGCCGAAAGGGCGAGCCGCTTGTTGATGTCATAGGAGAGGACGAAATTGATGGCATGCTCGTGGTTCAGCGGAGAGCGGTAGATCTGGCCGCCATTGAGCTCCGGGATATCGTACATGGCCCGTGACCAGGTATAAGAGAGCCAGCCGCCGAGTCTCGCAAAATCGTAGCGCAGCATCACCTCGGCGCCGTAGGACCAGGATTTTCCGAAGCGGAGCAAGCCTTCGCGGTTGACATCATCGAAGATGAATCCCGGATTCTCCTTGAAGTCCATCGTATTCTTGTTGTTCTTGTAGAACCCTTCCAGGGAGAGGTCCAGCGCCTGATTGACAAAGAGCGCGTTGAATCCGGCCGAGAACTGATCCGAGCACTGCGGCCGGATGTTCGGAGAAGCCATGAACCAGGCATCCACGGGGGTGCCGGAGACGCTGATCGGGACCTGCTGGATATATTGATACGAGCGGGAATAGGCGGCCTTGAGCGAGAAGTCGGGCGTCACGGAGAAAGAGGCCGAGACGCGGGGTTCGAGCCGCGTATAGGTCTGGATCCGCTGGCCTTTGTCAAAATGGACGGTCTCGTCCACTTCGTGGGTTTCCGGATTATAGTAGTTCTGATCCGCCGCTCCCAGCGTAGAGAAAGAGGCGAGACGGAAACCGTAGCGCAGGGTGAGCGGCCCCACCTTCTGTTCGTTTTGCGCATAGAAGGCAGGCATGAGGGCAAAGCCCCGCGGCATATGGAGCTCCTGGACGATCGATTCGTCACCGGCCGGGGTCACGTCGCCCGGATCCATCCTGTAATAGGCCAGATTAACACCGGTCTGCACCGTATTGGATGCGTTGGCATACCAGGTCAGGCCCGCCTTGAGGCCGCTTTCCCGGATGGTGGTCAGATAATTGAAACTCGTACTGCTCATCTCGCAGTCGAGTCCGGCGTTGTAGCGGGAATTGTAGAGCGAAGTATTGAAGAAAAGCTTCGGAGAGAACTCGTGGCTCCAGTTCAAGGTCTGGGTATTGTTCGCAAAACTGAACCGCATCAGATCCAGGTCGAAGGTTTCCATCGACATGCCGAAGATGTCCCTGCCGCTGAAGGCGCTCAGCGTAACCCGGTCCCTGGGACTGGCCACCCAGCTGATCTTGCCGTTCAGGTCGTAGAAGAACATCTGGGTATTCTTGGGCATCTTCTCGCCGAAAAGCGGGAAGAAGATATCCATGTAGGTCCGGCGTGCGGCGAGCATGAAGGAGAGCTTTTCCGGAACGATGGGCCCCTCCACGGAAGCTTTCGCCGTAATCAGTCCCACCGAAAGATTGCCCTTGTATTCGCTGTTGTTGCCGTCGCGGGTACTGACCTCGAGCACCGAGGAGAGACGGCCGCCGAAGGAAGCGGGAAAATCTCCTTTGTAGAGATGCGCATTTTTGACGGCGTCGCCGTTGAACATTGACATAAAACCGAGGAAATGGCCTGAATTGTAGAGCGGTGCACCGTCCATCAGTACCAGGTTCTGGTCGATGCCTCCGCCACGGACGCTAAAGCCGGTGGAGCCCTCGCTGGGCGTCTGAACACCCGGCATCATCTGGATTACCCGGATGACATCGGCCTCGCCCATCAGGGCGGGCAACTTGCGGAGGACGTCGCCCGTGACACTCTCCTTGCCCATCTGGGGCAGCACCAACTGCTCCCGCTTGCTGGTGGAGAAGACCTTGGCGGCCTCCAGCACCTCACGGTCCTCCTTCAGGCTGAAATCGTACTTCAGGGAAGCCTTCGGATCCACCCGGACCTCCGCGGTGACATATCCCGCATAGGAGCACTTGATGACCTGCTCTTTGCGGTCCACTTGCAGGGAATAGAATCCGACAGTGTTGGTGGAGACGCCGTTCTTGAGGTCTTCGGTAAAGACCACGGCTCCGATGAGCGGTTCGCCGCTGGAAGCATCCTTCACATAACCGGAAAACACCGCCTTCTGTGCCGCAGCCGGAAGCACCCCTGCCATCATAGCCAGGAGAATCAGGACTATTCTCTTCGAGAATTTCATCGCCCGTTCCGAATGCAATAATAGCGCCATTTTTATGTTATAGGAGCCCAAGGGCACAAAAAAAAACGAGCCGCAAAAGCGACTCGGCGCGCGGAGCGCGAGGGGTTCGGGGGCCGTGCCCCCGTAAAAAACAGGTGCCCAAGGGCACAAAAAATGCGAACCGACCGGTTCGCATTTTTTCGTGCCCAGGACAAGACTCGAACTTGCACGCCCTTTAACAGGCACCAGCCCCTCAAGCTGGCGTGTCTACCAATTTCACCACCTGGGCGGGGTTTGGGGTTGCAAAGATACAATGATTTTTGAAAACTCCACAAAAAAACTAAAAAAATTGATTACCAACGGCCTTTGTGAATCCGTTCCGGCTTCCACTTATCCTTGGGTTTGACCTCCTTGTCGGGATAGCCCACGGCCACCACGCAATAGGGAACAACCGTTGCCGGAAGACCCAGGGCCTCCTTGATGGGTAGATAGCGGTCCGGATAGGGATAGCTGGCCGTCCAGACAGTGCCCAGGCCGAGGGAGGCGGCCGCCACCAGGAAGTTCTCGGTGCAGGCGCCCATATCATCCCGCCAGGTTCCGTTGGGCCGGGTGACCGGTGCGGCGTCCGGGTTGTTGCGGGGCGCACGCGTCACGGTCGTATCGGCGCAGAAGACCACGACGGCCGCTGCGCTCTTGAAAATCCGCAGGTTGAAGTTATTCTTGAAAATCGCTTCATACTCCGACTTGTCGGTCAGCACGACAAAACTCCAGGGTTGGACATTCATGCCCGTCGGCGCTGCCATGGCAGCGCGCAGCATCGCTTCCAGCTGCGCTTCGGAAACCGGCTGGTCCGTGAAGGAGCGGACGCTGGTCCGCGCGGCGATGGACTCCAGCGTCGGATTGGTGATCTTTTCAGTCTTCATGGTTACATCCTGTTTGACGGTGATGGCCGTAAACGCGTCACCGGCCTGAAGATGAAGCTCCCAGGCGCGCGCTTTCTTTGACGGGGAAACGGTGATTTCCACCTGGTTACGGCCTACGATGCGGGCGCTTATCCCCTCACCCGCCAGCGTCTGGTAGGTATTGTCTGCGCCCGGCGTGGCGTGGAAGAAGGTTTCCGTGCCGGCCACCTGCGCATCGTTGAGCCACCAGTGGTCGTAGTTCAGGCAGGTGACGAGGGTTTTTCCTCCCTCGGCGGCAAAGGATACCGCCTGCTGGGAGAGACGGATGGGCGTCCAGGCGCCCACGGGGCGTTCTTCTTCGACCGCGACGGAAACCTGTTCCGCAGGGGCGGCCTGCGCACGGCGCGCATTTCCACAGGAGAGAAGCATCATCGCACTGAGCATCCAGGATGCCGCATAGATTATTCTTTTCATATTCGATTGATTTACATCATCTTACGCTTGCGGAAGATGATGATGGAAGCCAGGACGGTGAGCACCATGACGCCCCCCACAATCAGCATATCCCAGTTCCCGCCGACCAGCGGCAGTTTGATATTCATGCCGTAGATGCTGGCTATCAGCGTCGGAGGCATCAGGAGCAGCGACACGAGGGTGAAGATCTTCATGATCTTGTTCTGCTCGAGGTTGATCAGACCCAGCACCGTATTCTGCAGGTACTCGAGACGCTCAAAACTGAAGTTGGTGTGGTTGATCAGCGACGAGACGTCTTTCAGGAGGATGTTGAGTTTGTTGACGATGGTCTTCGGGGTCTTCTCGCTCTTGAGCAGGGCCGAGATCATGCGTTGCTTATCGACGATGTTCTCGCGCACGATCATCGTGTTTTCCTGCAACTGATTGATGTCGAGCAGGAACTCATCCCCCACGTCCTCGCCCAGGCTGACACGCTTGCTGTACTGGGCAATCTCCTTGGACATCAACTCGATCATGTCGGCATCGAGGTCGATTCGGTTCTCGAGGATGCCGAGCAGGATATTGAAGCCGGTCGGGAAAAGTTTGCGGTTGATCTGGATGCGGCGCTGGATGTCGGTAAAACTGCGAAGAGGAACCTGCCGGATGGAGGTGAAAACCGGTCCGGTCAGGATGAAGGAGACCGACTCCATCGTGTAGTTGTCCGGGGTCGGAATCAGGAAGTCCGTGTTGATGAAGATGGAACGGGCGTCCTCCGAATAACGGGAGGAACTCTCGATCTCCTCGGCCTGTGCGCGGCTCTGGAGGTTGGTGTCCAGAAACTCCTCGACCTCGCGCTTTTCGTCGCCGGTCGGGTCAAAAAGATCCAGCCAAAGTGCCTCTTTGACGGTAATGCTCTTGAGTATGTCGGTGGACTCCGCTGTTAGAATCTGTCCGTTTGAATTATAAAAAATCTGTACCATTTCCTCGCGCTTAGATGGTTAGTAATTCCGTAAATATGACGGGATTACCAACTGGCTCGGGGCTTGGCTCGGCGGATGCCGTAGAAATTTTTTATGAGGGTGAAACGGATCATAACGGCCGCAAAGGTACAAAAATTTTAGAAAAACAGGTGTTCCAGCAAAATCTTGACGCCGATTCCGATAAGAATCAGTCCGCCAAGCAGATTGATGCGGCTCCCGAGGCGCCGTCCAAGGCGGTCTCCGCCGAAGATTCCGATGGCCGCGGCGGCGGCGGTAACCAGTGCGATGACCGTGCAATAGTAGGCCATCCGTCCCACTGCGGTTCCCACGATGGCCAGCGAAATGCCTACGGCCAGCGCATCGATGCTGGTGGCCGCGGAGGCGAGAATCAGATGACCGGTGCCGAGCAGGTCCACCTGCTTGACCTCTTCTTTCTTTGAAAAGGACTCCACGATCATCCGGCCGCCGATAAAGGCCAGCAGGAGGAAGGCCACCCAGTGGTCATAGCGTGCGATATACTGCTCCACGGAGGCTCCGAGCGCCCAGCCCGCGAAAGTGAATCCCCCCTGGAAGAGGGCCATGAAGAGCAGGATTTTGGCCACCTTGCCGAAGGTCAGGCGCCCCAGGCAGGCCCCGCCGACTATGGAGACGGCAAGCGTATCGAAACAGAGGCTGACCGCCAGCAGAAAAACTTCCAGAAAGGTCATCTTCTCAGGGTTTTACGGGCTGCGGCCCAGGAAGAGAGCCACATCCCGAGGTAGGTTAACAATCCATTGACAATCAGTAGCGTAAACCCAAGATCGAACCCAAGATACCGCTTGCCCAGCAGGTTGACGGCCAGGCAGAGCAGCGGCGCGGCAAGGGCAATCCAGGGAGTTGCGCGGTCGCAGACCGGCCGCTTGGACAGGATGCCGAAGAAGAATAGGCCGAGCAGCGGACCGTAGGTATAGGAGGCCAGTTTATAGACCAGGTTGATGACCGCGTCGTTGCTGTAGAGAAAAAGCAGGAGGATCAACCCGAAAAACAACAGGGCGACGAGGGCCTGCACCCCTTTGCGGACCTTTCCCTTGCGGGCTTCATCCCAGTCCTGACGGTCGTTGAAACCCAGGAAATCGACGCAGACCGAGGTGGTCAGCGAGGTCATCGCAGCCCCGGCGGAAGGATAGGAGGCGGAAATCAGTCCAATCAGGAAGAAAATGCCCGCGCCCAGCCCCAGATAGCGGCTGGCAATCGTCGGGAAAAGCTGGTCCGTCTTGGTAATGCCCAGGGCCTCCATTCCGCCCAGGCCTTCCGTATAGACGCAGAGCAGCGCGCCCAGCAGCAGAAAGAAGAGGTTGACGGCCACGATGATGGCGCTGGTGGTGTACATATTCTTCTGTGCGGCACGCAAATCCTTGCAAGCCAGGTTTTTCTGCATCATCGACTGATCCAGTCCGGTCATGGCAATGGTGATAAAGATTCCCGAGACGAACTGCTTGAGGGCGTTGTTCCCGGCGCTCCAGTCCCAGTTGAACCAGGCAGTATGCGCGGAAACGGCCGCCCACGTGACGGAGGGCTCGCGGCAAATCTGCCAGATGGCCAGCCCCACGGCCAGCAGCATGAAGGTGGTCTGCAGCACATCGGTCCAGATGATGGTTTTGACGCCTCCCCGATACGTATATAAATAGAGCAGAATCAGGAAGACGAGGGTAACCAGGGCAAAAGCCGTCAGCCCGCCGCCCGCCGTCCATTCCCGCGGCAGAAAGGCGTGAAAGACCACCATCACCACAAAAATGCGAACCGCCGCGCCCAGCAGGCGCGAGATCATGAAGACCACGGTGCCGGTCCGGTGGCTCTGGGGGCCGAACCGATCGCCCAGCCAGGTATAAATAGAGGTCAGGTTCATCCGGTAGTAGAGCGGCAGAAGGACCTTGGCCACCACGATATAGCCACCCACAAAACCCAGCACGAGCGGCATATAGTAGAAGTTCTGCACCCAGACATTGCCCGGCACGGAGATGAAGGTCACCCCCGAGATGGAGGCGCCCACCATGCCGTAGGCCACCACGGGCCAGGGTGCCTTGCGGTCGCCGGCAAAAAAGCCCCGTCCAGCCGCGCGGCGCGCGGTCACATGCGAGACGACGAAAAGCAGCGCCGTGTAGAGGGCGAAGGCAGCCGCAAACCAGGAGAAAGGAAAGGCGTGCTGCATATCAGGGCCGGAATACCTGTCGGCCGAGAATCGAGCGGCCGAGCGTCAGTTCATCGGTATATTCGAGATCGTCGCCGAATCCCACGCCCCGGGCGATGGCCGTCACCTGCACGGGAAGGCCGGAGATGCGTTTATAAATATAGAAGGAGGTGGTCTCCCCTTCCATGCCGGTGCTCAGTGCAAGGATGACCTCCTTGATCTCTCCGCGGGAAATCCGCTCCACGAGGGCGTCGATGGGCAAATCGCCCGGGCCGATGCCGTCCATCGGGGAGATGATGCCGCCCAGGATATGGTAGAGGCCGTGGTACTCCCCGGTATTTTCAATGCTGAAGACATCCCGCAGGCTCTCCACCACGCAGAGGGTGGTCCGGTCGCGGTGCGGGTCGTCGCAGAAGGGACAGTGTCCGTCGTCGGAAATCATCCGGCAATCGGGGCAGTAACGGATGTCGCTCTTGAGCCGGCGGAAGGCTTCCGCGAAGTGCTCCACATTTTCAGCAGGCTGCTTCAGCACGTGCAGGGCGAGCCGCAAGGCGGTCCTGCGGCCCACACCGGGCAGCGAGGCGAACTGTTCCACCGCCTCGGCGAGCAGTTGCGATCCGTAGTTATTCAGTGACATGATTCTGTTTTTTATAGCGTTCGACGGCCTCCCGCACAGAGCCCGCCGCAAGCAACAGCGAGCGGGCGGCCTCAGCATCTTTCAGCCCGGTTTCATCCATCACGAACCGGGTTCCCCGCTCCACCAGCTTGTCGTTGGTCAGTTGCATATCCACCATCCGGTTGCCCCGCACATGACCGAGCCGGATCATCACGGAGGTCGATATCATATTGAGGATCAATTTCTCGGCCGTTCCGGCTTTCATCCGGGTACTGCCCGTCACGAATTCCGGCCCCACGACGGCGACGATGGGTATCTGCGAGAGGGCCTCGACGGGAGAATCGGGATTGCAGGTAATGCAGGCCGTCAGCAGTCCCGCTTCCCCGGCATGCCGCAGGGCGCCAACCACGTAGGGTGTCTGGCCGGAAGCCGTCAGGCCGATCAGCGTATCGTCGGGCCCGGGATTCATCGGCAAGAGGTCGTTCCAACCCGCATCGGTGCGGTCTTCCGCCCCCTCCACGGCCTTCCGGATGGCCCCGTCTCCGCCGGCAATCACCGCGTGGAACAGCCCGTCGTCCGCACCGTAGGTCGGCGGGATCTCGGAAGCATCCACAACGCCCAGCCGTCCGCTGGTGCCCGAACCGGCATAAAAGACGCGGCCGCCCCGCTGCATCCGCTCCACGATGGCATCCACCAGTCGCGCAATCGCCGGAATACAGCCCGCCACAATCACCGGCACGCTCAGGTCCTCCCGGTTGATCTCCTCGAGGAGAAGCCGGGTGGGCGTATGCTCCAGATCGGAGTAGCGGGAAGGCTGTTCGGTCACTTTCATCGCATCAGGCTTTGTGGTATTCGGCCAGGGCGTCGATGGGCCGCTGGACAATCCGCCCGGCGCGCATCCCCGCAGCCGTCAGGCAACGCTGCAGCGGCTCGCGGAAATACCAGGCCACCGAACCGGTGAAATGCACCGGATAGCGGCGGTAGTCATATTGGGCGACATTGCGCTGCAGGAACGCTTCGAACCCGCTGCGCAGGAGATTCTTGATATAGGGATGGTTGATGTATTCCCCGATAAAGCGGGCATAGGTGGCCAGATAACGGCTCGGCAGCGCCTCCTTGTAAACTTTCTGCACGATGGTCGGGTAGTCGATGCCATAGCGGCGGACCAGTTCTTCCGAGAGATTCTGCGGCAGAAGCCCCTTGACGAAATCCGAGAGCAACTGCTTGCCAAACCAGGCCCCACTGGCCTCGTCGCCGAGGATAAAACCGCCCGCCCGTACGTTCGAAACGATCTTTTCCCCGTCATAGAAGCAGCTGTTGGAACCGGTTCCCAGGATGCAGGCGATACCAGGTTTGTTTCCGCAGAGCGCACGGGCAGCCGCCAGGAGGTCGGAGGCCGCTTCGCACTGCGCATCGGGAAACGCATCGCGCAAAGCATCGCACACCTTGCCTGCCACCTCGTCGGAGACGATGCCCGCCGCATAGAACCAGATCCGGTCCACGGCAGGATTCCCGCCCAGCTTCGGCAGCAACTCTTCGCGCAAAACTTTCACGATGGTTTCGCGGTCCATGAAAACCGGATTGATGCCCTGGGTCGTGACGGAAAGGGTCTTCCCCTCCCCAATCAGGCGCCAGTCCACGCCGGTCGAGCCGCTGTCTGCGATGAGTTTCATCTTATTCTTCAATGATTACGCTCCGGAAATACCAGTTCCGGAGGCCGACGATACAGGATACGATATAGATTACGTAGAGCAGCCCCATCCAGAGCAGTCCCTCTCCGCCATGGAAGAAGGGATAGACGAACATGATGACGGCCGCCACATTGACGACAATCCAGATGAGCCACTGTTCCCGCCAGGACTGGCTGAGCCAGTAGGTGGCCAGCATGCTCAGTACGGCGACAGCTGCATCCCAAACGGGTTTTCCGGGAATATCTCCGGGCTGGACCTTCACGATCCGGGTGAAGAGAATCGCCAGTGCCACAAATCCGGCTACCGCAATGGCGCTGCTGATCAGGGCCCGCTTGGGATTCAGCCGGCGGACCTCGACCTTCCCGGCCTTGGCCGCCTCATTCTCCGAGAATTGCTGCTGCGCATCCTTGCGCACACGGGCCCAGGTCCGGATGCCGTAGATGGAAGAGACGATATAGTAGAACTGAATCAGCCCCATGGCAGCGAAGTGGTTATGGAAATAGACCAGGATGTTGAGCAGGGAAGCCACAATCATGAAATACCACATCGATTGCGACTTGCGAACCTCCAACACCACATAGACGACGCCAAAGGCCATCGCCAGAATTTCAATAATCGTCCAGAATACTGTCATGTCGCAAAGATAGCGTTATTTAGCAATTGCGCTCCTTGCGGGCCGACCAGAAGTGATCCACCGGGCCGTGGCCGTGTCCAATGGCGAAATCCGCACCGGAGACGATCGCCGCGTTGATGTAGTCCTTGGCGGCGCGGGCGGCATCGTCCAGACTCAGGCCCTGCGCGAGGTAGGAGGCGAAGGCCGATGAGAGCGTGCAGCCCGTTCCATGGGTATTGGGCGTATAGATTCGTTTCGAGGGCAGCTCGAGGATCGTATCCGTCTCGGCGTTGTAAAAGTAATCCACCAGGTTATCCTCCGACAGGTGGCCCGCCTTCATCAGCACGGAAACGCGCCCGCCGCAGGAGAGTGCCCGCGCCAGGCGGGGAAGATCCTTCTGGGAGGCAATCTTCTCTCCGGCAAGTATCTCTGCCTCAGGAATATTCGGCGTTATGACGCGCGCCATGGGCACCAGGTCGGATACCAACACCCGGATGGCGGACTCCTCGATGAGACGGTGGCCGGATGTGGAAACCATCACGGGATCCAGCACGATGTTCCTGACGCCGAAACGCGTCAGCGCTTCCTTGACGGCCAGGACCACCTCGGCACTGTGCAGCATGCCGATCTTCACGGCATCTGCGCCGATATCGCTCAGGACGGCGGCAATCTGCGCCGATAGGATGGGAACCGGTATCGGGTGAACGTCTTCCACGCCGACCGTGTTTTGCACCGTCACTGCGGTGATGGCGCTGGCCGCGTAGCTGCCGGTGGCGCTGATGGCCTTGATGTCGGCCTGGATGCCGGCACCTC
>JAFYEZ010000004.1 GCA_017544005.1 Bacteroidales bacterium
GTGGTGTTCCGTCTCGGCCTCGCGAAGACCCGCCGCATGGCCCGCCAGGTCGTCGGACACGGACATATCCGTGTGAACGGCCAGAAGGTGGACATCCCCTCCTACCAGGTGAAGGTGGGCGACGTGATCACCCTGCGTCCCCGTTCCGCCGAGAGCGAAATGTTCAAGAGCCTGCGGGAAGGCACCAGCGTGCTGCTGCCCAAGTGGCTGACCTTTGACGCCCAGAACCTCACCGGCACGGTGGCCGCGCTGCCCAGCCGCGAGGATATCGATTACGAAGTGCAGGAGAACATGATCGTTGAATTCTACAGCCGTTAATCATGTCGCTGCATGATTGCTGCCATTTGGAATAGAAACGACGGTACCTGACAGGAGGGTTGGACCCAGTGATCGCAGAATTTGAAAAGGCGCACATCGAATGCACGGAGCTTTCTGAAAACAACCAATTCGGACGCTTTGTGGTGGAACCGCTCGAGCGCGGCTTCGGCCATACGCTCGGCAACGCCCTGCGCAGGGTGCTTTTGAGCAGCCTGACCGGCGCGGCCGTGACCTCCGTCCAGATCGACGGGGTACAGCACGAGTTTTCCACCATTCCGGGCGTCAAGGAAGATGTCACCGAAATCATTCTCAACTTCAAGGAACTGGCGCTCAAGCTCTTCTCTGACGGCACGAAAAAGATCGAGATCGACGTGGTCGGCCCCTGTGATTTCACGGGCGGAGACATCAAGACGGACGACGAAGTGGAGATCATCAATACCGACCTTCACATCGCCACGCTGGACGACGGCGCCCGCCTGCACATGTTCATCACCCTGGATCACGGCCGCGGCTACGTCCAGGCGGATAAGAACAAGGATCCCCAGAGCCCCATCGGCGTGATCCCGATCGATTCGATTTACACCCCGATCCGCAAGGTCAACTACGCGGTGGAGGATACCCGTGTCGGTCAGATTACCGACTATGACAAGCTGACGTTGGAAGTGACGACCGACGGCACCATCAACCCCGAGGAAGCGATTTCCTCGGCGGCCCGCATCCTGACCGAGCAGCTGTCGCTCTTCTGCGGCCTGACTGACCAGGCGATTCCCGCCCCGGTCGCCGAGCCGGAGGAGACCAAGAGCGAGCGTCTGCTGGACATGACCATCGAAGAGTTGGATCTGTCCGTGCGTGCGTATAACTGCCTGAAGCGTGCCGGCATCAACACCGTCAACGAGCTTGTACAGAAGAACCAGGAGGACATGATGAAGGTCCGGAACCTGGGCAAAAAGAGCCTTGAGGAAGTGGAGCAGAAGCTGCAGGCCCTTGGCCTGGGCCTGCGCGCCACGGAAGAATAAATAGGAGGAAACGACATATGGCATTGGAGCGTAAGCTGGGCCGCACCGCGAGCCAGCGCAAAGCCATGCTCCGCGGACTGACCACGCAGCTGCTGTGGAACGGCCGCATCGAGACGACCGAGGCCCGCGCCAAGGAAGTCCGCAGCATCGCAGATAAAATGATCACGCTCGCGGTCCGCGAATATGACAAGACCGTGGATGTGGAAAAAGAATTCACCAACGA
>JAFYEZ010000040.1 GCA_017544005.1 Bacteroidales bacterium
TGACCAGGGCTTGTATTTATGGATTTCGTCAATGTAAAGGCGCTTCCCTCCAGCCTTGAAAAAAGACTGCGCCAAATCATACAGGGTGTGGCCAGAGAAATAGATATTGTCAGCAGTGACATAGAGGGTTTCCTCCAGGTTGTCGAACTTTTTGATATGCTGGAGGAGCATGGTGGATTTGCCGACACCTTTCTGTCCCATGATGCAGATGAGGCGGTTGGACCAATTGATTTTGTCATGGAATTCTCTGACATAGTCCATCGGGGTCAGGGAGAGTTTGAGGCGGAAAGTATTGTATAGCTGTTCCATACGAGCTTATTTTTTGCAAATATAACACTTTGCACTGAAATTAGTGCGGTTTTTTGTAAAAATCGCACCAAAAATAGTGCAAGGCGAAAAAACTGGCCAGGGGGGGGGCGGTGGGGACATCCCGAGAGCCCCTCTTGAGTTCCCCAAAACCGCGTGGCAGATAACCTATTGTCAGCCAGTCGATTAAAGAAAATCGGTCGGCAAAAAACGCTGACCGATTATTGCGATTTTATTGATTCTCAGATAGTTATCCGCCACGGGGTATGGGGCATTTCAGATTCGGATCCCCACACCGGCCTATCCCCGCACCTTCCGTTCCCGGTCTTCGGACGCTTCCCGGCCTCCGGGCGCTTCCCGGTACCAACTATACCGTGATGATCAAGGCGGTCAATGCCCGCGGCGAAACCAAGTCCGTTTCGGTCAATGCCAATGCTGTTGGTAACTAGGAGCAACGCATCGCTCTTATAATCAATACTTTACGAAAACTATGTAAGCAAAAATCGCTTACATAGTTTTTGTTTTTGGCTGGGAGTCAAGAAGTTAGCGTGCTCCTCCCTGATAAGGGGGCCGTGGTATTCCCTATTCCCAGCACCCTGCAGAACTAACCCCGCTTGCACCCCAAACCCCGCCACGGGGCTATTCCGCTTCCGGCCCCTCTTCCACGCCGGTGAAGCCCTGGGCGTGGATGTCAATCTCGGCGCCTTCGGGGGTGACCATCACGGCGCCGACCTCGGGCCGGGCCAGGTGGCCGATCACGTCATAGTCCTGGAAGTCGCGCCGGAAGAGTTCGGCCTGGGAAATCGGCACGGTGAAGAGGAACTGGTAGTCGTCGCCGCCGTTCATGGCCGCCGTCACCGGATCCATGTCCAGCTCCTCGGCCATCTCAAAGGTGCCGTTGGAGAGCGGAATCCGCTCCAGGTAGATCTTGGCGCCGAAGCCCGTCTCCGCGGCGAGCCGCAGCACGGCGTCGCCCAGGCCGCGGGTCACGAACCGGCCTGTGGAGGGGAATATCCCCGTGTCCACGAACCGCGAAACCGTATTCGGCTTGACTTCCGGGCTGAGGTAAGCCGCCAGGACGCTGCGGTACTTGCCCAGGTCGGGCTGCTTGCCGTCGCGGTTGAAGGAGGCCTTCTCGCGCTCGAGCACGTGCAGTCCCATGTAAGCCGCCCCGACGCGTCCCGAGAGGCAGATCAGGTCCATGTTGGCAGGCGCCGGCAGCTTGCCGAGCAGGGCTTTCTTCTGGCAACCGGTCGCCGAAAGGCTGATGCAGAGGCCGTTGAGGCTGGGATTCAGATCGAGCGTCAGCTGTCCGATTCCGTGCTCGCGCGCCCCGGCCAGCACCCCCTGCCAGAGTTCCTGCACCTCTTCAAAGCAGAATCGGCTCGAGAGCCCCAGGTTGACCGAGACGGCCACCGGATTGCGGAAGGCGGCGTACAGATCGCCGATTGCATAGAGCAGGGCCTTGTATCCCAGATGTTTGAGCGGCATATAGACGAGGTCGAAATCGACCCCCTCAAGCAGAATCTTGTGCGAAGTGGCCACGCCCGCGGTCTCTTTTTCGCCGAGCCGGACGACGGGACTGTTGGTGAAACCGCTGTTTTCAAAGAGGCGGCGCAGCGTCTCTTCCTTGCCGAGGGTGGAGATTTCTGTACGCATAGACGGAGGGTTTGTGCGAACAAAAGTACCAAAATTTGCGCAAACACGGGAGAGTTTCTAACTTCGCGGCATGAAACGCCTGTTCTATTTGGCAGCACTGGCACTGGCGGTGGCGGGCTGCAACCCGGCCCCGAGCCACCCCAAGACGGCCATCATCGCCCATCGCGGTTTCTGGAACTGCGAGGAGGCCGCCTTCAGCGAAAACTCCATCGCCTCGCTCCGGATGGCCCAGGAGAAGCATTTCTGGGGCTCCGAGTTCGACCTGCAGCTGTCGGCGGACGACACGGTGATGGTCAATCACAACCCCCGCATCCGCGGCATGAAGATCGCCGACCATCCCTGGAGCGACTTCATCGAATGCTACCTGCCCAACGGCGAGCGTCGTCCCACCCTGCACGAGTACCTCGACCAGGGGGCCAAGAGCAAGACCACGATGCTGGTCATGGAGTTCAAGAAACAGGATAGCGAGGAGCGGGAAGACCGCCTCGTGGAACTGGCGCTGGAGGCCCTCAAGGGCCACAATCTCTACGACCCGCAGCGCGTGATGTTCATCTCCTTCAGCCTGCACATCTGCAAGCGGATCGCCGAGCTCGCACCGGAATTTGCCAACCAGTACCTGGGCGGCGACCTCTTCCCGGAGGACCTCAAGGAGCTGGGAATCAGCGGCTGGGACTACAATGTCAAGGTGGTGGACCTGCACCGCGACTGGGTGGCGCGCTCCCGCGAACTGGGCCTTTCCACCAACGTCTGGACGGTGAACAAGGCGCCGATAGCCCGCGACATGCTCGAACTGGGCGTGGAGGCCGTCACCACGGACGAACCGCTCCTGCTCCGCAATCTGCTCAAACGGCGGGAAAACAAACGCTAAAACAGTCCGAAGATGGCGCTGCCGCTGCCCGAGAGGGAAGCGTAGCGGGCGCCGCGTGCGTAGAAATCCGCTTTGATGGCGGCGATTTCCGGATGCGCGGCAAAGACCGACGGCTCGAAATCATTCACCAGACAATCCTTCCACGCCGAAACCGGCTTTTCCAGGGCCTCCCGCACGGGTATGAGGGAGCTGTTAGGTTGCCGGTCGCGAGGTATGATACCGGCATAGGCCTCACGGGTTGCTACATGAATGCCGGGATTCGTCACTTCTATGCGGAATTTCGTCACATCGATCTCATAGGGAACTAATATCTCCCCCCGCCCGGAGGCCATCATGGGCCTATTGTAGATGAAAAAGGCGCAATCGCTGCCCAGCCGGGCCGCCAGCGAAGCGAGCAGGTCGTCCCGGAGCCCCAGACCGAACAGGTCGGAGAGCATCCGCAGGGTGAAGGCCGCATCGGCACTGCCGCCGCCCAGTCCCGCGCCGGCGGGGATTCCCTTCCACAGGTGGATGGCCACCGGCGGAATGCCGTAGCACTCGTGCAGCAACTGCCAGGCGCGCATGCAAAGGTTGTCGCCGCCGTCGCCGCCCGCTCCGAGTTCCAGGCCGTAGAGATGCATCCCGGGCGCCGCCGCCGGCACAATCTCCAACACATCGTGCAGTCCGTGCCAGGGGATAAAGAGGCTCTCCAGGTCGTGGTAGCCGTCTTCCCGTTTGTGCAGGACGGCGAGCCCCAGGTTCAGCTTCGGATTGGGAAAGGTGATCATCGTTTCTCGCGGAAAAAGTTCTGCATCAGCGCGGTACATTCGTCGGAGAGGATGCCGGAGGCGACCTCCGTCCGGGGATGGAGCAACGAGGGCTGGAAGAGCGAATAGCCCCGGCGCGGATCGGCGCAGCCATAGACCAGTCGCGGCAGCTGGGCCCAGTTCAGGGCGGCAGCGCACATCGGACAGGGTTCGACCGTCACGTACAGCGTGCAGTCGCTCAGATACTTGCCTCCAAGATATTCGGTGGCCATCGTGATGGCCTGCATCTCGGCGTGGGCCGTGGCATCGTTCAGCGCTTCGGTCAGGTTGTGCGCGCGGGCAATGATGCGCCCCTTGCAGGCGATCACGGCCCCGATGGGCACCTCGCCCGCCGCCCGGGCCGCCTCGGCCTCGCGCAGCGCCTCCCGCATCATCCGGGTATCCAGATCGACCGTTTCCATTATTGCTCCAGCCGCCGCAGTATCTCCTCCAGCGGCGCATCTTTACAAATTACACGTTTCTCAGCATCAAGCAGATAGAGCGACGGAATCGCACGCAGGGAGTAGATCGTATCGCCCCGGATGATGCACTCCGCATCGAAGGCGTTGATCCAGCTCTTGGGGTAGTGTGACATATAGGCGAACCATTCGCTCAGGTCCTCGTCCGGATAGACGTTCAGCACCTTCAGCGTCCCGTCCTGCAGCTGCGCCTGCACCGCCATGGAGTTGCTCAGCGCCTCGATAATCTCCTTGCAGTTCTCGCACCCCGGGTTGCTGAAGAACATCAGGATGCGGTCGGCCTGAATGCCGTGCAGCGTGCCGGTACGCCCGTTGCGGAGGGTGTAGGTGAAGTCGGCCGCCACCTCTCCGAGCCGGTTGAGCGAGAAGAGCGGAAGGTCGTGCTGTGCGCGGGCGCGGGCCTCCGGCTGGATAGCCGGCCAGGCCAGAATGTGCCGCAGCACAGGAAGATAGAACTCCTCGTTGCGGAAGGGCGAATTGACATCATAGAGGTATTTCTCTTCCAGCATCAGGATCCGTTCGAGCATCCGGGAAGCGGTGTCGCGGGCAGCCTCGGAGCGCTCCGCGCGAGAGAGTAGGGTATCCTGCGCGCGCGCGGCGGAAGCCAGGGGCGCCAGCTGCAGCAGGGTCACATAGTTGGCAAAGGCCTGCTCGGTGAGTCCTTCGCTGTAGCGCGACGGGGCCTCGAAGTACTTGTCCCAGAAGTGCAGCACGGCATAGGAGGCGCGCTGCGTGGGGTCAGTCACCATGGCCGGCGGTTCCGGATAGGGGAAACTGGTTGCCGGCGGCAGGGCTTTGGGCGCGCGCCCTCCGCAGGCGGAAATTGTCAGTGCGAGGGCCGTCAGCAGGGGTAGCGCGAAGGTCTTTTTCATGCTCTTTATGCCAAATTGTCAGTCGGCCGCTGCTGGCACTCATTTTGCCTTTCACAGGGCCGTAAATCGAAACAAAATTACCAAAAATATTACGATTATGATAAAACCATTGGCAGACAGAGTTCTTATCGAGGCCAAAGAGGCTGAGACCAAGACTGCAAGCGGATTGATTATCCCGGACACAGCAAAAGAGAAACCCCAACAGGGAAAGGTCATCGCCGTCGGAAACGGCAAGAAGGATGAACCGATGGAGCTCTCCGTCGGCGACGAAGTCCTCTACGGCAAGTATGCCGGCACCGAAATCACGGTGGACGGCAAAAAGTATCTGATCATGCGTCAGTCCGACGTGGTCGCAATCGTCAAATAATTAAAAATCAAGCACTATGGCTAAAGAAATCAAATTCAATATTGAAGCGCGCGACCTCATGAAGCAGGGCGCTGACGCGCTGGCAAACGCCGTGAAGGTGACCCTCGGTCCGAAGGGTCGCAATGTTGTGATTGACAAGAAATTCGGTGCACCGCAGGTCACCAAGGACGGTGTCACGGTCGCCAAAGAAATCGAACTGGAAGACCGCTTCCAGAATATGGGTGCGCAGATGGTCCGCGAGGTCGCTTCCAAGACCAACGACCAGGCCGGTGACGGTACCACCACCGCTACGGTGCTGGCACAGTCCATCATCAACGTGGGTCTGAAGAATGTCGCCGCCGGCGCCAATCCGATGGACCTCAAGCGCGGTATCGACAAGGCTGTCGAGGTTGTGGTGAATGACCTCAAGAAGCAGAGCACCGCAGTCGGCGACGACTTCTCCAAGATCGAGCAGGTCGGTACCATCTCCGCCAACAATGACAACTATATCGGCAAACTGATCGCCGATGCCATGGCCAAGGTCAAGAAAGACGGCGTCATCACCGTGGAAGAGGCCAAAGGCACGGACACCGAGGTGAAGGTCGTGGAAGGCATGCAGTTCGACCGCGGCTACATCTCCGCATACTTCATGACCAACCCGGACAAGATGGAGGCCGTTCTCGACCAGCCGTCCATCCTGATCACCGACAAGAAGATCTCTACGATGAAGGACCTCATGCCGATCCTCGAGCCCATCGCCCGCGACGGCCGTTCGCTCCTGATCATCGCAGAAGATGTGGATGGCGAAGCCCTCACGACCCTCGTGGTCAACAAGCTCCGCGGCACGCTGAAGATCGCAGCCGTCAAGGCGCCGGGCTTCGGTGACCGTCGCAAGGAGATGCTGCAGGATATCGCTACCCTGACGGGCGGTATCGTGGTTTCCGAAGAGCGCGGTTTCACCCTCGAAAACGCTACGCCCGATATGCTGGGCCGCGCTGAGAAGGTCGTGATCGACAAGGAGAACACCACCATCGTCAACGGTGCCGGCGACAAGGATGCCATTGCAGACCGCGTGGCACAGATCCGCAAGCAGATTTCCACCACCACCTCCGACTATGACCGCGAGAAGCTCCAGGAGCGCCTGGGCAAGCTCGCCGGCGGTGTGGCTGTCCTCTATGTGGGCGCCGCTTCCGAGGTGGAGATGAAAGAGAAGAAAGACCGCGTGGAGGATGCCCTGAACGCAACCCGCGCAGCCGTCGAAGAGGGTATCATCCCGGGCGGCGGCGTGGCCTTCATCCGCGCAGCCAAGGCCCTCGCTAAGCTGAAAGGCGAGAACGAGGACGAGACCACCGGTATCAATATCGTGGCCCGCGCCATCGAGGAGCCGATCCGCACCATCGCAGCCAATGCCGGCAAGGAAGGCAGCGTGATCGTCCAGAAGGTGAAGGACGGCAAGGGTGACTTCGGTTACAATGCCCGCGCCGACAAGTTCGAGAACCTCTTCACGGCCGGTGTCATCGACCCGACCAAGGTGGTCCGCGTTGCCCTCCAGAACGCCGCTTCCGTGGCCGGCATGTTCCTGACCACCGAGTGCGCCCTGGCCGACATCAAGGAAGAGCAGCCCGCCATGCCCCCGATGAACCCGGGGATGGGCGGCATGATGTAATCGCTTCCCGAGCGGATACAATAAGGGCTTGGCAGTCTTGCCAAGCCCTTGTTTTTTAGCGGACCTTCGATTTGTTGTCCCGCTTGATCACCTGTCCGGAGAGGGTGCCGTTGGGGATGTCGTTGGAGATGGCAATCTGGCCGTTGACCATCACCATCGTGAAGCCGGTGGAGAGTTTCTGGGGCTCCTCGTAGGTGGCGTGATCGGTTACCGTTTCCGGGTCGAATACGATGATATCGGCCCAGTAACCCTTGCGCAGGTAGCCGCGCTTGGAGATGCCGTAGGTGTCGGCCACCAGGCCGGTGCTGCGGCGGATCATATCACCCAGCGTAATGATCTTCTCTTCACGGACATAGGTCCGGATCTTGCGGGTGAAGGTGCCGAAAGAGCGCGGATGGCCGCCGATGCTGCCGTCGGTGCAGGTCATCACGAAGGGCTGCTGCATAAAGTAGCGGACGTCGGACTCCCAGAAGGAGTGCTTCACGGCGCTGGGCCAGCTGCGTCGCAGACACTCGATCGTAGCATCTTCCGGCGTAACATCCCATGCCTCAGCGAGTTCGGCGATGCTGCGGCCCTTGATTTCCTTGTCCTTGCAGAGCGGTGAAATCACGATGTTCGAGGCGGCTTCGCCGGCCACATTCTTCGCCACGAACTTGCGGATCATATTCAGCGTATCAGCGTTCTTGATCATCTTGCGGAAGCGCTTCGATCCGGCTGCGGTAGCCCATTTGGGCAGCACGGTGGCGGAGAGCGAGGTGCTGGAGGCGGTGTAGGGGTACTGGTCGGCCGTAACATGGAGACCGGAGGCCTGCGCCTCATGGATTTTGGCCACCACGCCGGCGGCATTGCCCTTGGATTTGCCGCCGCACTTGAGGTGCGAGATGTTCAGGTCCACGCCCGCCTCGCGGCAGATGCGGAACGCCTCGTCCATGGCCTTCAAGATGCCGGTACCCTCGTTGCGCATGTGGGTGGAATAGATGCCCTTATAGGGGGCGATCTCCTTGGTGAGTTCGATAATTTCCTCGGTGTCGGCAAAGCAGCCAGGGGTGTAGATCAGGCCCGTGGTGACGCCGAAGGCGCCCCACTGCATCGCTTCGCGGACATACTGCTTCATCTCCTCCATCTCGGCGGGCGTCGGCTTGCGGTCAGCGCGGCCGATTACCTTCTGACGGAGGGAACCCAGTCCCAGGAAGTAGCCGATATTGGTGCCGAATCCCTGTGCCTCAAGGGTTTCCACCTCTTTGGTAATAGGCACGGGCGAACCGCCGCACATGCCGCAGAGGACCGTGGTCACACCCATGGCGAGGTATCCTTCATTCTCTTTGGTCTCCTCTTTTTTCATGTTGCGGTTGATGTGGGAGTGCGGGTCGATAAAGCCCGGAGCCACCACCTGACCGGCCGCGTTGATCACGTTGTCGGCCTTGCTTTCGGGAATGTTGTCGCTGATGGCTGCAATCTTGCCGGCCTTGACCAGAATGTCGGCTTTGCGGGGCTCTGCGCCCGATCCGTCATAGACCAGACCGCCTTTGATCAGAATGGTTTTCTCGCGGGCCTGCGACGGCACCACCGCCGCGAGCAGCAGCACGAGCGCTGCAAGAAGAAATCGTTTCATATCCGTTTTTATCCGTTTATAATCGTTTGCTTACGTTTCTATCCGTTTCGTTACGGCTATTCCGTGCCCGCCGCTGACTTGGCCGGGAAGGAGACCTTAATCTTGTATGGCACGCCGTTCAGCACGTCGGTGCGGCCGGTATACTGGGTGCCATAGTCCGTGGTGATCGTATCGACTGTCGTGTTGCAATAGACTGAGATATATAGTGTTCCAGCTTTCGGTGCCTTGATGCCGATATGCTTCTTGACGCCGTAGTCCACGTTGAGCCAGGCCGCCTCGCCCAGGAAGGCAAAGTCGCCCGGATGGGCCAGCAGCCAGAGGTCGTAATTCTCCGCGCCCTTGACCGGATCCAGTTTGATCACGAGCGAATCGCATCCTTCGGGAACCTCCACCGTGAAGTGGTGATACTGTTTGTCCCCGATTCGGGTGAAGGCCGGGTCGGCATCGTGGGTAAACTTGTCCATCACGCGCACCTCGCCGGGCGTGAGTTCCGCCTTGACGCGCGGCAGGCCGTTGCCCTCCATCGCATACTGTTCCATGGCGGCCATCAGTTGGTTACGCTCGCCGTAGAGTACGCTTTCCGGGTGGGAACCGCAGGCGATTACGCGGCCCGAAAGCGCGTCCGCCTTGTAGGCCCAGATGGCCGGTTCGCCGTGGATGCGGCGCTTCAGCTGCCGGTCGCCCTGGTTGTAGCGGGCCAGGATTTCCGTCCCCTTGGGCCAGTAGCGGGAGGTGTCGGCCGAACATCCACCGTTGTGACGCACGCTGTCGATCCGCATGTCACCGCCGAAGTCATAGTACTTGAGCAGCGCGCTGCCCGGTTCGATATCGAGATCGATCCAGGAGTGTCCCAATTGGGTGTAGCGCACCATGCCCGGCCAGATGCGGGGGTACCAGTCGCAGAACTCGGGGCCTTTGGATTTTCGGATATAAGTGGCTGTCATATAGGCGCCTGCGCAGGATCCCAGATAGCTGCCTCCGTTCGCCACGAAGTCGCGGAATCGCTGCAGCCCCTCCTCGCCCAGCGTCTTGCCGTGCTGGACGGACTTGCCGCCGTTGACATAGATCATCCGGAAGCGCGGCGCACCGTCCGGGTAGAGCAGGCAGCCGTTTTCATCGATGGCGCTGCCCACCATCATCGCCGTCTGGAGCATCGTGTCCACCGCCGTCAGCTGTTTGGTGGGCGCCGACGCGAAGTACTCCAGCGAGTAGCCCATATAGAGGGTCGAAGGCAGGTCCGTGCGCGAATTGAGCACGATGCCGCCATCCATAAAGATATCCTTATAATATCCTTTGTCGTTGCGGCCCTTGCCGTTGCAGTTCTTGCCGGCAGTCGTTGTTGCGTCCTTGCCAGCCGGCGCTGTTGCCTCCTTGGTGGCCGATGTCGTTGCCTTGTTGCCGACATCCACCGTTGCGTCATTGCCGGCTGTAGCCTGTGCGTTCTTGCTTCCGGGCGTGGCCTCTGCCGGAGCTATCACGATGACCGTCAGCACAATGGCCAGCAAAATAGTGTAGCGAGATTTCATAGCGTAATACTCTTTGAGCATATTTCCGACCAAAGATAGCAAAAAACCCGCCCGGATGTACCCTTCGCCTGGCTCCGTCCACTGTGGCTCTTGTGTCTCCTTGGGCGGCCCAGGTGTCCCAGATCGTGTGTCACCTGGACCAGTCTCCTTCCCGATTGCCCGCGCAGTTACCGTGTCCGTCCGCCTATGTCTCGCTCGTTTCCTCCTCTTTTTGCTCTGTGCTTTCATCCATGTCTTGTTCGCCCCTGCCTGTCTGGTGCGGCCGCCAAAACCGTGCAGGGCGAGGGGCGCTGGAGGGCGCTGTAGCGGGGGTTGGGCTGAACGGGTGGCCGATTTCGGGCTGTCGTGCAAGCCGACATGCCCTACAGGCCCCTGAAACGCGGATCGCCCTGCACGGTTTTGGCGAGATGCCGCAGTTTTGGCGAGATGCCGCAGTTTTGGCGAGATGCCGCGACTTCGACGAAACGCCAGACCTTTTGCGGAATCGGGAGGCGGACAACCGATGCGCCGCCGGGGCGGGGTGCTGCCAGCGTCCCATTTCCAGGGACGCGAGAAGCATTTTGGGCCGTATTTGCTCCCTGCGTCCCTGATTTTGGGACGCTAGGAGCACTCGACTTCCCCCGGTCCGGGCCGAGGGCGCCACACAGACAAGATGCTTGCCGATTGACCCGGGCGAGGGGGCGCACCGGCAGAAGGCGTGGCGCCGCCAGGGATAAAAAGAGCTGAATATGTGCTCGACGAGGGTTTTTGTGCTATTTTTGCAGGCAATTTGGGGCGAAGTGCCGCGAAATGGCCCCGGTGGCTTGATTTTTGCTTTGGAGAAGCGTCCCTTTTGCGAATCGCGCCCCAGCGGCTGCGAAAAGACCCGATCGAAAGTTTAAAACCATGAGATTCAATAAAATACAATTCATCAAAGCCGCGACGCTCGCCGTGGCTTTGGTCTTTTTTTCTTCGCGCGCGCTGGCGCAAGTGAATCCGGCCGCGCCGCAGCCCGCGCAGACTCCGCAGCTCGCGCAGCCGGCCGCCCCGGCCGACAGCACCCCCGCCCCGGCAAAACTCGCACTGACGCTCCAGCAGGCGCAGGAGATGGCGCTTCAGCACAGCACGGCCATCCTCAACGCCAATCTGGAGGTCCAGAAGGCCGAGGCCTCGCGCTGGCAGGCCATCGCCAGTATGCTGCCGCAGGTAAGCGCCTCGGTGGATTATTCCACCAACTTCGGCTACCAGATCGACCTGGGCGGCATGAAGATTTCCATGCCCCCGTCCGCCACCTTCGGCATCACCACCGCCATGGCCTTCAGCGGCGCGCAGGTGGTCTCCATCCAGATGGCAAACATCTCGCGCCGGATGGCCGACCTCTCGCTGCACAAGAACGACAAGGAGATCGCGGACCAGGCCAAGCTGCTCTACTACTCTGCCCTGGTGACCGACGAAACCGTCAAGCTGCTGGAAGAGAACCACGAAAGCCTCAAGAAACTCTATGAATACTCGGCCAGCTCGGTGCGCGTAGGCATCACCGAACAGACGGATGCCGACCAACTGCTGGTGCAGGTCAACACCATGGCCAACACCATCTCCTCCAGCAAGCGCCAGCTCGAGATGATCTACAACTCCATCCGGCTGCTGCTCAACGTGGACGTCGACACGGAGATTGTCCTGCTGCAGGGGCTCGACAACCTGGTGAACCAGGAATCGACCGGTGAACTGCTCGCGGAGAAGTTCGATGTGGAGGAGAACTACGACTTCCGCCTGCTCAAGGAGAGCACGGAGCTCGCCCGCAAGCAGGTGGCCCTTACCGGCTGGTCCGGCGGCCCCACGCTCAGCGTCTTCCACCAGTACAACGAGAAGAAATACTTCAGCGATGATGTCACGATGAACATGACCCCGCCGAACATGCTCGGCGTGCAGCTGAACATCCCGCTCTTCACCTCCTGGAAGCAGGGTTCCGCCGTCAAGGCGGCCCGCATGACCTACAAGGAACAGCTCAACACGCTGGAAAACACCCGCCTGGCGCTCAACATCCAGCATCGCCAGCTGGTCTATAACCTCACCTCCGCCATGGAGCGCTACGACACCCAGAAGCAGAGCGTGGAGGTGGCGCGCCGCGTCTTCGACAACATCGCCAAGAAATACGAATACGGCCTCTCCTCGAGCCTCGATCTGACCAACGCCGGCACGAGCCTCATCACCGCGCAGAGCAACTACGTGCAGGCCCTGCTGGAGATGGTCAATGCCCAGATATCCCTGGAACAACTCCTGAACAAATAAAGATAGTAACGATATGAAATCCCGAATCCTTCTCATCCTGCCCGCCGCAGCGCTCCTTCTTTCCGCCTGCGGAGCACGCCAACAGCAGAACGCGGCCGTGATGGCCGAACGTGTGGAACAGGTCCAGACCACCACCGTCTCCCGCAGCACTGTGACCCGTTCGCTGGAGGTCTCCTCCACGCTGCAGGGCTGGCAGACCATGAACATCGCCCCGTCGCTCACCGGCAAGATCGAGCACATCTACACCGAGGTCGGCACCCGCGTCCACAAGGGCGACATGCTCGTCCGGATGGACCGCAACCAGTACAACACGGCCAAACTGACCTACACCAACCTGAAGGTCGAGATGGACCGCGTGGAGGCCCTGCACCAGAGCGGCGCCGTCTCGCAGCAGACCTACGACCAGACAAAGCTCAGTTTTGACCAGGCTTCGGAAAGCTACAAGTTCCTGGAGCAGAATACCTTTGTCAAGGCGCAGTTCGACGGCGTCATCTCCGCCAAGAACTACGAGGACGGCGAGCTCTACAGCGGCGCGCCCATCCTGGTGCTGACGCAGATCAATGTCCTCAAGGCGCTGATTGCCGTGCCGGAGAGCTACTTCCCCCACGTGAAGCAGGGGATGAAGGTCGAGATTGAATCCGACATCTACCCCGGCGAGAAGTTCCCCGCTACGATCGAGGTGATCTATCCGACCATCGACGCCGCCTCCCACACCTTCCAGGTAAAGGTGCGCATCCCCAACAGCAGCCTGAAGCTCCGCCCGGGCATGTATGTCCACACCCGCGTGGAGATGGGCCAGGTGAACGCCATCACCGTGCCCTACGAGGCTGTCCAGAAGATGACCGGCTCCAACGACCGCTTCGTTTTCATCAATGACGGCGGCGTGGCCCGCCGCGTCTTCGTGACGGTAGGCGCCCGCTACGACGCCGATGTGGAAATCCTGGGCGACGCCCTGAAAGAAGGTGACCGCCTCGTGACCGTGGGCCAGGCCAAACTGGTGGACGGCACGGCGCTCAACGTGGTAAAGGAGAACTAACCGATGAGTATCTACAAGACCGCTATCGGCAAACCGGTGACCACCGCGCTGATTTTCATCGCGGTGATCGTGATCGGCCTCTTCTCGGCCACCCGTCTCCCGATCGACCAGTTCCCGGAGATGGACCCGCCCTACATCACGGTGATGACCACCTATGCGGGGGCCAGCGCCAGTGAAATCGAGACCAACGTCACCAAGATTATCGAGAACTCCCTGACCTCGGTGGACGGTCTCAAGGAGATGACCTCCTCCTCGCGCGACAACATGTCGGTCGTTTCGCTGGAAATGGAGTGGGGCTCCAACATGGACGAGGCCACCAACGACATCCGCTCCTATATCGACATGGCCAAGAACAACCTGCCTGACGGTTGTTCCAGCCCGATGATCTTCAAGCTGAACTCCAACCTGATGCCGGTCATCCAGTACGGCGTGACGGCCAAGGAGAGCTATGCCGGCCTGGAAAAGATTCTGGACGACGAGGTGGTGCCGCAGCTGAACCGCATCAACGGCATCGGTACGGTTTCCATCTCCGGCGCCCCGGACCGCTATATCTATATTGACCTCGACCAGGCCCGGCTCGACGCCTACGGCCTGACGCTGGAGCAGGTGGCCAACGCCGTGGCTGCCAACAACCTGAACCTCTCTTCCGGTACCGTGAAGATGGACCGGCAGCAGTATCAGATGCAGGTGCGGGGCGAGTACGGCCAGAGTGCGGAGATCGCCGACGTGGTGGTGGCCACGATGCCCTCCGGCCAGCAGATCTACGTCCGCGACCTGGCTTCGGTGCGCGACACCATCAAGGACCTCTCGCTCGACGAGAAACTCAACGGCAGCGACGCTGTCCGCCTGATGGTCACCAAGCAGTCCGGCGCCAACACGGTGCAGATCTGCCGCGACGTGCGCCACGAGCTGGCCAAGCTGCAGAAGCGGCTGCCTTCCGACGTGCAGATCAACCTGATCTACGACTCTTCCGAAGACATCCAGGGCTCGATCAACTCCCTCGCGGAATCCATCCTCTACGCCCTGCTCTTTGTGGTGCTGGTGGTCTTCTTCTTCCTGGGAGACTGGCGGGCCACGCTGATCATCGGCATCACGATCCCGATCTCGCTGATCGTCTCCTTCATCTACCTGGCCCTGGCGAACAGTTCGCTGAACATCATCTCGCTCTCCGCGCTGACCGTGGCCATCGGTATGGTGGTGGACGACGCCATCGTGGTGCTCGAGAACATCAAGAAACATATCGACCGCGGCTCCTCGCCGCGTGAGGCGGCCATCTACGCCACCAACGAGGTGTGGACCTCCGTGATTGCCACGACGCTGGTCATCGCGGCCGTCTTCATCCCGCTGACGATGCTCACCGGTATGGCCGGCATCCTCTTCAAGGAACTCGGCTGGATCGTCACCATCGTCGTGACCACCTCCACCGTGACGGCCATCTCCCTCATCCCGATGCTTTGCTCCAAGATTCTCAAGGGCAAGAAGGTGGAGATCGTGGACGGCAAGGTCGTGGAGGTTGAAAAGCACCGCGGCTTCTACCAGCGGGTGGTGGTCCGCTTCCTGGACAAGGTCGACACGGCCTATGCGCGCCTGCTGCGCTGGTGCCTGACGCACAAGGCGCTGACCATCTTCATCGCGCTGGCCTTCTTTGCCGCGACACTCATCCCGGCCCTCACCGGCCGCATCGGTACCGACTTCATGCAGAGCAGCGACAACGGCCGCATCAACGTGACGGTGGAACTGCAGCGCGGTACCCGCATCGAGGAGACCCTCAAGACGGCCCGCATGCTGGAGGAGCGCTTCATGGTGCTGGTGCCTGAGATCCAGCGCATTTCAACCTCCGCCGGCAGCAACGACGAGAGCAGCATCGGCGCGATGTTCAACTCCACCACCAACTACAAGATTTCGATGACGGTGGTCTGCAACAAGAAGAAAGAACGTACCCGCAGCGTCGAGGAGATTGCCGAGGTGCTGCGCCGCGAGATGGCCTCCTATCCGGAGATTATCACCGCATACGCGATGTCCGGCGGCGGAATGGGCATGGGCGGCGGCTCCACGGTGGATGTGGAGATCTACGGCTACGACTTCGATGAGACGGGCCTCTTTGCCGACGAGCTCAAGCAGCGCATTTCGGAAGAGATCTCCGGCGCCCGCAACATCACCATCAGCCGCGACAAGGACCGTCCCGAGCTGAAAGTTACCCTCGATAAGGAGAAGATCGCCCGCCACGGACTGAGCGCATCGGTGGTTTCCACCTACCTGCGCAACCGCGTGGCCGGCTTTACCGCCGGATTCCTCAAGGAGGACGGCGACGAATACAACATCGTGGTGCGTCTCAAAGAAGAGGACCGCAACTCCATTTCCGACATCCAGGCCTTCACCATTCCCACCGCCACCGGCGCGCGCGTGAAACTCTCCGAGGTGGCCACGGTAGAGGAGTACTGGGCGCCGCAGAGTATCGACCGCAAGAGCCGCCAGCGCTACCTGAAAGTTTCCGTATCGCCGTTCCAGACTTCGCTCGGCCAGCTGGCCGGAGAGGTCCAGGCGTTGCTCGACCGGATGGCCGTACCCTCCGGCGTCACGGTGGTCGTGGCCGGTGACTACGAGGACCAGCAGAAGACCTTCGGCGACATCATCCTGCTGGGCCTGCTGATCCTGCTGCTCGTCTATATCGTAATTGCCTCCCAGTTCGAATCGGTGGCCAAGCCGGCCGTCATCCTGCTCTCCGTGCCGTTCGCCGTCTCCGGCGTGGTGCTGGCCCTCTGGATCACCGGCACGACGCTCGATATGATCGGCGCCCTCGGCCTGGTGATGCTGATCGGTATCGCCGTCAAGAACGGTATCGTGCTGGTGGACTACACCAACCTGATGCGCGACCGCGGCTACGCCCTGAACGAGGCCATCGCCCTCTCGGGCGCTTCGCGACTGCGTCCGGTGCTGATGACCGCCTTCACCACGCTGCTCGGTATGTTGCCAATGGCCCTCAGCACGGGCGAAGGCTCTGAGATGTGGCGGCCGCTGGGTATCGTCGTGATCGGCGGCCTGCTCGTTTCGACCTTCGTGACCCTGATCATCGTCCCGGTGGTCTATGGCATCCTCTCCCGCCACGGCGAGCGCGACAAGGAGGAGAAACAGCGCAAGGAGTACATATTCATGCAGATCGACCCTGCCAAAAATGACAAGTAAACCATGAAAAGCGTCTTTATCGTTTTTAACCAGGCCTTCACCTCCCGCGTGGAATACATGCTGGACGAACTGGGCCACCGCGGCTTCACTTTTTTTGAGAATGTGCAGGGCCGCGGCAGCGAGACCGGTGCCCCCCACCGGGGCACCCACACCTGGCCTGAGATGAACTCCGCGGTGCTGACCGTGGTCCCGGACGACAAGGTGGACGAACTCCTCGACACGGTTCGCAAGCTCGACGCCCGCAACCGCGAAGTCGGCGTGCGCGCCTTTGTCTGGAACATTGAAAAATCCGTATAATCAGCACAAGTTTTGCGTTTTATAAAAAAGTTTTTAACTTCGCTTTTCACAAACTGTCGAAAATTATGGTAATTGAAGTAAACGACAAGAATTTTGACGAGGTTCTGGCGGCTGCCAAAACCCCCGTGCTGGTGGATTTCTGGGCTGTCTGGTGCGGCCCCTGCCGGATGCTCTCCCCGCTGGTGGACGAGATGGCTGAAAAGTTCGAAGGCAAACTGACTGTGGCCAAGTGCAACGTGGACGAAGCCTCCGAGGCGCCCGCCAAATACGGCATCCGCAACATCCCCACGCTGCTTTTCTTCAAGAACGGCGAACTGGTGGACCGCAGCGTAGGCGCCCTGCCCAAGCCGGAACTCGAAGCCAAGATCAATAATCTTTTTTAACTCATAATATTATGAAAAAAGTTTCTGTTTTGTTTGCATCGTTCGTGATGCTGTTTGCCGTATGCGCAACGGCAAACGCAGGCGGCGGTCTCGTTGTCAAGGCAGGTGTCAACTACTCGGACTTCAACTATAAGGAAGACCTGAAGAACATCTCTGACTTTGACTACAAAAATTTTGCTGGCTTCCATGCTGGTATCGGCTTCCAGACGGGCAGCCTCCTGGGCTTCTCCCTCCAGCCGGAACTCCTCTACCAGGTGAACAGCTCCTCGCTCGACGACACGGCCAACCTCAAGCTGAACACCCTTCAGCTGGTTGCCAACGTACAGTGGGGTATCGATCTCCTCGTGGTGAAGCCGTTCGTTTTTGCGGCTCCTTACTTCGCTTACAACCTCTCGCAGGCTGTGACGGGTGAAGGCGCAGAAGAGGCTGAAACCACCTATGCCGACATCATCCAGAAGGCAAAGGACGCAAAGTTTGACTACGGTATCGGCCTTGGTGTCGGTGTCGAGCTCTTCTCGGTTGTCCAGATCACGGCCAAGTACAACTGGGGCTTCGGCGAGTTCAAAGACTGGAAGACCCTGGCTGACAACTACAAAGACAAAGAAGGTTACAATATCTCCGAGGCTACCTTCCTGGTATCCCTCGCCGTCAAGTTCTAACCGTTCCGCGTAGAAGTTTTGTAAGACTGCTCGTAGGGCGTCTGATCCCAATCAGGCTCTGCGAGCGGTTTTTTTGTGCCCGGGCGGAAGGCCAGGTAGGTGATGGGAATGCCCTTGGCCAGGAAGCTCTGCTCATAGAAGGTCTTGATGGAGAGCACCTCGTCCGCCAGGCCGTGGCCGTAGATATCCTCGTCGTGCACGAGAACGGGCAGGCCGTTGACCGCGGCCACCTGCAGGGTGTAGTTGTGCAGCAGCCGGCTGTCGGTTTTCAGGTGGACGATTCCCCCGGGCGCGAGGATCTGGTTGTAGCGCGCCAGGAATCCCGGGGCGGTGAGCCGCTTGCGGGCCTTCTTCTCCTGCGGGTCGGCGAAGGTAATCCAGATTTCAGCAACCTCTCCCGGGGCGAACAGCGATGTGATAAACTCGATCCGGGTGCGGATGAAGGCCACGTTGGGCAGGGGCTTTTCCGTGGCATATTTAGCCCCTTTCCAGAGGCGTGCGCCCTTGATGTCGATGCCGATGAAGTTGCGCTCCGGGAAGCGTTCTGCCAGGGCCACCGTATATTCTCCCTTGCCGCAGCCGAGCTCCAGCACGATGGGGTTGTCATTGTGGAACATCCGTTCGCCCCAGTGGCCCTTGATGGGATGGTCGGTGCCGAGCACCTCGGCGGTGCGGGGCTGCAGCAGGCAGGAGAAGGTTTCGTTCTCGGCGAACCGCTTGAGTTTGTCCTTGGATCCCATCGCTACTGCGCGCCTCCCTGACCGCCGCCGCTACTGCCGTTGCCGCCCTTGCCGCCCTTGCGGCCGTGGTGATGCCGTCCGCCGCGGTGGTTGCCGCCCTTGCGGCGCTTCTTCTCATCGAAGCGCGAGATGCTGTCGTCGCCCACGGCGCTCACGAATTCCGGCGTCTCCGGCTTGTCGTCTTCCATCAGGGAGGCGGGTTTGCGGCCGGTGCGGTTGAGTTCCTGAATTTCCCGGACCTGCGGGGCGGTCAGCGGCCAGATTTTGGCCAGGTTGTCCTTGTCGTAGGAGAACCACATCAGGCCGCGCAGCGTGTCGGTCTTGACCAGCCAGGCGGGTCCGTCTTCAAACTCGAGCGGTTCGCGCACCTGCGGGATATTCTTGCGGGCGTCCAGATAGACCGAGGCCTCATAGTTGATGCAGCATTTGAGCTTGCTGCACTGTCCGGCCAGCTTCTGCGGGTTAAGCGAGAGATCCTGTGCGCGGGCTGCCTGGGTGGTGATGGACTGGAATTCAGCCATATGGCCGGAGCAGCACAGCGGCCGTCCGCAGACGCCCAGTCCGCCGATCAAGCCGGCCTCCTGGCGCGCGCCGATCTGCTTCATTTCCACTTTGATGCCGAATTCCGCAGCGAAATCCTTGATCAGCTGGCGGAAGTCCACGCGGGCATCGGCGATATAGTAGAAGATGGCCTTGGTGCCGTCGCCCTGGAATTCCACGTCGCCGATTTTCATGTTGAGGCCCAGCCGCGCGGCGAGCTGCCGGGAGCGGATCATCACCGCCTGTTCGCGGGCGATCGCCTCCTGCCAGCGCTCGATATCGAGGATCTTGGCGCGGCGGTAGATCTTGCGGAATTCGTAGGTTCGGGGGTCGATATTGTGGCGGCGCAGCTGGTGCACGACGAGCGGACCTTCCAGCGTCACAATGCCCACATCATGGCCGTTCTGGGCCTCCACGACGACGATATCGCCGGTTTTGATCACCTGGCCGGATTCGTTGCGGAAAACCAGTTTGCGGGTGTTTTTGAAGCGGACTTCGTAGAGGTTGCGGAATTCGTCCTGCGGGATGCCCTCCAGCCAGTTGAAATTAGCCAGTTTGCAGCAGCGGGTGTTATAGTTGATTTCGAGCGCACCGTCGGACTTGCGGTCAACATCGCAGCCGCGCGCGCAGTCGAAGCTCTTGGAGCCGGGTTCTTTGAGGATCATAATCAGGCGGAAAGGAGAAAAATGTTGCTCAGGTTGCAGAAGGTCAGCTTCGCGTTGACGTTGCTGTCGATAGACGACAGGGCGCTCTCGAGGGCCTTGAAGGCCTTTTCGTAGAACGCGGGGCTCAGGCGGCGGGCGAAGTCGCGGATGGGGTCGGCTTCGTCGCCTTCCAGGTCGGCGAGCGCCTCGAGCGAGGAGGCAACCAGGTAGATTTTTCGGATATATTGTTCAGCGTAGAGACACCAGTCACGCTGTCGTTCACGTCCCATTTCGGAGAGGGATTCCCACAGGGGAAAGGTGTCGATGAGTTTCTTGTCGAGCGAGACCGCCAGCAGCCGCTGGAGGATCTCGGCGAATTCGGGGTTGGGGGCGGCGGTGAGGCCGGCGGCGCGTCGTTCTTCGCGGCTCAGCGGTTTGAGCTGGATCCGTTGGCAGCGCGAGCGGATGGTCTGCAGGATGCGTTCCGGGTTGTGCGAGACCAGCAGGAACAGGGTCCCGGCCGGCGGCTCCTCAATCAGTTTGAGCAGCTTGTTGGCGGCATCGAGGTTCATCTTCTCGGGGAGGTAGATGATCATCGTCTTGTATTCGCCCTCGAAGGCCCGGAGCGAGAGTTTTTCGAGGATACGCTTGGCTTCGTTGACGGTAATGACGCCGCTTTTGTTCTCGATGCCGATAGCGTCGTAGAGTTCCTGTTCGGAGAAGTAGGGCTTGCGGAGCACCAGCTCCCGCCAGGCAGGGAGGAAGTAGTCGGAAATCGGTGCCTTCTTCTCAGAATCCGAGAGCCCCTTGCCGGCGCTCACCGGAAAGACAAAGTGGAGGTCCGGATGGATCAGCTTGCCGTATTTGTGGCAGGAATCACAGGTGCCGCAGGAATCTTCGGCGGGGGTAGCGGGCTCGGCATCGCCGAACATCGACGGCGTCGCCGGGGCTGTGTTCCGCTCACAGTTGACGTACTGGGCCAGGGCCAGGGCAAAGGCCATTGCGCCCCAGCAGCCCTCCTCGGTGAAGAGCACGGCGTGCGGCAGCCGGCCTTCCCGCACCATTTGCGGCAGAAGACGCTTCAGTTCGTCGTTTCCTATGATCTCCTCGAACAGCATAGCCTACAAAATTACAACCATTTCGCAATTCTTGCAATCGAATTCCAATTTTAATCGGGTCCCGTTGTTCTCGAGCCAGAGAGGCTCCCGGGGTGCCTTGGCCGGATGCTGTTTCGGGCAGAGGCCCAGCTCGTGCTTGATGCAATAGCGCGTGCGCATCACCTCGGCGCCCCGCGGGGCCTCCAGCTCGTAGGCCGGCGCCACGCTTTCTGCGCCCAGCTCCTCGAGGACTTCCTTCGCCAGGTGATTCGCGCAGTTCGCCCGATAGTCGAGCGCCCCCAGGGGGGCCACGCCGCCGCAGGTCTTGCCCCGGGTGCTTTCGTTAGTGCCGTCCCCTGCATCGCCCTTGGCGGCTATTCCGCTGGTAGTCAGCTGATTGTTAGAAGTCGCCCCTCCGTTTTCGAGGGGGGCGCTGTTGTGTAATTCTCTATCGTTCAGCTTGTTGTCTGCCAAGGCTGCGCTCATTTGGCGGCGGATGCCGTTGAGGAAGGCAGCCGGGTAGAAATAGACGGCGTCGCCCTCGACCTTGCCCTGCGTGAACCGGTAGGGCTCGGTGGTCTTGGAAAGCTGGCTCCGGAGTGTCTCCAGGGCGGTTTCCGGGTTGCGGGCCACATCGGCCGTCTCGGCGAAAGAAACCTCTGCGGTCTGCCCGCCGGGCTCGGCCACGCGGGCGGTGAAGGTGGTCCGGCCGCCGGCGGTCCGGTAGTCGATCACGGCGTCGATCAACCGGTGCGGCATATTCCGCTCCAGCTCCCGCTCCAGCGCGCTGTCCAGGTTGCGATAGACTTTTTGGCCGCGATAGAGGCCCGCGGTGCTCTTGAGCCGTACCCGCCGTCCGCTGACCGATTCTACCCGCATTCCCGTTAACTCCCCTTCGCGGGGGATGAACGCCAGTCCGTCGCCGGCCGTGAGCGTCCGCGACGTGTTGATTTCTATGGTGTTACCCTCGATAGCGGTGATTGTTCCAAGGTAGGCGCCCAGCGACTTGGCCGCATCCACCGAATTCCACGCACCACGCCGGCCGTCCAGCCAGGCCTGGGTGTAGCCCCGGTTGAAGGTGGCGTCGATATCGGGCGTAAAGCCTCCCACCGGCGTCCCGGCGGAAGCCCGGGCGTGCTCGGGGTGCGCAGCCAGGTAGGCATCGAGCTGCGCGCGGTAGTGCCGCACCACATTTTTGACGTACGACGCGTTCTTCAGGCGCCCCTCAATTTTGAACGACGAAATGCCTGCGGCGATCAGATCGCCCAGCCGCTCGTCCAGTCGGAAATCCCTGAGCGAGAGCAGGCTGCGGTCGCGAAGCAGCACGCGTCCCTCGCCGTCGAGCCGGTTGTAGCGCGAGCGGCAGGCCTGGACACAGGCACCGCGGTTGGCACTCCGCCCCGCAAGGGCCTGGCTCAGGTAGCAGTGGCCGCTGTAGCTCACGCAGAGGGCTCCGTGCACAAAGAATTCCAGGTCGCACTGCACGGCGGCGCGGATGGCGCGAATCTGGTCGAGCGACAGCTGCCGCTCAAGAATCAACCGCTTGAACCCCAGCGCCTCCAGCCGCATGGCATCTTCCGGCGTGCGGATGGCCGTCTGGGTGGAGGCAAAGAGCGGGACGGCGGGAAGATCCATTTTCAGGATTCCGAAATCCTGGATGATGAACGCATCGACCCCCGCCTCGGCCAGGGCCACCATCTGCCCGCGGGCGGCTTCCAGCTCGTCGTCGAACAGAATCGTGTTGACAACGGCATAGACCTTGGCGCCAAAGCGGTGGGCATAGCGTGCCAATTCGCCGACCTCCGCCACCGGATTGCCGGCTGCCTGCCGGGCTCCGAAGTGCGGGCCTGCGATATAGACGGCATCGGCACCGCAGTCAATCGCCGCGATGCCGATGTCTCTAGTGCCGGCGGGAGCCAGAAGCTCTAGTTGCATTTCAGCTGTGTGAGCTGATAGCGGGCAGCTTCGCCCCACTTCGGGTCGTCCTGAATAGTCTTGAAGTAACCGCAAGCCTTGTCTTTGTCGCCCAGTGCCTGCAGGGCGGTGCCGAGCTGATAGGTGATCTGGACCTTGTCGGCTGCGTTGGGCTTCAGGGCGAGGTATGCCTCGTAAGCCTCAGCGGCTACCTTGTTCTGCTTGAGCGACATAGCTGCATGGCCCGCGATCTTTTCCGCGTTGGCGTTGTCCAGGTTCTCGATGGACTTCTGGGCGAACTCGAGCGCTTCCTTCATCTGTTTGGTCTTGTAGTGGCCGTTGGCCTTCTTCAGGTAAGCGTTGGAAAGCTGTTTCTTGACAGCGTCCTGGCTGCCTTCCGGGGTGTTGGCGAGGGCCTTGTCGAATGCGTCGATCGCACCGTCGAGGTCACCCTTTCCATTATAAGCCATACCCATGCGCAGGTATGCGTTGCCGTTGGCCGGGTCGATATCGAGGACATCCTTGTAGGCGGAGATAGCGCCCGTGAAGTCCTTGGCATTCAGCAGAGAATTTGCCTTCTGGGTGAGGACCTGCGGGATCAGGCCATTGGCCTCATCGGCCGTCTCCTGCTGTTCGTATTCAGCGGCGACGGTTGCGGTCTCTTTGAGTTTGGCGACAGCCTCGTCGTGTTTGTTTTCAGCGATGCTGGCCTTTGCCTGATTGAGCAGGATCTTGGGGATCACGCCTTTGCAGGTGTTCACAAGTTCAAAGCCCTCTTCGCCGCAGATGGAAGCCTGCTCGAGTGCCTGGCGGAAACCGGTCAGAGCGGATTCAAGATCACCGGTGGTAAGGGATTCATTGGCCTGCTTTGCGAGTTCGGTCGCCTGCGCCATGTCCTGTGCAGCAGCCATTCCGGCCGTGCAGAGCGCAATCAAAAGTGCTGCAAAAATCTTTTTCATCGTTATCAGTTGTTTAATGATTTTTCGGTTTTTCAACCTCCAAAATTAGTCACTAATGTTTAATTTTGCAAAAGATATGCCGTTTATGGAATCTTCTATCCTTCAAATCGGGGACATTCTGGTATCGACGGAGATCGTCACGGAGTTTTTCTGCTGTGATTACGATCTTTGCCGCGGGGCCTGCTGCATTGTGGGCGACAGCGGCGCGCCCCTCCAGGAAGCCGAATGCGAGGAGCTCGAACGGGCCTTTCCGGCCTACGCTCCGCTGCTCACCGACGCCGCCCGCGCCCGCCTCTTCGAAGTCGGCTATTTTGAAGTGGACCGCGACGGCGACCTGGTCACCCCCCTCCTGGGCCACTCCGAGGAGTGCGTCTATACGCGCTTCGAGAAGGTGTCTGGGTCCGGCTCCGCATCGGTCGTCCCGGCGGGGCTCGCGTGCTTCTGCGCGATCGAGCGGGCGCATATTGCGGGCCAGTGCCGGTTCGTCAAACCGATCTCCTGCCGCCTCTATCCCATCCGGGCTTCTCGCCTTTCCAACGGGCTGATCGCCTTGAACTTGCATCGCTGGGATATTTGCCGCTGCGCCTTCGAAAAAGGCCGCCGCGAGGGCGTCCGCGTCTATGAATTCCTCCGCGGCCCCCTCACCGATGCCTATGGCGCCGACTTCTACGACGCCCTTTCCGCCGCCGCCACCCACCTCCTCCGCGGCTAGCCTCTCTCTCCTATTCAGTCGTTTTCTGCCGCGCGGACCCGGCCGCGTCGAAGGGCGATGACACCCTTCCCGGCAAGCTCCAGCGCAACCGCCACCGCGACCAGAATCACGATGGCAAGCCCCCAGTTCACTGGGGCGCTGCCCTCCGTCGCGCCACCATCTGGATTCGACCGCTTCGCCGCATCATTTTCCAGCAGGGAACCATTGGCGAGATTGCCTGTCCCGCCGACGGTCGCCACTTCGCCATCCAGGTTCACGCCGGTGCCGAGTCGCGCGTCCATCTCGTCAATCATCTTCTGACAATCCTGCGCCAGCAGGTTCCCGGAACCCCCGATGGAGGCGGCCACCCCCAGCAGGCCAGCCAAAAAGAGAATGCAGATTTGTTTCATGGTCAGACAAAGATACGAATAGAAATGCTATCTTTGTATCAAACGAATACCTCTATGCAGAACTTTGACTACCAGACTCCGACGCGCCTCATTTTCGGGCGCGGCGCAATCGCCAAGCTGCCCAAAGTCATGGCGCAGTTCGGCCCCAGGGTCCTCCTGACCTACGGCGGCGGCAGCATCAAAAAGATCGGCCTCTACCAAAAAGTGCTGGAACTCCTGAAAGACAAGCAGATCGTGGAGCTGCCCGGCATCCAGCCCAACCCGAAGTACGACCCCAGCGTACTGGAAGGCGTGCGCCTCTGCAAGGAGCACCGGATCGACGTGATTCTCTCGGTGGGCGGCGGCAGCGTGCTGGACTGCTCCAAGGCCATCGCGGCGGGCGCCTGCTACGACGGCGATCCGTGGGACCTGATCTCCTACAAGGTCAAGGCGCAGGCGGCACTGCCCATCGTGGACATCCTCACCCTGGCGGCCACCGGCAGCGAATATGACGCGGGCGGCGTGATCTCGCGCACCGAGACCAACGATAAAATCGGCTACCAGGACCGCCTGCTCTACCCGGCCGTCTCGTTCCTTGATCCGGAATACACCTTCACCGTGTCCAAGGGCCAGACCGCGGCCGGCATCGCGGATGCCATGAACCACGTGATGGAGCAGTATTTCGCGGAAGACACCACCCTGCTGAACGACGGATTCTGCGAATCGATGCTCCGCAGCCTGATGGTCAACGGCCGCAAGTGCCTCGAGAATCCGACCGACTACACCGCGCGCGCCGAGATGATGCTCGCCTGCACCTATGGCTGCAACGGCATCCTCTCGCTGGGCAACAGCGAATCCGGCTGGCCCTGCCACGGCATCGAGCATGCGCTGAGCGCCTACTACGACATCACGCACGGCTGGGGCCTGGCTATCATCACCCCGCGCTGGATGCGCAAGATCCTGAACGACCGCACCTTACCGCGCTTCGTGAAGTATGGCGTCAATGTCTTCGGAATCGATCCGACCCTACCTGCCCGCGAGATCGCGGAGCGCGCCATCACCGCCACCTACGACTTCTTTGCGGGCATCGGCATCCCGATGCACCTGCGCGAGCTGGGTATCGACGAGCGCCGCATCGGCGAGATGGCCCACCACATCGCCGTCAACGAAGGCCTCGACCGCGCCTATGCGCCCCTCACCGAGTCCGACATCGCCAACATCATCCGCGAGAGTTTGTAAAAGCGCGCCCAATCTCGAACCATATTTAGCAGGAGGCCATGAGACTTCCTGCTTTTTTTGTGTGGCTCAGTTCCCCGCCGCACGAACCGTAGGAAAAGAGAATTCTTTTTCGCAATTTTGTGGCTGCAAGAGAGTGGATTCACGAACCAACCCAAACGAAAGCGGCCGCCGAGGCTGCTTCGCGGATGCGTACGAAACAGACGATGACCGATATCGAAGAAATCACCCAAAAGCTGCGGGAATTTACGCAGGAGCGCGACTGGGACCAGTTCCACAATGGGAAAGATTTGGCAATAGCGTTGTCGATTGAGGCGAATGAGTTGCTTGAGAGTTTCCTGTGGAAGGCGCCCGAAGAGGCAAAGCCGGAGAAAATCCGCGAAGAGCTGGCCGACGTGCTGAACTATGCCTTCCAGATGGCAGACAAATACAATCTCGACATCAAGGAGATTATGCTTGAAAAGCTTCGCAAGAATGCAGAAAAGTATCCGGTAGAAAAGGCGAGAGGAAACGCCAAAAAGTATTCAGAGTTGTAGCGGATGATTGTTTACAATAACACGAAAAAGCAGTTTGTCGATGATGTCAGAAACGATGTCATTGCAGACAAAATTTTGGAGTGCGTCCGACTCAAAGGTCTGAATGCCGGCCAGGACAAGGAGTTCAATTCCTGGCACAACTCGATGCAATTCATGCGAAATATTATCGATACCAATGAGATCGATGACGAGGTTGAGGTGGCAATCGAATACAATATTCCGCACACATCCAAGCGTGTTGATTTTATTATCCTTGGTTCTGATACAGAGGGAAACAGTAATGTTGTTATCGTTGAGCTGAAGCAGTGGCAGAAAGCGGAAGTAGTCGATAATGACATGCACTACTGCGTGCGAACCTATGTCGGAAAAGCCGGCAATATCGTGGCGCACCCATCCTACCAGGCCTACTCGTATTCCCGGTTTATCCAGCTTTATTCTCAAACGGTTACCGATGAGCGGATCAGTCTCTACCCGTGTGCCTATCTGCACAACTACGAGCCTGAGTACAAGTCGGCTCTGACCGACAAGATTTACGAAGACTGGTATACGCGAGCACCGTTGTTCATCCGGGGCGAAGTTGCCGGCTTTTCGGAGTTTGTCAAGAAATACATCCGCAAGAAATCCATCCGGGGCGACCTGCCCTATATGATTGATGGTGGCCGTCTTCGGCCGACCAAAGCGCTGCAGGATTCTTTGGCATCCATGGTCAAGGGCGTTCCGGAATTCACGCTGCTTGACGAGCAGGTGGTCTGCTTTGACATGTGTCTTCGCACAATGCTGCAGTGCCGCGGAGATGGAAAGAAACGGACTATTGTCATCCAGGGTGGTCCGGGTACAGGAAAATCCGTTCTTGCCGTCAACTTGTTAATGGAGTTCATTAACAGGGAGTTGAACACCAGCTATGTAACTAAAAACAGCGCGCCGCGAAACGCCTTCTTGTCACTTCTGACCCAGGCAAACGCCATGCGGATGGTGGAAATCAAGCAACTGTTCCGTTCCCCGTATGGTCTTTGCAACACGCCGGTGAATTCATACGATTGCCTGATTGTCGATGAGGCCCACCGCCTGGTCAAAAAAATGTATGGCGACTTCAAGGGTGAGAACCAGGTGAAAGAATGCATCAACGCGGCCCTCCTCTCCATTTTTATGATCGATGAGGACCAGGCCGTCACGACAAAGGATATCGGTTCGATCGAAGAGATTACCAAATGGTGTAAGGAAATCGGCAGCACGCTGGTCATGCGTAAGGAGACGCAACTCGTTTCCCAGTTCCGCTGCAACGGGAGCGATGCTTATATTCAGTTCATAGATAACCTGTTGCAGAAAAAACCGGAAACGGTTCCTGTCGATTTGACAGAGCTGAATTACGATTTCAAAGTGTTTGATGATCCGGTTCAGCTGCGAAATGCCCTGCGGGAAAAGAATCAAATCAACAACAAAGCCCGGATGGTTGCCGGATACTGCTACGATTGGAATGTCAAAAATCATCGCGGCGATTACGATATTTTCCTTTCCAACGGTTTCAAAGCGAAATGGAACCTGGCCGAAGACAATATCTGGGCAATTAATCCGAATTCTTTTGAAGAAGTCGGCTGTATTCACACCGCTCAAGGTCTTGAATTTGATTATGTTGGCGTTCTCATCGGAAAGGATCTCGCCTTTGACCCCACCTCCGGAAAAGTCGTGACCAACAAGGCCGCCATCTCCTTCGACGATAAATCTTCCGGCATCCGCACCGCCCCCGACGCCACCGCTCGCCGCCTGATTCTCAACACCTACAAAACCCTCCTCACCCGTGGCCAGAAAGGCTGCTACATCTACTGCGAAGACGAAGCTTTGAGGAAGTATATCAAGTGTTATCTTATTAATAACAAGGTCGATTAAATGGTTCAAAAGCGACATTCTTCAACCATAATTACTGCCCGAAATTCTTGCTTTTGAGGAGAAAAATGCTTAACTTTAAGATGCTTAATATGGCTTGAAGCATGCGTGTTTTTGAAGAATATATCCGGCAAGGAGAACCGGGGAGAAAAGAGAAAGCGGCCGCGTGGCAAACAGCCATCGGCCTTCAGGGTGTCGATGGCCTGAAACCTTCGGCATACCTGATTGATACGGCCAAAAAGCACATTGAGGGAGACATTACCATTGCGGATGTCAAGCAGATGCTGGACACCTATTATAAGTCCAAAACCGCCCGGGCAGAAGTCGAGGACGAGAGGACCGAGGAAGCGGATAAGGTGTCGGCGCGCATAGAAGAGCTGCTTACGGAAAAATCTTTTTCATTCACACCTGAATACCTGGCAAGAATTCATCGGCATTTGTTTCAGGGAATATACAAGTTCGCCGGGCGGTATCGCGATTACGACATCACCAAACGAGAGTGGGTCTTGGAGGGCGATACGGTCCTGTATGCCAGTGCGTCAATGATTTCTGAAACGCTGAACTATGACTTTTCCCAGGAAAAGCAGGTCAAGTATGCCGCTCTTGACATAGACAAAGCCATTGATCATTTCGCCAAGTTTATTTCTGGGATTTGGCAGATCCATCCATTCGGCGAAGGAAATACGCGTACTACCGCCGTGTTTGCCATGAAGTATCTTCAGTCGTTCGGGTTTGAAGTGAAGGACGATATGTTTAAGGATCACTCCTGGTATTTCCGAAACGCCTTGGTGCGAGCCAATTATAACAACTATCCGAAAAAAGTCTCTGCGACAAACGAATATCTCGTGCGCTATTTCAGAAATCTGCTGCTGGGAGAAGACAACGCTCTCAAGAATAGGGATTTACAGATTTCATCGAAACCGGCAAACGAATGAACACGGATCAACAGCTTGCCGAGGTCGCGGCCCGCATCACCCCGCTGCCACCCTGCCGAACATCTCCCTGCCCCGCTCGTTCTGGGAGGAGATCTACTAGCGAGTCGGCAGCGAATTTATTCTGTCACCTTGATCAAGGGCGCTCCCAGTGCCGATGAAATCTCTGCGATAGACCGAAGTGTGAGGTTCGGAAATCCGGTGGTCCATCGCGAAACTAACGCATCGCTCTTGCCCATTTTTCGCGCGAGGTCGCGTTGCGTCATTTTCTTTTCTTTCAGGAGGCTATCGATTCTGGCAATGATGTCGGCAGATAATTGTACCTCAGACAATACACTCTGAGGCACAGCCGACACTCTCTCTTTGAACCAATCTTGTTTGTTTCTCATGTTGTTAGATTTGAAAAACAGAATTTTCACGAAGCAAAGGTAAGAATAGTTTAACATAAAAGCTAAATACAGCGGCTCGTCGCAGTGGTCGGTCAATTTCTTGTTCAGGGGCTTGCAAGAATCGAAACAAGACAGTATATTTGCAGTACAATTAAGCGATTCTACGGATTCGTGCTGCGGGGGGAGCCCAGGCTCCCTACCGCTTTTTTATTGCGATATACAAGACGAATCGCCCCTTTTTCATAGACATACAGCTCCATCTCTTTCCGGAAAGAGCGGTCGTTCATCCGTTTTAATATCATACTGATGATAAAACGGTCAGAAGCCCCCTTTTATCAGCTATACAGCACTCGTTTTATGTTCCGAACTGCATAATGAAAGGCGGTTTTCGCAGGCCGGATAGCGAGACTATCGCTAAAAACGCTTATCTTTATATGCTGATTATTAAAACTGTAAGCGATATGGTAGGAAAGTATCCCGTAGTTACCCTTTGCGGGAGCACGCGCTTCAAGGAGCAGTTTCTGGAGGCGCAGAAACGGCTGACCCTCGCGGGCCGTATTGTCATCAGCGTGGGGCTGTTCGGCCACAGCGGCGACGACGAAGTCTGGACCGAGGGCACCAAGGAGATGCTGGACGACATGCACAAGCGCAAGATCGACCTGGCCGACGGCATCTACGTGATCAACGTCGGCGGCTATATCGGTTCCAGCACGCGCTCTGAAATCGAATACGCCCGCGCGCACGGAAAAACCGTTGAGTATCTGGAAGAACCGTAAGGCCAGGCGCTACTTTTCGTGCAGTTCCCAGCCCATGCGGCGGGCCATCTCTTTGGCAAAGGCGAGGTCCTTCTTCGGGACAGCGAGCGTGAACTCCCGCCGGTCGCCGTAGCGCTCTCCGGCGGCCGAATCCATCAGCATCGCAGGCTCGGGCTGCTCAGACCCATAACCCTGCACCAGCGTTCCCGGCGGCACCCAGGGATGTTTGACGGCATCGCTGAGCGCCCGCTTCACGAATGCGTTGATGGAAATCCCCGCTTCTGCCGCCCGATTGGCGATGTCGCGGTGCGTGTCCGGCGCGATTCGCACGTTGAACGTACCCGTGTAGCTCTTCTCCGGCTTGCAATTGTGCTCCTCGCAGAAGATGAGGTAATCGTCCACCGCCTCGCGAAAGGCCGCAGTCAACTCTTTGACCGACTCGCCTTCGTAATTGACGAGGCCTTCTATGCCTTCTATCTTGCCAAAAAACACCTTATCCGGTTCGCTATACGCGACCGATCCAATGTAGCCCTTGTACTTCAGTGTGTTCATACATTCAGGTCTCCGTTAATCATTAATTCTTTAAGTAGCTGTTTAATAGCGTATTCCTTCAACTCCTTCTCGGGGTGAGGTCTGTGTAGAAAGACCGGGATTCTTCCTTTTTTAAAAAAAAAGAGGATCCGCGATCCGGAAGTTTTGCCCTTGTTCGATTTCTCGTATCCGAACCAGGTCAACAATCTCTCTGCTTCATCAAACGTGAAGTCCTTCGGTAGACGCATCAGCCGCGCCACAAGCTTTTCCTTCGTCGTCATGGTGCAAAGGTAACTAAATTTTAGTTACATCCAATTAATTTTGGAGTATTTTTGGAAATATCGTTTGCGATATAAAATAAAGGTACTATATTTGTATCGTGAACGATATAAATAACCCGCAAACAATACGAAAAACCATACTACCATGTCCAAGATCTACGATTTCAAAGCCCTGAACAATAGGGGTGCAGAAGTGAACTTCGCTGAGTTCGAAGGCAAAGTCCTGATGATTGTCAACACCGCTTCCAAGTGCGGTTTCACCCCGCAGTACGACGGCCTCGAGGCCCTCTATCAGAAGTATAAAGAGGACGGCCTGGTCATTATCGGCTTCCCTTGCGACCAGTTTGCGCACCAGGAGCCCGGCAGTAACGAGGAGATCGCTGAATTCTGCCGCCTGAACCACGGCGTCACCTTCCCGCTGATGGCCAAGACCGATGTCAACGGTGCAAACGCAGAGCCGATCTTCGAATACCTCAAGACCCAGGCGCCCACCGAGGAGTACAACGGCCTGAAGGCGAAGGCTGCTGCCAAGATGTTCAAGACCATCAGCAAGAGCGTCGAAAAAGAGAGCGACATCAAGTGGAACTTCACCAAGTTCCTGATCAACCGCAACGGCACCATCGTCAAGCGTTACGCGCCCACTACGACGCCCGACAAGATCGAGAAGGATATCGAGGAGATGCTCTGATGAAGCCGCAGTTCAAGCTGGATAATCAGCTCTGTTTCAGGCTTTATACGGCTTCGCGCCTCATCACCCAGGCCTATCATCCCCTGCTCTCCGGGCAGGGGTTGACCTATCCGCAGTACCTGGTGCTGTTGGTGCTTTGGGAGCAGGATGCCCAGCCGGTGAACGATATTGCACGGCGGCTCTACCTGGAGACCAATACAGTGACACCGCTCCTCAAGCGGATGGAAGCCGCCGGCATTCTCACCCGCAGCCGGGGTGAACAAGATGCCCGCCAGATGATTGTATCGCTCACCCCCAAGGGCCGCGCGCTGCAGAAAAAGCTTGCCGATGTACCCATGGAAGTGGCCCGCGCCGTGGCCTGTCCCAGCGTCAATCCGGAGAGCGCTCCCGAACTTTATCGGATGCTGGACGATATGATTCAAAAACTTCATCAAGAATCATGAATTAAAAAATAATTTATGGATCGTACAAAGCAGATTATCCGAACCAGCACAATTGGAATAATAGCAAACGTTTTTCTCGCTGGTTTTAAGGCACTTGTAGGGTTGCTTGCCCACTCGGTGGCTATCGTGCTCGATGCCGTGAACAACCTGAGTGATGCCCTCTCGAGCGTCATTACCATCGTTGGCACCAAACTCTCCGTGCGTCCGGCAGACCGCAAACATCCCTTCGGTTACGGCCGCGTGGAGTACTTTACGGCCATCATCATCGCCGTGATTGTCCTCACCACGGGTATCACCTCCCTGATCGAATCCATCAAAAAGATCATTACCCCGACGCAGCCGGAATACACAACAGTCACGCTCATCGTGATCATCGTGGCCATCTTGGTCAAGATTCTGCTGGGCCTCTATGTCCGCCGGCAAGGTAAGAAGTTGGAAAGTGATGCGCTGGTGGCTTCGGGTTCCGATGCGCTGTTCGATGCTGTGATCACGCTGGCGACCCTGGTTTCCGCGGGCATCATGCTCATCTGGGGTGTCTCGCTGGACGGCTGGCTCGGCGCGCTGATCTCCGCGGTCATCATCAAGGCGGGCGTGGAGATGCTCTCTTCGCCTGTTAATCAGCTACTTGGCGAACGCGCTTCCGCTGCCCTGGTGCATGAAATCAAAGAGGAAATCCTGGCCTACGACGAGGTGCAGGGGGTCTATGACATCATCTTGCACGGCTACGGTCCGAACCTTTCCATCGGTTCGCTGCATATTGCCGTGCCGGATACGATGACGGCCCACCGCATCCACGGTCTTACGCGCCAGATTTCGGAACAGATGTACGCCCGTCACGGAATCGTGATGACGGTGGGCGTCTATGCCAACGCGGAGGGCGATGCGGAACAGGCCAAGCTGCAACAGCTTGTTACAGAAACGCTTGCCGGCGAAGAGCATATCCTGCAGGTGCACGGTTTCTATTGCTATGACGATGGCGTGCGCGTCTCGGTGGATATCGTACCGGATCTCACCGTGACGGACGATCACGCTTTCATCTGCCGGATGAAAGAAAAGTTGCAACCGCTCCTGCCGGGCCGGGAAATCAGCATCGTCATAGACCATAATTATTCTGAATAAAACTCTTGCATATTTTTTTAGAAATGATTACCTTTGAATGTTTCAAAATCCATGTCTCGAAAGGTAATCATAGCGATTCTGATTGTTCTGGGAATGATTTTCCCGGGAGCGAGTTTGTTCGCGAGCAACTGGAGCGCCAACTTCAGATGGCAAGCCGGTAAGTCGACACTTGATCTTTCGAGTCGGGAGAACACTTCTAACATTGCGCTGATTGACGCGCTAGCTTCTTACGGCGTGGTCGACAAAATCGCGCGGATCAACGTAACTTCCTACTCTTCGCCCGAGGGATCTCTTTCCTGGAACACCAAGCTGGCAGCCCGTCGTTCCGCGGCAATTGTCGCCCTGCTGAAGGAGAAAATGCCCGGACTCACTGATTCTCAGATTGTTGTAACAGATGTGCCCGAAGATTGGGCCTCTACAGAGGCTTACGTGCGCGCGTGTAATAAACAATGGAAGGAAGAAGCTTTGACACTGCTGAAAAGCGGTAAAAATGACAAAGAATCCCTTCTCCAGGACCTCTGGGGCGGGATTGTGTGGGATGATTTGCTGTGGAATTGCTTCACGAGAATTCGACGTACGGAGATCCGTGTAGAGTATATCACGAATATGCAAATCTCAGCGACTTCAGCAACACCTGCTGAGAAGCCGACGGAAGAACAGGTCAAACCTTCCATCGAACGACTTTCCGTCAAGTTTGCCGCCGGCCAATCTGAGATTCTCTCTCATTACCTCGACAACTCCGAACAGCTTCAGTCGCTCAAGTCCTGGGTAGCGTCGTTGCCTCCGGGATCCACCGTGGTTCTCGACGCCTTGTCATCACCTGAAGGAAAAGTCTCCTGGAACATGACACTGGCAAGGCGAAGGGCCGAAGCCGTCAAACGACAACTTGTCAAACTCGGCGTTAGCGTCGACAGGATCACTGTGCGCACTTGTGAAGAAAACTGGGCGGGACTGCGCGAAGTCGTTGCCTCCTCCTGGACGGGTTCCGACAAAGACGACATCTTGCGCATTATCGACGACGAGTCTATCAACGACACTTCAAAGAAAGACCAGCTCATCGCTTTGGACGGTGGCGTGACTTGGAGTCGTTTAATTGTCGCGTCAATGCAACCGCTCCGTTGCGTGATGATTTCTGCGACCGCAGAATAAACCCCCTTGTCCTATGAGGAGATCCGACGTTGACATCCTTTCTCTCCTCCGTCTTTTCGCCTGCATTCTCGTATTGAGCCATGCAAATCAGACGGCCGCCATTTGTGAAAATGTAACGCACGCAAATGATGTTACATTTTCAATAATCAGCCCTGTAGACAGCTCCCTGTGGGTTGGAACGACCTCTAAGGGCCTTTTAAGGCTGGGTGCTACCGGCCGCTCTTTTACCTATTCTACGCTGACCGGCCATCTCGAGTGCGACTCGATTGTCTCCCTCGCCTTCGATGAAAACGGCCTCCTTTGGGTTCGCGATGCACGCGATGTGGTGCTCACCTATTCTACACAGGAGGGGTTTGTCCAGCGTAGCGAACTCCCCGTCCTCATCCGCGAGGCTCTTTTCCCGACCATCCTCCCGGAGCCGGCTGAGATGCCCGTAGAAGAACACAGCAAGCCGGCTACCTGGCCCTGGGTGCTCGTCATAGTCTGCCTTATTGCGGTCATTTGTGGCCTCCTTTACTATATTCTACGCAAGCGGGAACAAAGGCCCGAAATCAAGACCGAAGCTCTCCCTCAGCCGGCAGTCAAATCCGAGGTGGCAGCTCGTCCCAGAACGCTGTTTGAAGTCCCGGATTTCGAGGGAAAAGTCAGGGAGATTATCGAGAAGAATTATACGGACAAGGACTTTTCCGTCGATCAGATTGCGTCGGAATTGGGGATCTCCAGAGTGCATCTTTCGCGCAAATTAAAGGCCATTTCGGCGGCTTCTCCCTCGGATATGATCAAGGCCCGCAGAATGGAAGAAGCGGCCCGTTTGCTGCGTTCTGGCGAGAAGAATATGGCTACGGTTGCCGCCTCTTGCGGCTTTGCCTCCTCCGCTTATTTCTCATCAGCCTTCAAGGCTTTCTACGGCGTTGCGCCGTCTGCTTTCAATTAGATTTTTAGAATTTGTTACATATTGAATTTGGTAACATTTTCTATAGATTCTCTGAGAGCGCGTAGTTGATGTTGCGGGCCATCCTGTCCACATCACGGCGATATCCGTCCAGCACGATAGGCTCCGAAGAGGTATCCATTGTAATGCGATCTTCCCACATGCGGGTTACGCGGCCCGTTTTGCTCTTGATGCGGAAGCAGATTTTTCCGGGTTCCTCCGATTCAATCTCATAGCCCCACTGGCTGAAGGCGCCGAGAATCGCGTCGCGCTTTTCGTCAAAACTGCCGCCAATATAGACCTTGCGCTTGGTGAAGCCAAAGTAAGGGTAGGCAGCGGCAATCACCACGAAGAACAGGGCAATCTTGGGCAGCGCGCCGGGCTGGAACATGGCCGTGAGGGAGAATCCACCCTCGCCCTTGGGCGAAATGAGCCAGATGATAAACACCAGGACGAAAAACAGGACGATAAAGTAAACCAAATACTTGAGGGCGCGGATCAGATATCTCATGGCTGTGCGGATTGATAATGGCACAAATTTAGTTATTTTTGCAGCACAATCAATCCTGTAAAGCTATGGCACAAGAAGATTTTGATCAGGAGATGCTGGAATTCGAACAGCGTTACAATAAGAAAGAGAGCGGCGAAAAGGCCGACAAGATGCGGAAACTCGTGATTGTTCTGGGCGCGGTTGCAGCGGCGCTGCTCGTCGTCCTGCTGGTGATGTGGATCAACAATAGCAAGCTCGTGAAGGATCTCAACGGCGAGAAGGCCGATCTGACCAACGAACTCGTTGAGCTTCAAGGAGAATACGAGACTCTGAATACCACCAACCAGGCCATCAACGACTCGCTGGCCGTTGAAAAAGAGAAGGTTGGGCAGTTGATTGAGCGGCTCCAGAAGACTGAAGCCACCAACCGCAGCAAGATGCGCCAGTACGAGAAGGAGCTCGGCACGCTGCGTACTATCATGAAGGGCTATATCCACCAGATCGATTCGCTCAACACGCTGAATGTGGCCCTGCGCCACGAGGCAAGCGAGGCGCGCAAAGAAGCTGCCGAGAGCAAAAAGGCTTACGATGAGCTGGTTACAACCACTGAACAGTATGCCGCCAAGGCTTCTGCCGGCGCGGTGCTCAAGGCGCGTGGCGTGGTGCTGACGGCCATCAACGGCTCCAACAAGGAGACCGACCGCAGCAGCCGCACCGTCAAGCTCAAAACCTGCCTGAGCCTCATCGAGAACAGCATTGCCGAGCGGGGCAACCGCACCATCTATATCAAGGTATTCGGACCGGAAGGCGCCCAGCTGCCGAGCGATCAGCAGAAGGCATTCCGTTGCGGCGACGAGGACATGATGGCCTCCGCTTCCCGTGTGGTGGACTACCAGGGCGAGGAGATCGAAATCTGCATCTACTTTGCCAAGGTGGACGGCGCACCCTTCACCAAGGGCGTGTATCGCGTAGAGGTCTATTCCTCTGAGACCAAGCTCGGTACGGCCGACATGGTGCTGCGCTAAGCGCCTGCATGGCCGGTATTTACATCCATATTCCCTTTTGCGCGTCGTTTTGTCGCTACTGCAGCTTCTATTCGGAACGCTGCCGCGACACGCGTCTGATGGCGCGTTATGTGGACGCGCTCTCGGAAGAGATCCGCGTGGTGCGCCTACAGGTCCACGACCTGGACCCACAGGCGCAAAATCGGCCTGAAACGCGCCTACAGGTCCAGCCGCTGTACCCTTGGGCGCAACCTACGCTCTATATCGGGGGTGGAACGCCGTCGCTGTTGCCGCCGGAGCAGCTGGAGCGCATCGTCACCGCCGTTCGCCAGTATCTCTTGCCGGCCGCTACGCAAAATGGGCACAATGACGTCTTCGGGGAGTTCACGCTGGAGGCGAATCCGGACGATATCACGCCCGAGTCTCTCGCGGCCTGGAAACGCTTGGGCGTGAACCGCCTGAGCCTCGGCGTGCAGTCTTTCGACGACGGCCTGCTTCGCTGGATGGGGCGCCGCCACACTGCCGCGCAGGCGGAAAAGGCCGTCCGGATGGCCCGGGAAGCGGGATTTGATAACATCTCCCTGGATCTGATCTTTGGCTACGTCGGCCTGACGGACGACATCTGGCTCGATACCCTGGATCATGCGCTGGCGCTGGCTCCGGAGCATCTCTCCTGCTACCAGATGAGCGTGGAGGAGGGGAGCACGCTGGGCGAAGAGGCGGCGGCGGGCGCCTACGCGCCGCCGGCGCAGGAGACCTGCGCCCGGCAGTACGCGCTGCTTCGCCAGCGCGTCGCCGCCGCCGGCTTCCACCACTACGAAATCTCGAATTTTGCCCGTCCGGGCTATGAATCCCGCCACAATTCCGCCTACTGGCGCCGGGAGCCCTACCAGGGGTTCGGTCCGGGCGCCCATTCCTACGACGGCGAAAGGCTTCGTCGCTGGAATAACCCCGATCTGGACGCCTACCTGGCCGCTTTCACCCCTGCGGCGACAGACACGGACCGGAGAGCGGTCATGGGATCGGAAACGCTGTCTGACACGGATTTATGGAATGAGCGCGTGATGCTGGCCCTGCGCACGGCCGCCGGTCTGGATCTGACAACGCTCGCCCCGGAACACCGCGCAGCCATTGCCCCTGCCGTGGAGCGTCTCCTGGCCGAAGGCCTCCTGGAGCGACTCCCGCAGCGGACGCTCGTGCGCATCCCGGCGGAACGCTTTTTTATCTCTGATTCAATTATTTCCGACCTCTTCCTGTAGGAGCGGCTACTTGCTGGTAGCGGCCCACATCTTCGGCGTCATACCCGTGATGCGCTTGAAGGTGTTGTTGAAAGAGGAAGCGCTGAAGAAGCCGCAGGCAGAGGCGATGCTCTCCTGTTTTTCGTCGCTGTGAAGGATAATATAGTGCTGTGCGTAGTCCACGCGCAGAATGTTCAGTAACTCAGGGAATCCCATGTTGTAGGCGTTGTTCACCATCTTGGAGACATAGGTGCGGTTGGTTCCAAGCTCTGTGGCGACATCGTCCAGGCTAAGGCCGGGCTTCAGGAAGAGCTGCTGCTCCTTCATCAGTTTCTGGAACCGTCCCACAAGGCCTTTGTCGGAATCGCTTGCCACATTGAAGATTGCCTCGGCGATAGAAGGGCGGGAAGGTTTCTTTCCCTGCTCCCAGGCTTCGATTTCAGGGGTGATACCCAGTTTTCCGCGGATATGCCGCAGGGTTTCCGGATCGGCCTGATCGATAGCGTCGTCCAATATCCGCTCAAGAACCTTCTGCTTGTTGTGTCGGTTGTAATTGAACCGGATGGCAGTGCGGACATCCTCCAGCGTGATGGTTTCCTGAGAGCTGAACAGTCCGTTGAGCCCGAAGAGAAACGTCATGGCTGCCATCAATATGGCCAGAACCGCTGTCAGCGTAAGATAGGAATCCAGGAAGTTTCTGAACGCGAAAACCTTGATAATATGGATGAGAACCAGAATCGATAGTGCAAACATCTGGAGATGAAGCACTTTTACCTCCCCTTTCTTGAAGAGGAAGCGCCAGATACTGCCGGGCTTCAATTTGTACTTCTTGGCAACGATGAACATATAAATATACATGAACACCATCTCGATCCCCACAATGCATCGAAGCACAAAACTGGACCAAAAATAATACTGATAAACAAGATGCCCCTTAAATATGCTGAATGAACCCAAACCGGCACGGCTGATGGTTTTGGTGGCCTCGATAATCTGTTCCTGGCCGATAATGGTCATCAGCAGGGCGCAGACGGCAAACAAAGCAATCGGAACGGTGATCCAGATAAAATGCAGCGGATGGCGGACAATCTTCCGGAGCTGCCCCAGATACAGAATGCAGCAGGGAATCAGGGTGGGCGCTATCAGCGGGTTTATTAAATACAGGTACATCAGGCCCTCGGGCGTCGTGTGCGCAGAAGAGCAGTATCCGTCTATGGCGAAATAGAACATAGATACTGCAAGTACTGAGACGATGGCGTGGAACGCCGTTGTGCGATATGCCAAAACACAAAGGGTAATCAGCCAGAAAAAGCAGACCATCGTGGGGAGGAATATCAGCAGATCGTGGAGCATTTTGTACCCTTTTTAACCGTAATTACAAAGGTAATACAAATTCTGGCAGCAAAAAAATTTTGTCAATTTTTCAATTTTTATGTGGATTCTTGAAAAACGCGTACTGGGTGCGCCCTGCATGATATAAATTTATGTTTCGTAAAACGTAAAAAATCAATATTTGAAGAATTATAATCAATTTTTGAAAATTGATACCCAAAAACGGCCAAATTAGCAAGAATCAGCAATTCTTTTTCTTGCTGATTCAACAATGGCCGCAAATATGAACAATGTTAGGGGAAAAGGCAGTAGTTTTGCACGATTTCTTCGCACACGCGCATATATATAAGTACGTACACGCGCAAGGAGCGAGGGACGAAAAACAGAACGATTTTAAGGCATGAAAAACATGATCAACAACACCGTTAAGGCCACATCCGCCATCGCAAGATGGGCGGCGTGCCTGATGTTGGTCATGGCATGCTTTTTCTTCACGCGCGAGCGCGCCTATGCACAGGTTGCAGGTGCAAACGTGACCGCTCAGGCCTCCGAGGCTCTCGAGATCCCGGGCAGCGCAGTCCGCGTCTTCTTCCCGATCAACCAATTCGACCTCTGCGCCGATTATCTCGACAATGCTGTCAATCTTGCAGCCATCGATTCTATCGCAGCCCTCTGCGCTACCGATAGCATCGCCACCGTCGAAATCGTCTCCTACTCCTCTCCGGAAGGCAATATCGCCTTTAACCAGTATCTCTCCGAGAAGCGTTCCGCAGCGCTCCGTGGCCACATAGTTTCCAAGTACCCGGGCCTGAAGAGCCGGATCACGGTGAATCCCCACGCAGAGGCTTGGGGTGACCTTCGCGCCGCGGTCCTCTCCGACAGCCGCCTGAGCGATGAGAGCCGCGCAAAAGTGCTCGAAATTATCGATGCGGACCACGATTCCGACGATAAGGAGGCAAACCTCCGTGCCCTTCCCGTTTATAGCAGCCTCTACCGCAGCTTCTTCAAGAAGTTCCGCTACGCACAAATCGCCCTCCGCTCCGACGCCGACTCCGCGCAGCGCATGGACGCGCGTAAGGGCGTGGGTGCAGGTGCAGGTGCGGGTGCGGGTGTTGACGCCGGCGCCGATGATGAGAAACTCTCGCGCTACGCGCTTCTCTTCGACCAGAACGGAACCGACCTCGATTCCACCTTCTCGCAGAATCCGGACGTTTTGAAGGCCCTGGATGCCGCGCTTGCCGGCAAGAAAGTTTCTGATATCAAGGAGATTAAGATCGTTTCCGGTTCCTCTCCGGACGGTCGGATTGCTGCCAATGAAACCATGTCGCGCCTCCGCGGTATTTCGGCCAAGGCTTTCTTCGAGGCTAAGTATCCTGAATTCAGCAACTTGGTCACCCTGGAATCCCGGGGTGAGGACTGGGCTGAACTTCGTAAGGTTGTCAAGTCTTCCAAGAATTTGACTCCCGCCCAGCGGGATGTGATTCTCGGTGTGGTTGACAACGAAGCGCTCGGCGCACAGGCCAAAGAGGGTGTCCTTCGCGAAAGCTCCTCCTGGAGAGCCCTGCAGCGCTATATTATCCCGCTGGTCCGCTACGCAGCCATCATTCCGGTCTTCAACGAAGTTCCGCAGGAGCCCGCCCTGGCCGACACGCTGGTTGCGCAGCCCGCAGATACCCTCGTGCAGCCGGTTGATACCCTCGCGCAGCCGGTTGACACGCTGCCTAAGACCCTCGAGCCGGTGGCTGCACCTGCTGATTCGCTGGTGACCGCTCCGGTTGACACGGTGATCTCCGCAACCCCGGTCATCATCCCGGTTGAAGCGGCTCCCGCTGACGAGTTCACGTTGGTTCGCAAGCCGCTTTTCGCGGTGACCAACAATCTCCTTTACGAGGCGGCTACCGTCTTTACCGGTTTCCACTCCGTGCCGCTGAATATCGGCATCGAAATGCCTGTCGGCCAGCACTGGAGCGCTTACGCAAATTACATGGCTACAGCGCCCTGGCGCGCTTGGAACAACAACGCTGACTGCGCCGAGCTCCTGCACGGCGACCTCGGCGTGAAGTGGTATCCGGGCGGCAGCTTCGCCAACCCCTTCAAACCGAAGGCAGGCCGCGAAGTGCTTGATGGCTGGTACGCATACGCAGGTGTGGGTGCCGGCTATTATGACTTCGAGCGCAACGGCCGTGGTTATCAGGGCGAAGAGATTCTCGGCTCCCTCGGAATCGGCTACGGCCTCTATCTCGGCCGCAACTGGAGTTTCGACTTCGCCGTGGGCGGCGGCCCCATCTTCACCCGCTACAGATACTATATCGGCCGCTCGAACAACGAGCACCTGATGTACCAATACAGTGGACGTCTGACCTACTTCGGCGTTACCGACGCAAAGGTATCGCTGCGTTACCTGATCCACTACAACAAGAAAGTTAAATCGACGAACCAATAATGAAGAAGCGCATACTCATCATCCTGGCTTTGATTCTCACGGTCCTCATGGGCTGCGAGCGGCGCGAGCTTGAGTATGGCAGCGCAGTGATCGATCTCAAGCTGAAGATTAACCTGAACGTTCGTGTCAACGGTAAGATCACGAACCTTCCGACGCCTGAGATGATGCGTGTAATGTTCTTCGATCCAAAGACTTACGAACTTGTCACCGAGAGCTACCTGCCGGCAGGCGGCGGCCGTATCTCCCTGCCTCCGGGAGACTACAAGTTCATTGGTTACAACTTCGATACCGAGGCAACCCTGCTGCGCAACGACCGCAACTACTACACCATTGAGGCGTACACCAACGAGGTCTCCGCAGCCATGAAGGCCAGCATCCTCTCCGCCATCCGCCAGGGCCGTTCCGAGGCCAAGACACCGGATGCCGATGCATGGGAGCTCGCCATCAAGAAGATTCAGGAGGGCGAGGTGATCTACGAGCCTGACCATCTGTTTGTCAGCCACCAGGATATCACCGTCCTCAATACCACCGAAGAGCAGGTGATCGAGGCCGATGCCGAGACCATCGTCGAGACCTGGCACATTTCCGTGCGCATCAAGAATGAACAGTATCTCGCATCCGCACGCGCACTGCTCACCGGTCAGATTGCTTCCAACTTTATCGGTCTCCCCAAGGAAGAGGGCAAGACCAATACCGACGTCACCCTGATGTTTGACATGACCGCAGGTACGGACGACGAGAAGAACGATGTTGTCGTGGGTACCTTCAATACCTTCGGCAAGAACCCGAACGTAGAAAGCCGCCTGTGGCTCACCATCATCATCAAGACGGTGGGCGGCGACTCCATCATCTGGCAGCGTGACATCACCGACGACTTCTATACGCCGGATGCCATCACGGACCAGGTGATCAACATTGTAGAAGAAATCACCATCCCGCCGCCTTCCACGCCGACCACCGGCAGCGGTGGCTTCCAACCCGGTGTGGACGACTGGGATGTCGAAAATGTCCCGATCAATATTTAACGGAAATTAATAATTAATTATTAACCTTTATAAACAATCAAACATTATGAAAACCAATCAATTGATTCTCGCAGTTGCAGCACTCGCAGTGTTCGCATCCTGCAGCAACGACAACCTCAAAGTCACTGAGACTGTCGACAACGAAATCGGCTTCAACACCGTGACTCGCATGGCTACCCGTGCAAACGACGCCATCATTACCGGTACCGCCTACGGCACCTACAACACCTTCCAGGTTTGGGGCTGGCAGTCCGAGGCTGCTGACTTCTCCGAGTTCGCAGACAACGATGCTTCCAACTTCATGACTAACCTGACCATTTCCTGGACCAAGGGTCGCGACAACTCCCGTGCAGAAGCATGGAGAAATGCTGAAAAGTACTACTACTGGCCGTATACCGGCAAGATCAGCTTCCTTGCAATTCACCCGTCGACCGTCGCTCCTTCCACCACCGGTTGGGATGCTACCAACGACAAGCCGCAGGCAACCATCGCTGACTACACCATCGCTGCTGGTAACAAGACCACTGACCTGATGTTTGCAAACAACGCAGGCGTCCGCCGCGCAGATGCTCTCCCGATGGTCTTCTCCCACGCTCTCTCGCAGATCCAGTTCCGCGTCAGAACGAACGATGACTACACCGCAGACGGTCTGGAATTCAAGGTTGAAAGCGTCAACATCAACAACATCGACCTCTCCGGCGACGTTGCTTACGCAAACGATGCTATTACTTGGAGCGACAACGCAACCCAGACTGCAAACTGGGAGTACAAGGTTGCTACCCAGGTTGTCAACTACCACGATGCTGATGCAGATGCTGACCTCTATGGCGAAGCAGTCGTGATGGTTCCCCAGCCGGCAAACGTTCTTGTGATCGATACCCCCGCAGTGGGTACTCCTGGCGATCCGGGCTATGTGCCTGCTACCTATAGCGATGATGTTCAGACCACCCTTACCATTGGTTACACCATGAAGCAGGGCGACAACGCAGCCATCGCCGGTACCGTTACCGTTCCCGCTCCGCAGGAGTGGCAGGCTGGTAAGAGATATCTCTACACCCTCAACTTCAAGCTCAACGAAATCACCTTCAACCCCTCCGTTACCGACTGGGTTGACGTAGCAGTTGCAACCATCAACATTCTTGACTAACTCTAGAAAAAAAGTAACAAATCAATAAAACACAACGCATTATGAAAAAGTTCTTCCTCCTCGCAGTTGCGGCAGTCGCAGTACTCGCCAGCTGCTCCAAGAACACGCTTGATCCCGCTTCCCAGAAGAACCGGGAAATTAGCTTCAACACGGTTTCTGCACCGAGCACCAGAACTCCGCTTTCTGGTACTGTTTACAAAACGACCGATCCTACCTTCGGCGTCTTCTGCTACGCACTGACTTCCGGTAAGACCTGGGCAGCTAACAGTAGCGACGGCCAGGCTTACATGAACAAAGTTGAGATCTCCTACAATGACACCGATAAGATCTGGGAGCCGGCGTCCACCTATTACTGGCCGCTCTCCGGTTCGCTCACCTTCACCGGTTTCTCCCCGTTCTCCGAGAATGCGAAAGTAGCTTATGATCCTGCAAACAAGGCACTGACCGTCACGAACTACGTGGCAGCCGCTACCACCGCAGCTCAGACCGACCTCATGTGGGCAAACACCCAGAAGGACCTCACCGACAACCAGTCTACCTATACGTCTGAAAGCGCAACCAGCACGCTGAAAGGTGTTAACATGGTCTTCCACCATGCTCTCTCCCAGGTGCTCTTCCATGTGAAGAAGGCTGCAGGTCTTGATGATTACACCATTACCGTGAATAGCATTACTTTCAATGCAATGTCCACCGGTACGCTGACCGTTACCGACGATACGCCCGTCTGGGGAGCAGCTACTACTGCTGAAGACTATGACAGCGAAGGTTCCGATGTCGTCGCGCCGAACAACTCTGCTGCATTCGCAGCGTTCGGTAATGCGAATATGATGGTCCCTCAGTCCCTGACCGCTGCCAACCCGCTGGTTGCCAACGACCAGAAGTTCAATATCACCTATTCTCTCGAGAAGAGTGGTGTGGACCTCGGCCAGAAGACCGTCACCGTTGCTCTCCGTACCGCTGACGTTGCTGCTTGGGAACAGAACAAGAAGTACAACTACAATATTGTTATCGACCTTAACAAGATCTACTTCAACCCTACGATGGTTGACTGGGTCGATGCTGATCCTCAACCCACTCAGATTACTGTTCAATAACGCTAACACGACAAAACGATTATAATAGCTATGAAGAAATTCCTTTTCCTTGCAGCTACCGCAGTGGTAGCATTGGCAGCTTGCTCCAAGAACGAAATCAATGTGGCAGCTCCCACTGAAATCGATTTTGCACCCAACGCCCTCCAGACCAAGGCACTGATCCTTCCGGACGGCAACGCTGGCGAGCAGCTCGCTTTCCCGACCACCGAGACCTTCAATGTCTTTGCATTTGCTGACCTCGACGGTGCCGGCAGCGACTACGCTACCAACTACACCACTCCGCTGATGGACGACGTAGAGATCTCTTTCCACCCGACCGCAACGGCAGGTGACTGGAAGGCTACCACGGGTACCTACCTCTGGCCGGCTACCGGTACGGTTGACTTCTATGCATACCACCCGGCAAGCATTACCGCTACCTTCGACACCACCGAAGAACCCAAGGGTCTGAACCTCACCGGTATCAGCCTCGGTACGGTCGTGGGCAGCCAGGTTGACCCGGTTGTGGCATCCGTCCTCGCACAGGTCGCTGCTTCCAAGCCGAAGGTTGCGCTTGTCTTCAAGCACATCACCAGCCAGATCGCTGTCACCGCTTTCGACGCTACCGAGACCGCTTCCCTCAAGGGTAAGATCACCATCGAGCGCGTTATCTTCAAGAACATGAAGACCAGCGGCGACTACCGTGAAGGTACCACTACCGGCAAGGGCCTCTGGAGCAATGTCAACACCAAGGCTGACTTCACCTCCTTCTCCGGCAGCGAGGTTCTCGCAGAAACCGAGAACTACCTCTCCGCTGGTTCCTTCGCAGCTGCCATCGACAACAGCGCAGCTTTCGTCGTAATTCCTGAAAACATCGTCACCGGCACTGCAGCTGACCAGGTTATCGAGGTTAGCTACAGCATCGCATCTTACAGCATCAACGGCTTCGACTATCCCGCTACCCCGACCCAGACGGTTACCATTCCGCTCTACAACAAGGTTAGCGCCAACAAGCTGCAGAACGGCAAGCGCTATGTGTTCCACATCGGCATCTCGATGGATGGTGCAAACAACGAAATCATGTTTGCTCCGGTCGTCGAGGGTTGGGATACCGAGGATATCAGCGGTATCACCATCGACGCTGTGAACGCTGCACTGCTCTAATGCCAGTGAGAATCGATTGTTTATAATATCAGTCTCCATCCGGGCGGAGCAATCCGGCCCCGCCCGGGGAAGAGACAAAAGAGACAATCATTAATGCGTAGAAAACCGGTCATAATCCTGATTACCTTAGCGTTGGCATTTGCCTCCTGCTCGATGGGCACCCACGATTCCATTACCCGGGAAACGATGGTGTTCTCGGCCGTTGCATCGCATTCCAATGTCAAGGGAATCATCACGACAACAAACTACCCGGTGGACGTGCCGTTTATCGTTGAGGCGGTCCATTATCCGGAAGGCATTGCCCAATCCGCGGGCAGTTCCTACGTTTCGGATGAAACCATCTCATACGATGCCGTGCATGGCGTCTGGCGGCCCGAAGGGGATATCTTCTGGCCTGCCAACGGAGATGTCGTGTTCTATGCCGGTTCCCCCATCCTTCACCAGGTCCGCCTCACGGCCGACAAAGGTGTTGTAGCCGACTGGGAGATCAATACCCTCGAAGATTCTCAGGTCGATCTTTGCGTGGCCAAGACCACGGAAAAATGCGAGGATCACCCGACGGTCGTACCTATTGTTTTCTCGCACGCGCTGTCGCAGGTTTGCTTCAAGGCAAGATGCCTGCAGAATTATTCCACGTCGCAGCGCGTTGACGACATGGTGCAGGCCGACGTCATCACGGTCATACTTGATTCGGTCAAGGTCACGGATGTCCTTTCCAAAGGTCATTTCACCCAGAGTCCTTTCGGCTGGGAAGTCGACCCCGTCCACACGGCCGGGTATACCGTTTACAGCAATCCTCAAGGCCTTGAATTGCGTTGCGACCGCTACGACAATCCCGTGCTCAACTACCTCAATACCGTGCTGATGATTCCGCAGGTACTCTCCGGCGACGCCCGGATTGAAGAGTGGCACCACTGCGTGGTTCGCTCCAGCGTGACCAACGTAAACACCGGAGAAATCGTCTCCGACGTGACTTATCCGGTTTCCGGCCACAGCAGCATTCCCATCCGGCTCTGCGGCGAAAAATGGAATCCAGATTACAAATACACCTATCGCATCGCGGTCGGTCTGCAAAGCGAGAATACCGTCATTTCCCTGGCGGTGACAGACTGGACCGAGACGAAAGAAATTATTTTAGGCGACGAATGAGAAAGAACGTAGCATACCTTGCCATCCTGGCGATCATGACGCTCCTTCCGGGGTGCACGAAGACGGAGATTACCTCCGGCTGCATCGCCTTTGCGCCCGTAGCTGCCAAGGCTACGCGTGCCATCATTCAGGATACGACCTATCCGGAAGGTGAATCGTTCCTCGTGAGCGCCTACCACAATGGCACCTCGGCCTACTTTGAAGGCCTTACCGCCACCTACTGGTCCACCGTTAACGGCACCAAACTCTGGGAAACCTCGACCACGGAATACTGGCCCCTCGAGGGTTCTCTCGATTTTATTGCGTACAGCCCGGCAAGCGTCAATTCGACACAGGCCAGTGAACGTGTCATCATCGATTCCGAAGACGGAGTCGTCGCCGAAGGCTATACCATACAGAACACTACACAGATGACGACCGATTTCTGCTATGCATCCGCTACGGTCGCCGACTGCGCTTCCCACCCCGAATCCGTTCCGCTCGCCTTCTCGCACGCCCTCTCGCAGGTTGTGTTCCGCGTCAAGGCGGCAGACTACTATAACGACGCTCAGAAGGCCGTCTCCCTGACCCTCAAATCCCTGTCGCTGGGCGGCATCAACTCCGTAGGATCCTTCGCCGCCGGCACCTGGTCAGACCAGAGCACCGAGTACAGCTATCCGCTTTTCGGTGCCCCCTCCGCGCCGATCTCACTCACTTATGGCGAGGGCAACGTGCCCGACGTGATCGACATTTGCGCGTACCTCTACGTTCCCCAGACCCTGGGGGCCAACGCTTCGATTACCGTTGGTTACAGCATTGTACAAACGGTAAATTCTAGTAACTTTACATTTGAAAATGCTCCGGTTACCATCAAGCTCGGCGGCGCAGGCAGCGCCGTCACGCAGTGGCAACCCGGTAAAAAATATATCTACACCCTCAGCATCGGCCTGAACGACCTGATCACCTTCACCGTTACGGCGGATGACTGGACAAGTCACGAAGCGGGTGTTGTGGTTGAGTAAGAAAATGATGAGAAGAAGTATCCTATATCTGATGATTGTTGCCCTGGTGGCAGCCTCCTGCGAGAAGGTCCATTTCGCAGAAGGGACCATCTCCTTCTCCGCCGTGGATAACGGCACCCGCGCCCTGATGGACGATGCCGCACTCAAGACGGCCGGAAATAAGCTCAAGGTTTATGACCAGCTGACCGGCTTCTCCGGCACCGCCTCCTGGATGGGTGCGGACAACTACTATATCAACGATGAAATCGTCTATGCGGGCAACCCGGTTTGGGATTTTACCTCCAACATGGCTTATCCCTGGACCACCGACGGCACGCATAAGTTCTTCTCCTGGCTCAGCTATGATCAGTCCCTGGATATGACGGCGGCCAGCTTCTGCGGGGCTTCCTTCAATGCGGCTACGCAGGTTCTCTCGATTCCCCAGAAGGTGATGGACACCTCGACGGCTCAGTTTGACTTCATGTATTCGGATGTGCTTACCGTTCCCGCGGAATCGCACACGGCCGGCACTCCGGTCAACCTCCCGTTGCATCATCTGTTCACGGCCCTGAATCTCCGCGTCCAGAACACCTCCGGCAACACGATCTATCTCAAGCGCGTCACGCTTGTGGGAATGAAGAACAAGCGCAGCGCCACGATCGATTTCTCATCGACAGAGGTTCAGGTGACCACGGCAGACTTCGATTCCGTCAATACGGTGCTCTTCCAGTCTGACAACGCCGAGGGTACGGTGTTCAACAACAACCCGGACAGCTACTATCCGCTGACGGATTTCATCCTGATGTGGCCCCAGACCGCAGCGGAACTGGATACGAACGCCCGGCTGGTGGTGGATTACAGCGTCCTTTCAAACGAGGTGCTTTCGGACAACCTGTCGGCAAATGTGGTTCTGAGCAGACAGGTATCTTTGAGAAATATGGGTCTGGAGGCCGGTACAAAGTACACGCTCTCGCTCCAGTTCAAGAAGAGTACCCTTGAGATTCAGTTGAAAGTGCTGCCTTGGGAGTATGAGGCTTACGACTGGAACTATGCCGATCACTCCATTTCCGCCAGAAGCGGCGCCGGATTCAAGGACGGCGTGCTGGCCTTCTATCGTCAGAATCCCGGCACGGGAGAGTACTCGGTGGCGCCTACCACTGACGAGTGGTCTGCCAAGACGATGCGTTTTACCAGTCGCAGTGAGCAACTCAAGGGGCGTTTCTTCATTGAAGCACCGACCTCCGGCCGCTGGCAGGTGACGACGTATCCGCTTTCCGCCGCCGAGTATTTCATCGTGGAACCCTCCTCCGGCGACATCGATGCGTTTACGGACGACGGCAAGGTAGAATTCACCGTCAAGGCTAACCCGGACAGGACGCCTTCTTCTACCCAGACGCTCTTTTTCAATGTGGCCATCTTCTTTAACGGAGAATGGCACGATGCGAATTCTGAATTCAACCGGAAAAACATTAGACTAGTATTGGATGCGAACTAAACTCATCATATTGGCATTGTCGCTGCTGGCACTGGCCGGCTGCGTACCGGATGTTCCCGAGTACGGCGAGGGAATTGTCCTGAACCTGGTTGTTGCAGATTCCCAAACCCGCGCCACCAAGCCTGGAGAAGACGCGCTGAATGAGAATACGCTTTCACAGAATGTGGATGTCTTCTTCTACAACGAAACTACGGGCGTTATTACCAAGAAGGCCCTTCAGCACCGTCGCAACGATATGTGGGTTCAGATCCCGACCAATCCGAGTGATATTGAGAATATCTTCGGAACGACGGGAGCGGGCGCTACCTGCGGACTGTTCGTGGTAGCCAACTTCACAGGTACTTATGAAGGGACAGAAACCATCGATCAGGTCAAGCAATCCCTGCTGGCTCCCCCCACATGGGAATCTTCGGTGACGATCAATGAGACTCCGGCTTGGAATTATATTCAGTCCAACTTTGTGATGACGGGCGAGATGCAGGTCAAATTGGGCAATGCGCAAGGTTCCTCCCCGGTTTATGCCACGGTCAGTCTTGAACGTGTGGCATTAAAGGTGACCTTCTCCGTCACGGTGGCCGATAGCGCCACCGGTGATGACGAAGGCCAGTGGGCTCCGGACAAGAAAAATATGACCGTCTATATGGTCTATCCGATGCGCAAGGCCACGCTCGGCGCAGAACCGGTTCCGATGCCCGTTACGGCTGGTGAAACCTATGGAGCCGGCGAAACAGTGGTTTACGAACAGTATCACGATATGGCGCTCTGCGCAACGGGAGATTCCCTTTCACGCCAGAGAACCGTGAATGGGAGTCCTGTCACGGTCAAGGCACCGGTCTATACTACGATTGATTCCCTATTCGACGGACATATCGGACAGGTCAAGCCGTTCTACTCTTATCCGATGTCGTGGGAGACCGGTTCCTCCATGGAGCCGTACATGAAACTCATCATCCCCTGGACTTATGGCAAGGTCACCCGAAAGTATTATTACAAGATTCCGTTCCACGGCAACGAGATGCTCCGCAACCACTGGTATCACATCTCGATCGACGTGCAGGTTCTGGGTACCGAGCAGGCTGATCCTCCGGAGGTGACCATTCACTACGGAATCGCTCCCTGGGGCGGTTCCATCGAAGAGGTTGATGTGGAGAATATTACCAGTGTGACCTCCGTCCCCGCCACCGTTATCACGGCCCGTTATCTCAACGTGTCGACCACGGAATATGTGCTCTACAACGAGGATTCGATCACGATTCCCATCAACTCGAGCCACGACGTGGAGGTAGTCGGCTTTACGGTCGCCTCCGGAGCATACACATCCTCCCACAACATCGAGTCCAATTATATCGGTTCCAACCCGAGAATTTACAACCCGTTTACCACGACGATCAGCAATCAGATAGTGGCTGTCCGTCCGGACTACAGTTCCGCGACGCCCGGAGCCGTTTCGCACACGTTCACCTATAACCAGCCGCAGGACGGCGAAGGCTGGTCCGTCACCGTTAATGGCCGCGAGAGCGTTTCCCTGACCCATGCCCTGAAACGGGATATGTCCCAGAGCGGTTACGATGTTGCTCCGTATACGGTCCGGATGCGGCTTCGCCACGAAGGAGAGGGCGCGTCGCTCTACTTTACCGACGTAACGATCGAGCAGCGGCCCTCCATCATCATCAAGCCGGAGGAGAACAGTGGCGGCACTTCGAGGTATGGCTATGGTTATGTGAATGGTGGACAGAATACCGGGGAGAACCAAACGAACACGGGATCATGGTTCCGGCCAAATTATGTCTGTACTGATGGTAGCTGGACCAGTACTTCTCAGCAGAATAGCTGGGATTACTACCTTGGTACGGCCCCCAACGATTTGAGCAATTCGTCCAACAAGAATACGAATATGTATGTCATCGAGACCTCGGTTCTTCCGACGACCGGTACCGTTTCCACGTATATGTTGGGCGATCCGAGAAGCCGGGAAATCGATAATCTCGGTCAGTCGTGGAGCCAGAGCAAGGCTTCCGTCCAGAACGAAACCCGCAGGATTTCCTATTATTATCCCGCAGGCGGGGCGGAGTACAGCTATTTTATCGCGCCTAAATTCCGGATAGCGTCTTCATTTGGTTCTACGATGCCAATGACTTTCGAGAACGCGCAGCGTCGCTGTTCTTCCTACCAGGAAGATGGTTATCCGGCCGGCCGCTGGCGTCTTCCGACGGTAGCTGAGATTACTTACATGGCCCAGCTGACAAAGGACAACCTGATTCCGCGTCTGTTGGGTGGCGACGATGCCTCCGATACGGATTACTGGAGCAACAACGGATACGTCACCGTACCGGGAGGAAGTAGTTCATCCCAGTTGACCAGCAATACGGGCAAAACTGGCAACAAATACGTTCGTTGTGTGTACGATGAATGGTACTGGGAAAACACGACCTATGAAACGGTAACGAAGACAGCCTTCACCTGGGGCGACCAGCCTCGTGCTGATGTAAGAAAGAAATGACACTATGAAAAGATTCGGTTACATATTGATTGCGGTGATGGTGACTCTCTCGGGCTGCCATGGTCTTGAGCCGCTGCCCTCGCCCGTTCCGGAACCGGGACAGAGCGGTGACCGCGTGACCCTCTCCTTCAAAGTGGCGGTCCCCGGCGAGACGGACGGGACCCGCGCGATGGGCAACAATCCGACCATCGATCCGGATGGTTTCTATATCGCCGTATTCGGTGGCAGCGGTTATTTCAACGAGTGGGTAAAGGCCACCGTTGCCTCGGCTTCTCCGGCGAACTATGACGGGACCGCAGCCACGGTTTATTCGCTTACCGCCGAGCTCTCCATCAGCGACAGCCGTCTGCGCCTGCACTTCATTGCAAACTGTCCGACCGATGTCCGCACGAGCCCGCCGATCTCCGGCAGCCAGGATACGGAGGAATATGTCTTGTCCCGGATCCGCTCCAAACATACCGAGACCTACAACGATGCCTATTGGCAGAAAGTCATCCTTCCCAATGGTATCCGTGTTAGAAAAGTGGTGGAGCAGGAGACGGAATACTTTGTCGCCACCGACGAGACGATGGCACAGTTCCCGGATCCCATTATCCTCGTGCGCAACTTCGCCCGGGTGTATTTGCGTAACCTGACGGAGAACTTTGTCTATGATGACGATCATTCGCAGGATCATCAGTTGGTGACCATCAAGAAGTTCGGCCTGGCGTATGCCCCTTCCGAGGGTGTCGTGGCGCCGATCCTTTCCGCTCCATTCATTACTGATGCGGCAGGAAATCCCATTCCGGAGCCGGCTGACAATGACAATACCACCAAGGTCTATTACGAGAACTTCCTTATCAATTACCAACGCTATCCGATTATCCGGAGCAACCAGTCGGATACGCTTCTGACAGAGGCTCCGTTCAACTATCGCGGTTTTTCTCCCTCCAATCAGGCCTACAATTATTATCCGGATAACGACAGCGTGGGCATTCCGGGCTTGGATGATCTGCAGGTATGGGATAATGAGAATCCGGAGAACAACGTCCTCTTTGTTTATGAGCGGACCGTGCCTTCTGCCGCGCGCCGCGCGACGCGTCTGATTATTTATGCCGAGCGTGTGGATGCGTTGGGCAATTCGGACGGCGATCGTTTCTATGCGCTGGATATCGTGAATACGGAGGGCGTGGCCATTCCGCTGCTCCGCAACCAGTCCTATACCGTGCACCTGCTGAATATTGAGGCCGGATCCGGCGAAACGGATATTTCCAAGGCCACAACTGCCTCTTCCGCAACCGTGACGGGCGACCCGACCTATCAGAGCTTCATCAATATCTCCGACGGTAAATCGAGTATCGGTACGTCCTTCACGGAGAAGTTTTATGTGAAGCCTCAGCTGGATTCCCTGATGTTCCGGTATATCCCCACGAACATTACGGACGACACCTATGAGGCCAATCAGGAGGGGAACGAACTGGTAACCATTCAAGTGGGTTCCATGGATTCAGAAACCGGTGTGTTTACGCAACTTACCGCTGCGCAGGCGGCATCCCAGGGCGTTCTGACTTTCGCCACTGAAGCCGATACCTGCGAAGTTTGGATTGTTAAAGACAATGCCGGAAAGGCTATTCCGTTTGTTCGCGACCAGAACGAGTGGGTGGAGGCTACGCAAGCGCAAATAGAAGATTCTTCCATTGAAAAATGGGGTATGGTCAAATATCAGCTCAGTGAAGCCTATATGTCTGAAGGTTTCTTCTCCGAGGCGCGTACCCAGGCCATCCATGTGGAAGGCTCTTACGATGGCCGCACCCTGAGCCGAAACGTCGTGATTAAGACCTCGCCCCGCCAGACCATGAATGTAACCTGCCAGCAGAAGTATGTGATGCCGCTGGCTGGCCAGCAGGAAGTGGTCCGGGTTCGGATTCCCAAAGGCCTTTCCCGATCGGTATTCCCGCTTGAATTTACCATAGAAGCGGCCGGGTATAGCTTGACGCCGAATGGAGATGTGCTGCCGGTTACCTACGGTTCTTCCACTGTGCCGGGTGTCAACACGCCTGCGTTCTATTATATCAAGACCCTGACGCAAACCGATTATGACAATTTGCCGACGGAGGGCGACTGGAAATACTTTGACTGCAACTTCAAGACGACGGTAGCCAACAATGCCTGCGTCGTGTATGTGCGGAACAAGTATTTCAGCGACGCGACTGCGCAGGACGAGTTCTTCAACTTTACGCAGCGGCTTTTCTCCTTCCCGAACCAGACGTGGTCTCCTACATCGATTTATCGAAAAGACAACGTACAACTGACCTTCCGGCTGGACTATGAGCACCAGAGCGCAACAAGTTGTGTGTGGTGGGATCCTGCAGATCCAAACAGCTTGAGTGACAGTTATCGTGTGCTCCCGCCTGTGATTACCGTGGTATTGAACGGGTTCACGCCTCAGTATAAGGCAGATGGCGAGACACCGGAAACGGCGGGATTGAGCCACTATCAGGGTAATATCTATACCTATACCCCGGATCCGGGTGAACTGGGACATCTCTTTGCCAACGGCGTCACACTGAGGCTGACTGCCTCCGGTCAGGCCGGATCGAACGGCTCGGTCACGCTTTCGACGGCTAATCTCACCAGCAACCCGGCGCTCTATACGCCTGCCACTTCCTCCCCGATTCTGATCCAAGGCCTTGCCTTCTCCGGCTTGAGCTACAGCGGCGCAAACTATACAAACAACCGATTGGCGCTGGGCCAGGACAAGGCGGTTACGTTCAATTTCTCGTACCAGGCCAACCATGTCGAGCCGGTCACGGTAATCCTGGACGGACTGGTTCCCGACGGCAATGCCGGTGCCAACGCCTTCCTTACGGATAACGGAGACGGTACCTATACCTTCACGCCGACCAACCCGAATACCCGTTCCTACAGCCTCGCGCTCGAGACCACGACCCGCTTCTCGGTCTGCAATGTGACGCTCAGCAGTGACGAGTACACGACCAACGGCCTCGCAGCCAACCGTGCCACCAGCTTCAATATTCCTGCAAATGCACTCTATGCCCGGAATGCTACGAATGGAAACCTGAACAATTTCACGACGAATACTACCTATATCAATTTGAACAATGTCAAGGCGACCGGATACCTGTCTCGTTCCAGATTTAGCGGCTCTTATCTGAACAGCGCGCAAATGGCTGTTGACCTGGGCAACTTCACGATTTCCAACGATGATGCACCGGTTTACTTCAACTATACGGGTAATAATACCACCTATTATGCCGTATCCAGCCTCTCTGAATTGCTCGACGCGACTTCAAGCAACCGCGTTACGCTCCGCTTCAAAGGTTCGAAGGTAGTTACCATCAACCCCAGAAGTAACAGTACGAATACCTTGACTTATTCCGGGACAGATGCTACATTAACCTTCTCGGCATTAACGCGGGTGAGCAACAATAACAACTCCGGATATGTGGCTCCTTCCAATGGTTCAACGCTCACCGTTTCTACGACGTCAGGGTACCATATCAGTAGTTTCGAGATGCTTTATCGTAGCGGTTATAATCCGAATTCCGTTACAGTCGTTTCTGGCGAAGGATCCTATTCTGCCGGAAACAACAGTGGTACCTGGACGGCATCGAATGAGACGACAAGCAGTGTAGAGTTGCGCATGAATACCTGCCGTATTTACCAGGTCGCAGTGACACTGGAAGAGAACTAATACTATTCCTTCTGTAGAAATCTAATTAATCAAGTGCTACCCCTCTCCGGGGTAGCACTTTGTTGTCATTTTCTTGCAAATGTTGTCATGCTGTATTATCTTTGCAAAAAAGAAGGATATGGAAACGCAGGTAACAAAAGTTCAAACCGGATTGCGGCTCTCGCCCTCGTTGATTGCGCGGCTCAAACGGGGCGCACGGCAGAAAGATATGAGCTTCAATGGCTATGTCGAAGATTTGCTGGAAAAGGCTATTACGCCCACAATGATTCACCTCAGGCGAGAAGATTATCTTCCGGACGAGAAAATACTTCGGCTTGGAAAGACCATTCCTGCTTTCACGGAAGAAGAACTGGCACGGGATCCTAAACTCGCTTATATCCTCTCGAAATGAAGCTGTTTCTCGATACGAACGTTCTGCTGGACCTTTTGCTGGAGTCCCGGCCCAATCACTTGGCCTCTGCCACGATTCTCAGCATTGTAAAAAAAGGTGCGGCGACAGCCGTCCTGACGACCCAGTCGATTATCGATGCGTCCTATGTATATTCTCAAAGAGAGAAACTTTCACTGGATCGGTTTATCGAGGCAATCGAAGAGATTATGGAGATTGTGGAGATAGCGTCGATCTCGGAAAAAAACATCAAGTCGGCCATGGATTCTCCTTTCAGTGATTTCGAAGACGCCGCGCAGATAGCCTGTAGTGAAATGGCCGGATGCGATATTATCATCACATCCGACCATAAATTCAGGGAGTATTCTTTTGCTCCGGTCTATACCCCCAAATCCTTCTGTGAGGAGGTCTTTTCCTAGACCGTCATGATCTCCTTCTCCTTGGCAGCGAGAAGGTCGTCAATCTTTTTGGTATAGGTGTCGGTGAGCTTCTGGACAGCGTCTTCGTCGTCCTTTTCGACATCCTCGGGGAGGCCGTCCTTCACCATCTTCTTGAGGGCCTCGATGGCCTCGCGGCGGGTGTTGCGGATGGAGACCTTGGACTGTTCGCCCTCGGAGCGGGCCTTCTTGACCAGTTCGGCGCGGCGTTCCTCCGTCAGCACCGGGATATTGATGCGGATGGTTTCTCCGTTGTTCTGCGGGGTGAAACCGAGGTTGGCGTCGAGAATGGCCTTCTCGATGGCGCGGATCTGGCTCTTGTCCCACGGCTGAATCAGGATGGTCTTGGCATCCGGTGCCGTGATGCTCGACATCTGCGGGAGCGGGGTCATCGTGCCGTAATAGGAGACCATCACGGGGTTGAACACGGAAGTATTGGCCTTGCCGGCGCGGTAGTTTTTCAGGCTTTCATCCAGATAGAGAATGGTTTCTTCCATCTTCTCTTCTGCGGAAGCAACCGTTTGCTGGGCTTTTTCAATCATGGTATCGTTACGTTTTTATTTGTTAGCAGACGAGGGTGCCGGCCTTCTCGCCGGCGGCGGCGCGCTCCAGTTCCCCTTCGCGGTTGATGTTGAACACCACGATCGGCATCCGGTTCTCCTTGCACATGGCAAACGCGGTGAGGTCCATCACCTTGAGGTTGTCAGCGATGGCCTTGTCAAAGGAAAGCGTCTCGTAGCGTACGGCATCCGGGTTTTTCATCGGGTCTCTGTCATAGACGCCGTCCACCTTGGTGGCTTTGAGAATGGCGTCGGCGCCGATTTCGCAGGCGCGCAGCGATGCGCCGCTGTCCGTGGTGAAGAAGGGGTTGCCGGTGCCGCCGCTGAGCAGCGCCACGCCACCCTTTTCCAGGTATTCCACCACTTCGTCGCGCATGTAGTAGCGGGCCATCGGGCGCATCGGGGTGGAGGTGAAGACCTCGGCCGGAACGCCGTGGTTGCGGATGAAGATGGCCAGCGCCTTGCTGTTGATGACGGTGGCGAGCATGCCCATCTGGTCGCCGTGCACGCGGTCAAAACCCTTGCCGGCGCCCTGCAGGCCGCGGAAAATGTTGCCGCCACCCACCACGACGGCTACCTGCACGCCGCTTTGCGCGATGCGGGCGATCCGTGCGGCGAAGTTGTCGATGACCAGCTCATCCAGGCCGCGTCCTTCCTGCCCTCCGAGCGTTTCACCGCTGAGTTTGAGGAGTATGCGTTTGTATTTCATATCGGGTTGGTTTAGCTGGACAAATTTAGGAAAAACCCGTGAATAATTGACCGGCCGTTTTGGTAATTGTAAAAAAACAGCTACTTTTGACACAAATCTTTATACCATTTGTACCATGCATCTCGAAAAACGCAATTACATCGCTCCGGAGACGGATATCGTCCTGACGGAAGCGGAAAATGCCGTTCTTGCTTCGAGCGGATCCACGGAAGGATTCGGTCAGAACACGGGAAGTTGGACTGCTTAATGCCGGAGGAAAGACTATGAAAAAAGTACTGATTCTCGCAGCAGTCGCACTGCTCTCCGTGGTCGGATGCCAGAATGACATCGACAACCCTTCGGTTAAACCCGTAGAAAAAGCCACCCTCAAGGCCTCTATCGAGCAGCCCGTGGCAGCCACCCGTACCTCCCTGGACAACGAACTCTCCGTCCTGTGGAGCGCTGGCGACCAAATCGCAGTCGTCGGCTCTTCCGCCCCTGAAAACGCAGTCGTTTACGACCTCGTGGCCGGTGAAGGCACCAACGGCGGTGCATTCGAAGGCGACGCCATCGCAGACGCCCTCAAAGCAGCCGTTTATCCCGCAAGCTACTTCGATACCGAATCGATGGGAGAAGAGAGCAGCGGTACCTTCTATCTTCCGGTCGTCATCCCCGACGTGCAGGAAGGCGTGGTCGGCAACATGCCGAACAACGCCAACCTGGCCGTGGCCGTGGGTGACGGCGCCCTGGAATTCAAGAACGTGATGGGCCTGCTCAAGCTGCAGCTCTTCGGCACCGCCGAGCGCCCGATCAAGCTCATCCAGATTGCTGCCAACGAGCCGCTCGCCGGTAAGGCAGTCGTCACCATCGACGGCAACGAACCTTCCCTCGAATTCACCGATAACATTACCAAGGTTATCACCGTGACCCTTCCGGAAAACACCGTCATCAGCGCGGATGAGGCCAACCCGACCGTCGTTTACGCCGTGGTTCCTGCCGGTGCCTTCGCAAGCGGTCTGACCGTCTCCGTGATGAGCGACCAGGCGCGCGAGCTCCTCTCCAACAACCGCACCACGGTGGACAACGCCGTTGCCCGCAGCGTGATCCAGGAGATGCCCGCGGCAGATGTCCGCTTTACCTTCTACAAGGATCAGCTGGCCAACACCTATATCGTGGAGCCCGGTGCCGTGATCGATCTCGGTCCGTTCCGTCCGGACGGCAAGCTGATCGGCCATGTGAAGAGCGCCGGCTACAGCTCGCCCCGTTACTACACGATGATTACGGGCCAGGCCCCGACTACGCACACCATCAACAACTACACGAACTACTGCCGGTTCACCGCACCTGATGCAGAAGGGGTCCGGATCCTCGAAGCCAAGGATGCTGACGACAACATCCTCTGGGACTGGATCCTCTGGATCACCGATAAGCCGGAAGACGTGACGCTGAAAGACGGCAAGACCGTCCTGATGGACCGCAACCTCGGTGCCGTCTGCGCGCTGCCGAAAGACACCGTTGTCTCCTACAGCGAAAACTGGGGCCTCCGCTTCCAGTTCGGCCGCAAGGACCCGGTCTTCAATGCTTCCACCAACCTGATCGACGTCTCGCCCGAGGTCGGTACAATCGAGTACGTCATGCAGCATCCGGCTGCTTTCATTCACCCGCTCGACACCACGCTGGCTGAGCATCAGCAGTGGCATGGCGACTGGATGTGGGAAGGTACCAAGAATCTCTGGGCCGGCGCTGAAAAGACCATCTGGGATCCCGGCCCGGCAGGCTATCGTGTTCCGGAAGGCGGTAACGGCACCTTCTGGGTTACGCTCGATTTCAAGAGCAACGCCCTCAAGGAGTGGGACGGCAATTCGACCGAAGATGCTGCCGGCTACTTTGCTGACCTGCGCGGTTACTGGTTCAATGTCACCGCAGACGCTACGCAGCCGCTGTTCATGCCGCGCGGTTCCTATGCCTCCGGCAGCGACGGTAAGTACTATACCGGTGGCTGGTACTGGTGCCGCAACGACGTCTCGATGACCGGCGGTTACTATCGTGGCCGTCTGTTCAACCTCAGCTACACCACCAGTAACGGCAATGTCGTCTCCAACTCTTCCAACGGCAACCGCGCAACCGGCGGTTTCGTCCGTTGCCAGAAGATTGTCACGGAATAATTCCGTTGGCATAAAATGAAAATCCCGCGGCCTCGAGGTCGCGGGATTTTTTTTACAGCGCGGCGAGCAGCGCGTCCACCGCTTCGGGCCGGGTGGCCCAGCTGGTGCAGAAACGCACGGCGGAGCGGGTGGCGTCGATCCGCTGCCAGAATTCGAACCCGAATTCAGCGCGCAGCGCCTCAATCTGCGCATCTTCCAGAATCGGGAACTGCTGGTTGGTGGGGCTGTCGCAGAGGAAGCGGTACCCCTTGGCGCGGAGGCCGTCCCGCAGGCGGAACGCTTCGTCAATCGCGTGCCGGGCGGCCTTCAGGTAGAGCCCGTCGGTAAAGAGCGTCTCGAACTGGATGCCCAGCAGGCGGCCCTTGGCCAGCATGCCGCCGTTCTGCTTGATATGGTAGCGGAATTCGTGGGCCAGCGCCGGGTTGCAGAAGACCACTGCTTCGCCGAAGAGGGCGCCCTGTTTGGTGCCGCCGATATAGAAAACATCCACCAGCGCGGCCAGCTCGGGCAGCGTGAGGTCGCACAGCGGGGAGGCCAGGCCGTAGCCCAGCCGGGCGCCGTCCACAAAGAGCGGACGCTGCCAGCGGCGGCAGACGGCGGAAAGGGCGGTGAGTTCGGCCTTCGAGTAGAGTGTACCCATCTCGGTGGGGAAGGAAATATAGACCATGCCGGGCTGCACCATGTGCTCGTGGTTGGCATCGTCGCGGTGCGACGCAAAGGCCTTCTCCACCTGGGCGGCCGTAATCTTGCCGGCCGTGGCGGGGAGGGCCATCACCTTGTGGCCGCTGTGTTCCACCGCCCCTGTCTCGTGGACGTTGATATGGCCGCTCTCCGCGCAGACCACGCCCTGATAGGGCTTCAGAAGCGAGGAGATGACGGTGACGTTGGTCTGGGTGCCACCCACCAGGAAGTGGACGTCGGCATCGGGCCGGCCTACTGCGGCGCGGATCTTTTCACGGGCGGCGGCGCAGTGGGCATCCTCGCCGTAACCGACGCTCTGCTCCAGGTTGGTCTCGCCCAGGCGCTGCAGAATCTCGGGCAGGCAGCCTTCAAGGTAGTCGCTGTCGAAGCGTTTCATCGCTGTTTCTTGGGGGGACAGTAGTGGGCCTGCTCGGGAACGATTCTCCGTGCAGGTTTCTTGTTCTTATAAGCCAGAATGAGAAAGACGATGCCGGCAATCACGAAGGGAAGGCTGAGCAGCTGGCCCATGTTGAAGAGCATGTTCTTCTCGAAGTCCACCTGCGGCATCTTGATGAATTCAATCAGGATTCGCATGCCGAAGCAGCCGATCAGGAAGACGCCGAAGATCCAGCCGCGGTAGAGTTTGTCGAGCTTTTTCCAGTACATGATCAGCAGGAAGATGCCGAGCAGCAGGTAGGAGAGGGCTTCGTAAATCTGCGTGGGGTGCTTGGGCACCGTTTCGCCGCGGCGCTCGAAGATGAAACCCCAGGGGAGCGACGTCTCGTTGCCGTAGATCTCGGAATTGAAGAGGTTGCCCAGGCGGATCAGTGTGCCGGCAAAGCAGACGCAGATCACCAGACGGTCAATGATCCAGAGCATATCGAAGTGGTCCTTCTTGCCGTACTTATGGGTGTACCACCAGAGTCCGAGCAGGATACCGATGGCGCCGCCGTGCGAGGCCAGGCCGCCCTTCCAGGGCATGAAGGTCTCCCAGAAGGCCTGCCAGTTGGTCATGCCGCACGCTGCGATCATCGGATCCACCTTGCCGCCGAAGGCCGCCACGAAGGGGGCCAGGAAGTAGTTCGGCTGGTAGAACCAGCAGTGGCCCAGGCGTGCGCCGACAATCACGCCGATCAGCATCGAGTAGAGCAGCGGCTCCACCCGGGCGGGATCGACGCCTTCGTTTTTGTAGAACTTGGTCATCAGCCAGTAGCCCAGCGGGAAACCGGAGACGAACAGCAGCGAATACCAGCGGATGGCGACGGGGCCGATCTTGAAGAGGATCGGATCCACATTCCAGACAACCGAGAGAAAATTCATCATATCGTGTTACGTTTATAATCGTTTACTTACGTTTACAGGGCTACCGGCGCAGGCGGGTGAAGACGCTCAGCGGCAGCGCTTTGCCAAAGCCATCGCGCAGCACCGATTCGCCGCACGCCAGCGTTCCGTCCGCGCCGAAGGCGGTGCGCACCAGCGTTTCGGCCAGGACGGCGGAATAGCCGTTGGAGTAGAGGTTCAGCACCAGGAAACTCTCCTGGGGCGCCAGCAGCCGGGCGCAGCACTTGAGCAGTTCACCCAGACATTCGTCCAGTTTCCAGCGCTCGCCGTCCGGCCCGTGTCCGTAGGCCGGCGGATCCAGGATGATACCCTGCCATTGGTTGCCGCGACGGACCTCCCGGCGGGCGAACTTCAGTGCATCTTCCACCATCCAGCGGATGCCGTCCAGCCCGGAAAGCTCCATGTTTTCACGGGCCCAGGTCACCACCTGTCTCACCGAATCGAGGTGGGTCACGTCGGCGCCGCCCCGGCGGGCTGCCAGTGACGCGGCACCCGTGTAGGCAAAGAGGTTCAGTACTTTGGGCGCACCCTCCCCCCGCTTGGCGCGAAGGTCGGCAATCTCGCGCGTGTTGCGCAGGATGTAGTCCCAGTTGGTGGCCTGCTCGGGGAAGACGCCCACGTGCTTGAAGGAGGTCAGGCCGAGCCGCAGGCGGAGCCCCACCGGCGGATAGGCAATCGTCCACTGTTCCTGCATCTTGCGCAGCGGTGTCCAGGTTCCGCTGTCCTCCTTGCCGGCCTTGCCGAATCCGGCGCCCGGCTTGAATTCCGTGTGGGCCTTGGCGCGCCACTGCTCCTCGCTGAGCGACGGGTCCCAGAGCGCCTTGGGCTCGGGACGAATCATCACATAGGGGCCGAACCGTTCCAGCTTCCGGAATCCTCCGGAGTCGATCAGTTCATAGTCCTGCCAGGAAAGGGGAGGTTGTTCGATGGTCATACGCGCGCGTTTATCCTTTGCAAAAGTAATCATTATTATTCGTATTTTTGTACCCGCATTCCCCGACGAACCATTCTAACGATATGAAAACCATTGATACTTACGACTTCACAGGCAAAAAGGCCATTGTGCGCGTTGACTTCAACGTTCCCCTTGACGAGAACTTCAAGATTACCGACGATACCCGCATCCGTGCGGCAATCCCTACGTTGAAAAAAGTGCTCGCAGGCGGCGGTGCGCTCATCATCATGTCGCACCTCGGCCGGCCGAAGGGCCCCACGGAGAAATACTCCCTGAAACACATCATCGGCCGTGTTGAAGAACTGCTCGGCGCCAAGGTGCAGTTCGCACCGGACTGCCAGGCGGCGGACGCACAGACTGCTGCGCTCAAGCCGGGCGAAGTGCTGCTGCTCGAAAACCTCCGCTTCTACGCCGAGGAGGAGGGCAAGCCGCGCGGACTGGCGGAAGATGCCTCCGACGAGGAGAAGAAGGCCGCCAAGGCTGCTGTCAAGGAGAGCCAGAAGGCATTCGTGGCCAAGCTGGCATCCTATGCGGACTGCTACATCAACGACGCTTTCGGCACCGCTCACCGCGCCCACGCTTCCACCGCCCTCATCGCCAAATTCTTCCCGGAGGACAAGATGTTCGGCTATGTGATGGAAGGTGAGATCCGCGCCATCGACAAAGTGCTGGACAATCCCGCCCGCCCGCTCACGGCCATCCTCGGCGGCGCCAAGGTCTCCTCGAAGATCGGCATCATCGAGAACCTGCTCGAGAAGGTGGACAACCTGATTATCGGCGGCGGCATGGTCTATACCTTCGTCAAGGCCCAGGGCGGCAAGATCGGTGCCTCACTCTGCGAGGACGATCAAATCGAGACCGCCAAGAATATCCTTGCCAAGGCTGAGGCCCGCGGCGTGAAGATTCTCTTCGGCGACGAAGTGGTGGTGGCGGATGCCTTCAGCAACGACGCCGCCCGCAAGGTGGTCCGCAAGGACGCCATCCCCGACGGCTGGATGGGCATGGATGCCGCGCCCGCTACGATCGAAGCCTGGAAGACCGTAATCGAGAACTCCAAGACCATTCTCTGGAACGGTCCGATGGGCGTGTTCGAGATGGAAAACTTTGCAGCCGGCACCCGGGAAATGGCCCGCATGCTGGCTGAGGTTACCGCCAAGGGTACCTTCACCCTCGTGGGCGGCGGCGACTCGGTGGCAGCCGTCAACCAAATGGGCTACGCCGACAAGGTCAGCTACGTCTCCACCGGCGGCGGTGCGATGCTCGAATACCTCGAGGGAATCGAACTCCCCGGCATCAAGGCTATCCGCGAATAAAGGCGAACACTATTGGAGGCCGGCAGCCTGGAGGTCGTCCAGGTAGCGGGCCCAATAGGTTTGGAGAGCGGCGCGATGTTCCTCATAGAACTTCGCGTCGCCTGCCTTTTTGTGGGCGGCTCTCCAGGCCTCGAAGCGCGGGAGGAACTCCGCGCGGATGGCCTCTTCCGTGCCGCGCACGCAGCTAATCACCTTGTTCAGCGCCTTTACGTTAAAGTAATTCAGGCGGCCGTTCCAGGTCTTGTCATAGACATACTTGTTGCGGACCTCGAACGACTTGTCGCAGAGGCGGGAGTGCTTGCTGCCCTCCTTCCAGATATAGTCCGGAACCAGGTTGCCTTCGCCCACCAGGAGCGGAATAGCGGGGCAGCTGCCCGGGAAACCGAGCTGGGTCCACATCACCGTGTACTTCGGGTTCTCGCCGGGGCGGACGCCCTGGAAGGTGAGGATGCCGCAGGTCTTGTTGCGGGTGATCATGCCCGTGTCGCAGAAGTAGGGGTATCCGGCGAGGTCCTCCAGGCTCCGGATGCCCATTACCTCGTGGCGGTATCCGCGGCCGAAGGCCTCGTAGAGGTCCTGTGCCGTCAGTTCGTACTTGCCCTCGGCATTCTTCGGAAAGGCCTTCATCAGGGCCTCTGCGCTGTAGTAGCGGTCCCAGCCGCCCGAGCCCTCCGCATCACCGGCCCAGCTGAAGTTGGTCAGCACCCGCCAGCCGTCCGGGGCCACCTTGGGGTCGTTGAGGTCGTATTTGGTGTACCATTCGCCGTCGAACTCATAGTAGGCGGCGTTGCCCTCGGCATCAATCACGCCCAGGTTGGAGACATTGCCCAGGGGGCGGCCCCATTCGGAAAGCATCGCCTCGAATTCGGGGATGTTGCGGCACCGGCCGAGAGCGGCCAGCTGCAAGCTGCCGTGTCCGGTTTTGGGCAGGTTGTCCTTGGGCCAGCTGTTGGAGGTGAGGCTCATCGTGCACAGGCCGGCTTCGTTCATGCCGCCCACGATGCTGCGGACCTTGGCGTGGGCCCTGGAGGCATCCCCGACAAAGCCGAGGAAGTTGTAGTTCTGTCCGGTAAAGTATTGAATGTTATTGTTTTGTCCGGATTCGTCGCGCACCTTGAGCATCAGGGGGCGTCCGTCGGCCGTCACGCGGCCGGAAATGATGACGGAAGAGCAGGCAAAAGCGGTCAGCGCGCTCCCGAAGAGCAGGGCGGCCACCAGGGTAAAGAGTTTATTCATGGATCAGATGGCAAATTTGACGATATAGAACATCATGATAAAGCAGATCACGATCTTGAGGAACGTGCTGAAAATGAAGCCCAGGAAGGCGCCGAAAGCGGGGCCGAACGCCTGCGGGAAGTCCTTGCCGTTGGCGACGATTTCGCCCACCAGCGCCCCGGCGAAGGCCCCGATCAGGATGCCCATCGGCGGGAAGAAGAACAGTCCCACGAAGGTGCCGATCAGCGACCCCCGCTCCGCCGCCTTGGTCCCTCCGGTGGCCCGGGTGAATTTGGCGGGGATGATGTAATCGAGAATGGTGACTACGATGGTGATGCCGCACCAGACCCACAGGAAGGTGGGGGTCATGGCGGGCGCCTCGTGGCCCCAGATATAGATCAGCAGCAGACCGGCCCAGGTGAAGGGCGGCCCCGGCAGGATGGGAACGATGCATCCCACGAGTCCTACCAGACCGACGACGATGGCAAGCAGATCAGCCCAGTTCATACGGCAAGGAAGCGGTTTAGTTCATGTAATCCCAGGCGGGCAGTTTTACCGGAGCGGTTTCGAGCGACTGCAGCGCTTTTGCACTCAGGTATTTGCGGTCGAGCGCCATGCGGAACAGGTAGCCGTCGAACCATTCGTCGGTGAAGGTCAGCGTGGCCTTTTCGCCCGTGTCGAACCAGCTGTTGAAGAACTTCCACTGGGTGGGGCGGTCGTTCTCATCCGTGTCGCAGGCGATAATCAGCATCGCGTGGGCGGAAGCGCTGTAGCGGGTGGCGATGCGCGCCTCCTTGTCCATGCCGAATTCCACCCCGAAGAGGGAGTCGTAGTCATAGGCGTCGCAGGTCATCGAATTGGCCGGTTTGACCATGCCCTTGCGCCAGTCGCAGGAGACATAGACGGCCTGTCCGTCCTTGAGGGTGGCCAGCGCACCGGCCTTCATCTCCTCGCTGGGGAGGTTCAGATAGACCCAGTTGCGGCCTTCGAAGGTGTTGCGGTAGCGGTCGATCTCGTACACCCGATAGTAGGGACGCGTCGGGTCGTTCATGATCATCACCTGCGTGCCGAATCCGTAGTCGGCCGGCACAATGCTCTTGTAGAAGGCCTGCGGGGTGGTGGTCAGCTTGTGTACCTTGCCGCTGCGGTCCTTGTAGCTCCAGGTGAATTCGGTCGGCGGTTCGCCCAGGCAGAGCGCCAGGATGCGGTAAACATCCTTCATCACAACCAGTTTGTGGGCGCGCAGATCCGCCTCGGAAGCGCCTGCAGCGGCCTTCTTGCGAATCTCCCATCCCTCGCGGCGCAGCTTCTGGTTGAGGAGCGTACGCATGTTCGCGGTCTTGTTGGAGTGCACTGTTTCCGGCATCACGCTCTCGGGCGCCACGCCGTACTTCTCGGCCAGATTGATGAAGAAGTTCCAGGCGGCGCCGTCGGCCACCGGGGTCTTGAAGAGATGCGCCACGATGCGGCTGTCGGTCTCCTCCGCTCTCGTTTCGATGATTCCCTCCAGGAAGAGGTTGCTCTTTTCAAAGAGGTCCCAGAAGGAGTCGAAGTTGTGCGAGAAGCGGAAGTCCTTGACGTTATACTTCTCCATGGCCCAGGGCCGCAGGGCGTTGAGCGAGGTGAAGAGCCAGCAGCGGCCGGAAGTGTACTGGTCGGGAGCCGAAGGCAGCGCCTTGACTTCATACTTGAAGAGGCCGTCGAGCACCTTGTCCGGGTTGACCGTGATGGCCAGCTTGGAGAGATCCAGCGTGTGCGAGATGACATTCTGCAGCGCGGCGGTCGCCTCGTCTTTGACGAAACTGCCGCGGATCTCCTGCAGTTCGGCCTGTCCCAGGGCCTGTCCGAAGAGGGGCAGACCCAGGGCGAAAGCCGTAATAAACGTAAAGAAACGTTTCATAACGCCTGTGCAATTAGAACATGTAATCCCAGACGGGGAGCTTCACCGGCTTCTGATCCAGCATCTTGAGGATGTTTGCCGGCACATATTTCTTGTCAATCACGATGCGGAAGAGGTACTCGTCGAACCACTCGTCGGTCAGGAGCACGTAGCCCTTCTGGCCGGAAGCGGGGCCCCAGCTGTTCTCGAATTTCCACTTGAGGGGAACATCGTTCTCATCGGTGTCGCAGGCAATCAGCAGCATGGCGTGCGAACTGCCGCTCTGGCGGGTGAGGATGCGGGCCTTCTTGTCCATCGAAATGTCGATGCCGAAGAGTTTCTCGTAGTCATAGAGGTTCGTGTCGAGCCATCCGCCGGCGCGACTGGAGTATTTGCCCACGTCGCAGGAGATGTACATCGGCCGGTTGTCCTTGATGGAGGCCAGGGCCATCGGCTTGATGTCCTCGTTGGGGAGGTTGAGGTAGATCCAGTTGAAGCCTTCCCAGGTGTTGCGGTAGCTTTCAATCTCGTAGAGCTTGTAGTACTCGCGGGTCGGGTCGTTCATGATCATCACCATGGTCTTCATGTTGAAGTCCTTGGGTGCGATCATGGCATAGAACTCCTGCGGGGTGGAGGAGAGGGTCTGAACCTTGCCGCTGCGGTCTTTGTAGCGCCAGGTGAACTCGGTCGGCGGTTCGCCCAGGCAGAGGGCCAGGATGCGGTAAACCTGCTTCATAATCTCGATCTTCTCCTTGCGCAGGGCCTTTTCGCGGGCACCGCCCTCGGCCATCTGACGCAGGGTCCAGGCCCCGTCGCGCAGCTTCTCGTTGAGGATCTTGCGCAGGTTGCCGGTGTTGTTGGAGAATTCGGTCTCGGGCATCACCTCGGCCGGCACTACGCCGTATTTCTCGGCGATATCCACGAAGAGGTTCCAGACGCCGCCGTCACCCACCGGGGTCTTCAGGTAGGTGACCACTTCGATGTCGGTGATCTCCTTCTTGGCGCTGGCGATGATGTCCTCCAGGAAGAGGTTGCTCTTCTCGAAGAGATCCCAGAAGGAGTCGTAGTTCTGCGAGAAGTAGAACTCCTTGACGTTCAGCTTTTCAGCAGCCACGGGGCGCAGCTCGTTGAGCGAGGTGAAGAGCCAGCAGCGGCCGGAACTGCGCTGGTTGGTGATTCCCTTGACATCCACTTCATACTTGAAGTAGGTGTCCTGTTTGCCCTCGTTGGAGAGGTTGGAAGCCAGGGTATTGATGTCGGTGTTGTGCGAAAGGACATTCTGCAGGGCAACGGTGGAGGCGTCTTTGATGAAGCTGCCCTGGATTTCCTTGAGCTCATTCTTTCCGATGGACTGCGCAGCGGCGCCCAGGCAGAGCGTCAGGGCTGCGACGAACAAGAATACTTTTTTCATAAATATCTGTAATTAATTGTTTTTCATGGCATTTTCGACCTCCTTGACGGTGATCGGAAGGCGTTTGGCGCCCAGCAGGCGCGCCCCCTTCGGGGTAATCAGCAGGTCGTCTTCCAGGCGGATGCCGCCGAAGTTGTAGTAGCTCTCCAGCGCCTTGAAGTTGACATACTGTGCGTTGGTCTTCTCCTTCTTCCACTTCTCGATGAGGGCGGGAATGAAGTAGATGCCCGGTTCGTCGGTGATGACCTGGCCGGGGACCAGCTTGCGGGCCATGCGGAGGGACCCCAGGCCGAGCTGCTTGGCGCGCTCCTGTCCCTCATCGTAGCCTACGTAGTTCTCGCCGAGGTTCTCCATGTCGTGCACGTCGAGTCCCATGTTGTGGCCCAGGCCGTGCGGCATGAAGAGGCCCTGCACGCCGGCGGCGCACATTTCATCGACATCGCCCTTGACCAGCCCGAGGTTCGAGAGTCCCTTGAGGATGATCTTCGATGCGCCGAGGTGCACGTCGCGGTAGGTGACGCCCGGCCGCGCAGCATCCAGCGCATACTGGTTGGCGGTGGAGACAATCGTATAGATCTCCTTCTGGCGCTCGGTGAACTTGCCGCTCACCGGCCAGGTGCGGGTGAAATCGGAAGCATAGTGCGAAGCGATTTCCGCGCCGGCGTCAATTACGCAGAGCTTGCCGGCGGTCAGGATGTCGCTGTGGCAGTGGTTGTGCAGCGTCTCGCCGTGCTGCGAGAGGATGGTGGCGAAGGAGGTCATGTAGCCCTCGCCGAGGCAGACGCCTTCCAGGACGCCCACCAGCTGTTGCTCGCTCATGCCCGGTTTCATCATCTGCATGGCGGTGTAGTGCATCGCGTAGCCCAGGTTGCAGGCCTTGTCGATCTCCTCGATCTCGCACGGCTCCTTGATGAGGCGCTGGCTCACCACGGCCTTGATCAGGTCGATGCTCGGGGCGGCCTTGAGCTGCGCATAGGGAATGCCCAGCAGTTCGCAGAGTTCGTTGCGGGTATCGTCGCGGTAGGGCGGCAGGATGTGGACCTTGCGGCCCTTTTTGAGGGCGGCCTTCACGCAGTCCGCCACCTTGGCGCGCGGGGCGCTCTTGGCAACGCCCACAGATGCAGCCTCGTCGGCAAACAGGGGCTGGGGGCCCATCCAGATGATATCGTCCATGTCCACGTCGTCGCCGAAGAGGAACTCCTCGCCGCTCTCGGCGTCGATGACCGCCGCCAGACCCGGTTTGTCCAGGCCAAAGTAGTAGAGGAAGGTGCTGTCCTGACGGAAGGGATAGGTGTTGCCGGAATAATTGCAGGGGGCTTCGTTGTTGCCCGGAAGCAGGATGATGCCGGAAGAAATCTTGGAGGCAAGGGCCTTGCGCCTTGCGATATAAACGGATTTGTCAAACATATTGCAATACTTTAGTAGTCTCTGAATAGATTCTACAAATGTAGTAAATGCAAAACAAATCCGCAATAACTCCCCGCCGGGAGCGGCGTCAGGCCTGCTCCAGGAAGGCGTGGAACGCGCGCTCCTCCTCTGCGGTGAGGAAGGTGCTGCGGATGGGCAGGTAGAAGAGCCGTACCTTGAGAGAGTCCGGCACGAACCGGTTGTGCAGCAGTCGCTGCGCGTCTTTTTCCGTGGTCATCACCACAGAGAGCGGGAACCGTTTCGCCTCGCTCTCCAGCCGCCGGATGTCCCGCCGCGTGAACCAGTGATGGTCTGCAAAGGCGTGCTTCGCCACGCAGGTGTACCGGTCGGCCAGACTGGAGAACACCCCCTGCGGACGGGCCACGCCGGCCAAGAGAATCGCCTCCTTGGCGTAGATGTAGCGGTTGTTGCCGATCCCTTCGAAGACCGCCCGGGGCTCGTCGTAGGCCACGCCCATGAAGAAGGCGGGCTGCTCCGGGGCTACGTGGTTCTCCTTGCGCAGCCGCTCGCGGTCGGCCTCATCCAGCCAGTCGGGGCACTTGCTGAAGATGACGGCATCGGCATCGGGCACCCGCTTGGGCAGGTCCCGCAGCCGGCCGAGCGGGAAGAGCCGATCGCGGCTGATGGGCCGCTCGTAGGAGATGAGCAGCAGGTTGCGCCCCGGTGCGACATCCATCTGCTGGAACCCGTCGTCCAGGATCACCACCTCAGGCGGATGGGGGAGGGTAAGCAGCGCCTCGATGCCCCGCTTGCGGTTGGTATCCACCGCCACGAGGGCCTGCGGGAACTTGCGCTTGATCTGCAGCGGTTCGTCGCCGCAGGATTCGGCCGTGGAGGTGGTATCCACCATGCGGAAACCGCGCGTGCGGCGGCGGTATCCGCGGGAGAGCACGGCCACCCGCTTCTCGCCCGAGAGGGTCTCCACCAGATATTTGGCCATTGGCGTCTTGCCGGTTCCGCCGGCGGTGATGTTGCCGAGGCTGATCACGGGCAGCGGGAAGGAGGCGCGTTTCTGTTTGCCGGAAAGAATCCGCTTGCGGCGGATGGTCAGGACCAGCCAGTAGGGAAACATCAGAATGAGACTGAGGATGGTTGCGATAATCATTGCCAGTGTTCTCCGATATAGTCGAGGGTTGCGTAGAGTTCGTCCGGGTCGGTCAGCGTGACCAGTTTGAGCCGGGTTTCCTTGAAGTTGTCCAGCCCCTTGAAGTAGCATGAAAGGTGGCGCCGCATCTCCAGGATGCCCACCTTGGAGCCTTTGACCTCCAGGGATTTGGCCAGATGCCGCTTGGCCAGAAGCACCCGCTCGGCCACGCTCATCGGCGGCAGCTTTTCGCCGGTGTCCAGGTAGTGGCGGATCTCGCGGAAGATCCAGGGATGGCCGAAACTGGCCCGCCCTACCATGATGGCATCCACGCCGTAGCGGTCGAAGGCCTCCCTGGCCTGCTCCGGGGTGGTGATGTCGCCGTTGCCGATGATGGGAATGTGCATGCGCGGGTTGTTCTTGACCTCCCCGATCAGGGTCCAGTCCGCCTCGCCCTTGTAGAGCTGGCAGCGGGTGCGGCCGTGGATGGTCAGGGCGGCGATGCCGGCATCCTGGAGCCGTTCGGCCAGCGGAACGATAATCTTGCTCTCGTCGTCCCAGCCCAGCCGGGTCTTGACCGTGACGGGCAGTTTGACGGCCTCCACCACGCGGCGGGTGATCTCCACCATCTTGTCGGGCTCGCGCATCATGCCGCTGCCCGCGCCGCGCCGGGCGATTTTGTTCACCGGGCAGCCGAAGTTGATGTCAATCAGATCCGGCCCCGCCGCCTCGGCCCGCACGGCCGCCTCTACCATCGCGTCGGGCAGGTGACCGTAGATCTGGATGCCGATGGGGCGCTCGTAGTCGTAGAGCCGCATCTTGGCGATGGTTTTGGCCGCATCGCGGATGAGGCCGTCGGAGGAGATGAATTCGGTGAACATCAGGTCCGCCCCGAAACCCTTGCAGATATAGCGGAAGGAGATGTCGGTGACATCTTCCATCGGTGCGAGGAACACCGGCCGCGGGCGGAATGTAAGGGGTCCTATCTGCATTTCTGGCCTCCGGGAAAACTGCGCTAAATTACGGAGATTTTGTCACTTTAAATAATTTGATTAACTTTGCACCCCTCCAAAAATGGAGTATCGCAACTTTTTATTAACGTATTAACCTAAAAATCAACACAGTGGACACACTTAGTTACAAGACCGTATCTGCGAACGCCGGCACCGTCACCAAAGAATGGGTGGTGATCGACGCTACCGATCAGATCCTGGGTCGACTAGCTTCCCGTGTCGCTCTTGTCCTCCGTGGCAAGAACAAGCCGAGCTACACGCCGCACGTTGACTGTGGTGACAACGTCATCATCATCAACGCCGACAAGGTTCGTCTGACCGGCAAGAAGCTGACCGACAGGGTGTACGTACGCCACACCGGTTATCCGGGCGGCCAGCGTTTCACCACCCCCAAGGAACTGCTCGCAAGCAAGCCGACCGCAGTCGTCGAGCACGCCGTCCGCGGTATGCTCCCCAGAACCCGCCTGGGTGACAAGATTTTCGGCAACCTGTATGTCTACGCAGGCAGCGAACATCCTCACGAGGCACAGAAACCCAAAACAATTACCTTAAACGAACTTTAAACTAGAGTAATGGAAGTTATCAACGCCCTTGGAAGACGTAAATCAGCTGTTGCCCGCGTTTATTTGAGCACAGGTAAAGGCACCATCACGATCAACGGCCGTACCCTCGAGGATTACTTCAAAGAGGATACCCTCCGCTACATCGTGAACCAGCCGTTGGAGGTCACCGGTACGCAAGCTAACTTCGACATCACCGTTACGCTGGATGGCGGCGGCATCAAAGGCCAGGCAGAGGCTCTCCGCCTTGGCATTTCCCGCGCCCTCTGCAAGGTGGATGCAGAAGCTTACCGCCCGGTCCTCAAGGCCAATGGTTTTCTGACGCGCGACGCACGTGAAGTCGAGCGTAAGAAACCGGGCCAGCCTGGCGCACGCAGACGCTTCCAGTTCAGCAAACGTTAGTATTTGCCCTGATTTACAAACAGCACAGTCCGGTTATAAAATCCCGGGACCCGAATGGCTGCCCGCGATTTGTCCGGCTGCGGAAAATCCAGAAGACCGACAGTGTCGCTACTTCGGATTGACGAAAAGAGAAAACAAAACAAACAAAAGAAAAACACTACAATGTCTAGAACCAATTTCCAGGACTTGCTTGATGCAGGCGTTCACTTCGGTCACCTGAAGAGAAAGTGGAATCCGCGCATGGCTCCGTACATCTTTATGGAGAAGAACGGCATCCACATTATCGACCTGCACAAAACCGTTGTCAAAATAGATGAGGCAGCGGACGTGATGAAGCAGCTTGCCGCAGCAGGCCGCAAGATTCTGTTCGTCGCCACCAAGAAACAAGCCAAGGATATCGTTGCGGAGTGCGCCAAGAGCGTGGGCATGCCCTACGTGACTGAGCGCTGGGCAGGTGGTATGCTGACCAACTTCCCCACCATCCGCAAGGCCGTCAAGAAGATGAACACCATTGACAAGATGATCACCGACGGTACCTTCGAAACCCTGGCAAAACGTGAGCGTCTCCAGATTTCCCGCCAGAGGGCGAAACTCGAGAAGAACCTCGGCTCCATCGCCGACCTCAACCGTCTCCCTTCCGCTATCTTCGTAGTGGACGTTCAGAAGGAGATCAACGCGGTCCGCGAAGCCAACCGCCTCAACATCCCGGTAATCGCCATGGTTGATACGTGTTGCGATCCCACCAACATTGATTATGTGATTCCGGCCAATGATGATGCGGCAAAGAGCATCTCTCTGATCACCGAAACCCTCTGCAAGGCTATCTCCGAGGGTCTCGAGGAGCGCAAGCTCGTGAAGGAGAAGGAGAAAGAGGAGAATCCCGAGAAGGAAGAGGCTGCTCCCGCCAAGAAGACGCGTCCCCGTCGCACCGCTGCCAAGAAGGCAGAGGCTGCCGAGGAGGCTCCTGCAGCAGAAGAACCCAAAGCAGAAGAATAACCCTTAAACGCACAGACTATGGAAATCAAAGCTATTGATGTCGCAAAACTGCGCAAGATGACCGGTGCCGGCATGATGGATTGCAAGAAGGCCCTTGTTGAGGCCGAAGGCGATTTCGCCCGCGCACAGGAAATCATTCGTGAGAAGGGTAAGCTCGTCGCTGCCAAGCGTGCGGACCGCGAGACCACCGAAGGTGCCGTCCTCGCCCGCGTAGAAGGTGGCAAGGCGATCCTCGTCTGCCTGGGTTGCGAGACCGACTTTGTCTCGCAGAATGCTGAATTTCAGGCTCTCGCCAATGCGATTGCCGACACCGCTATCAAGTGCTTCCCCGCTGACGTCGAGGCACTCAAGGGCTGCAAGATGGCTGACGGCCAGACGGTCGAAGAGGCTATTTCCCAGCAGACCGGCAAGAGCGGAGAAAAACACAGCCTCGCATGCTATGCGAAGCTCGAAGCTCCCTTCATCGCTTCCTACATCCACACCATCAACGGCAAACTCGGCGCGATCGTCGCCTTCAACAAACCGGTTGATGCTGCACTGGCCAAGGGAATCGCAATGCAGGTCGTTTCGATGAATCCGGTTTCCGTTTCCGCAGCTGACTGCCCGGCAGAAGTTGTCGAGAAGGAACGCCAGGTGGCTATCGAGAAGACCAAGGAAGAGCAGATCCAGAAGGCAGTTGATGCTGCGCTGCGCAAGGCCGGCATCAACCCCGCACACTGCGACAGCGAAGACCACATCGAGTCGAACACCGCCAAGGGCTGGCTTACGCCGGAACAGGCACAGCAGGCTCGTGAGATCAAGACCCGCGTCGCTGCTGAAAAGGCTGCCAACCTGCCCGAGCAGATGATTCAGAACATCGCCAACGGCCGCGTACAGAAGTTCTTCAAGGAAAGCACCCTCGAGGAGCAGGAGTACCAGATGAGCGACAACAAGGCTACCGTCAAGGAAGCCCTCGCCGCTGCCGACAAAGAGGCCAAGATTCTCTCCTTCTGCCGCTTCTCCCTGACTGACGAATAATCGTCGGATTCATGGTTTACGATGCACCCCGTTCGCGGGGTGCATTTTTTTTATATATTTGTGGGCAATTCGAAACAACGAAACACACCTAATATCATGTACAAGAACTTCCAGCAATATCTCGAAGGCGAACTGCAGGCCATCAAGGATACAGGCCTCTACAAGAACGAGCGTGTCATCACCTCCCCGCAGCGGGCGGACATCACCGTGGCCGGCGGCCAGCAGGTGCTCAACTTCTGCGCCAACAACTACCTGGGTCTGGCCAACAATCCGCAGCTGATCATGGCGGCCAAGGAGGCCCTTGACACCCACGGCTACGGTATGGCTTCGGTCCGCTTCATCTGCGGTACCGGTGACCTCCAGAAGAAGCTCGAGGCTAAGATTGCCGAATTCTTCGGCACCGAGGACACCATCCTCTACTCCTCCTGCTTCGACGCCAACGGCGGCGTGTTCGAACCGCTGCTCGACGAGAAGGACGCCATCATCTCCGACGCCCTCAACCACGCCTCCATCATCGACGGCGTCCGCCTCTGCAAGGCGCAGCGCTACCGCTATGCCAACGGCGACATGGCCGAACTGGAGAACTGCCTCAAGACCGCCCAGGCACAGCGGCACCGCCTGATTGTCACCGACGGTGTCTTCTCGATGGACGGCAACGTCTGCCCGCTGGACAAGATCTATGAACTGGCGAACAAATACGACGCCATGGTCATGGTGGACGAGTCCCACTCGGCCGGCGTGGTGGGAAAGACCGGTCGCGGCGTCACCGAGCTCTACGACCTGCGCGGCAAGATCGAAATCCTCACCGGTACCCTCGGCAAGGCCTTCGGCGGTGCTATCGGCGGATTCACCACGGGCCGCAAGGAAATCATCGCCATGCTTCGCCAGCGCTCCCGTCCGTACCTCTTCTCCAACTCCCTGCCGCCGATGGTGGCCGCTGCCGGCATCAAGATGTTCGACATGATGAGCGAGACCAACACGCTGCAGGACAAGCTCCACAGCAATACGGACTACTTTGTCTCCCGCATGAAGGAAGCCGGTTTCGACATCAAGCCCACGCAGAGCGCCATCTGCGCCGTGATGCTCTACGACGCCAAACTCTCCCAGGATTTCGCCGCACGGCTCCAGGAAGAGGGCATCTATGTCACGGGATTCTACTATCCGGTGGTTCCCAAGGGCCAGGCCCGCATCCGCGTCCAGGTCTCTGCCGGCCACGAAGTGGAGCACCTCGACAAGTGCATCGCCGCCTTCACCAAGATCGGCAAGGAACTCGGCGTTCTGAAATAATCCCCGCTGCCGGGGTTTGCACCCCGGTTAGTAGCGGAAACTCGAGCCTCCGATAAATTCGCGGAGGATGGAGGTCGGCGGAATGAAGCCGGCCTCCTTCGGTGTCAGGGCGGCTACCTTGGTCAGGATGAAATCGAGCAGTCGCTGGGCTTCTTCGTAGGCCGGAGAGCGGCGCGGCACGCTGCGCAGCAGGTTTTCCGCATAACTCTTGAAGAGCGGCAGTTCATAGATCAGGGAGGAGTCGAACTTCATGTCGGCCAGGTCCATGTAAGGGACGATATTCTTCTCCTCGCCCGCACGGACGCTGGGCCAGCGGAGAATCGTGTCGGCCGGGCCGTTGCCGCGGAACTGGTTGTCGCGCACCATGCGGCGCAGGAGCCGGGTATCATAGACCGAATCGTTGGGCTTGCGGATGGTCAGCGAGCGGAGCACGGAGGCGTAGATGCTGAACTTGTTCTCCGGGGCGATCTCCGGCGTCAGGCCGGGATTCAGGCCGTGGATGCCCTCCATCACGATAATGCTGCCCGGAGTCATCTGCACCTTCTTGCCGCGGAAGACGCGTTGGCCCAGCACGAAGTCATAGTCGGGAATCTCCACTTCCTCGCCGGCAAAGAGCTGCCGCAGCTGCTGGTTGAGGAAGGGAACATCCAGCGCCTCGAGGCACTCGAAGTCGTATTCGCCCTTCTCGTCGCGCGGGGTGTCCTCGCGGTTCTTGAAGTAGTTGTCCATCGCGATGACGATGGGGGTGATGCCGATCGAGGCCAGGTGGAGCGCCAGCCGTTTGGAGGTGGTGGTTTTGCCGCTGCTCGAGGGGCCTGCGATCAGACAGAGCTTGGCATCGACCCGCCGGGCGATTTCATCGGCGATGAGGGTGAACTGGCGGGCGTGCAGCACCTCGGAGAGCTGGATGAGCCGCGGGCCGAAGCCTGCGATGAGGGCCTCGTTGAGGGCCCCGACGGTGTTTTCATTGATAGCGCACTGCCAGATTTTTTCGTCTCTTACCATAGTTACAGTATGTTTTTCAGATATTTACCAGTATAAGAAAGGGGGCATTCCGCCACCTGTTCGGGCGTTCCTTCCGCCACAATCGTGCCACCGCCGGCGCCGCCTTCCGGACCCAGGTCCACCAGGTAGTCCACCGATTTGAGGACATCCGGGTTGTGTTCGATGACGACCACGGTGTTGCCCCGCTCCACCAGTTTTCCCAGCACTTCGAGCAGGACCTTGATGTCCTCGAAGTGGAGGCCGGTGGTGGGTTCGTCCAGGATATAGAGGGTGTTGCCGGTCTCTTTCCGGGCCAGTTCGGCCGAAAGTTTGAGCCGCTGGCTTTCGCCGCCGCTGAGCGAGGTGGACTGCTGGCCGAGCGTGAGGTAGCCGAGCCCCACATCGACCATCGTCTGCAACTTGACGGCAATCCAGGGCACTGCCTTGAAGAACTCCAGCGCCTGGGTGATGCTCATCTCCAGCACGTCGCTGATGCTCTTGCCCTTGTATTTGACGGCCAGCGTATCGGGTTTGTAGCGCTTGCCGCCGCACTCGCGGCAGGTGACATAGGCCGGTGGCAGGAAGTGCATCTCGATAGTCTGGATGCCGGCGCCTTTGCAGGCCTCGCAGCGGCCGCCCTTGACATTGAAGGAGAAGCGACCGGGGCCGAAACCGCGCACCCGGGCGTCGGGGGTTTCGGCAAAGAGGGTGCGGATATCCCCCAGCACGTCCGTGTAGGTGGCCGGGTTGCTGCGCGGCGTCTTGCCGATGGGGCTTTGGTCAATCACGATGACCTTGTCAACCTGGCTGAGCCCCTCGATCCGGTCGTAGGAGAGCGGGCGCTGTTTGGTCCGGTAGAAATGCTCGGAGAGGATCGGCAGCAGCGTCTCCGTGATGAGGGAGCTCTTGCCGCTGCCGCTTACCCCGCTGATGCCGATCAGGCATCCCAGCGGCAGGCGGAGGGTGACCGATTTGAGGTTGTTGCCCGTGGCTCCGGAGAGGGTGAGCCACTGTCCGTTGCCTTCGCGGCGGGTGGCGGGCACGGGAATGGTCTTTCGCTCCAGCAGGTAGTCGAGCGTCAGGCTCGGCTTCCGGCATCCGGCCATGTCGGCGGGCCGGCCGTTGTAGAGCAGTTCTCCGCCCTTTTCGCCCGCGCCGGGCCCCAGGTCCACGAGCCAGTCGGCCGCCATCATCATATCGCGGTCGTGTTCGACCACCATCACGGAGTTGCCCTCGTCGCGCAGGTTTTTGAGCGAAGCAATCAGTTTGTTCTCGTCCCGCTGGTGCAGGCCGATACTGGGCTCATCCAGGATATAGAGCACCCCGACCAGCTTGGAGCCGATCTGGGTGGCGAGGCGGATGCGCTGGCTTTCGCCGCCGCTGAGGGTGCGGGTGCTGCGGTCCAGGCTCAGGTAATCGAGTCCCACGTCGAGCAGGAAACGGATGCGGTCCTTGAGCTCCTTGAGGATATCGCGGGCAATCAGCCGCTGCCGCTCGGAGAGGTGGTCGGGCAGGGCGCAGACCCAGTCGTAGAGGCGGTCCATCGTCATGGCGGAGACCTCCGCGATGTTGAGGCCGGCCAGCTTGAAATAGAGGGCCTCCTTGCGGAGCCGGGTTCCGCCGCATTCCGGGCAGGTAACCTCCTCGATATACAGATCTTTCTTATTCAGTGCGCGGTCGCTCTCCTCACCCGTGAGGCGGATCATCTGGAGGATGCCGCCGAAGGCGTCCATCTGTGATTCGCTGCCGGTCCCGATCCGCAGCAGTTCGTCGGAACCGTAGAGAATCTGCGTCATGGCCTCTTCCGGAATGGTCTCGATGGGATCGTGCAGGGAGAACCCGTGCTTGAGCGCGATGGCCTCCAGGAACTGGGTCAGCCGCGAATCGCGCTGGGTCTTGATAAAGGGAATCCCTCCTTCCGCGATGGATTTGTGCGGATCGGGGATGATGCGGTTCATGTCGATGCTGGCCACCGTTCCAAGGCCGCCGCAGTGCGGGCAGGCCCCCTGCGGCGAGTTGAACGAGAAGGTGTGCGGTGCGGGAGTATCGAGTGAAAAACCGGTGTCCGGGCAGACAAAATTTCGGCTGTAGTGCTGCAGCGCGCCGCTTTCGTGGTCGAGTACCACCAGCGAGCCTTTGCCCTGGCCCAGGGCGGTCACGACCGATTCGCGGATGCGCTTGCGGTCTTCCGCAGTCGGGACGATTTTGTCGATCACCAGCTCGATAAAGTGGTTCTTGTAGCGGTCCACCTGCTTCACGTCGCCCAGGTAGCAGAGTTCGCCGTCCACGCGGACCTGGTTGTAGCCCTTGCGGACGAGTTGCTCAAAGAGCTCCTTGTAGTGGCCCTTGCGCCCCTTGACCAGCGGTGCGAGCAGCAGCAGACGACGGCCCGCATAGCGCTCGAGAATCAGGTCCACGATCTGGTCGTCGCTGTAGCGGATCATCTCCTTGCCCGTTTCAGGCGAATAGGCTTGTCCTGCGCGGGCGTAGAGCAGGCGGAAGAAGTCGTACACCTCGGTGATGGTGCCCACCGTGGAGCGCGGATTGCGGCCGATAGTCTTCTGTTCGATGGCGATAATCGGGCTCAGTCCCTCGATGTCATCCACCTGCGGCCGCTCCAGCATTCCCATAAACTGCCGGGCGTAGGCCGAGAGGGTCTCCATGTAGCGGCGCTGTCCTTCGGCATAGATGGTGTCGAAGGCGAGGGTGCTCTTGCCGCTGCCGGAGAGGCCGGTGACCACGACCAGTTTGCCCCGGGGAATCTCGAGGTCGATGTTTTTCAGGTTGTGGCTCCGTGCGCCGCGAATGATCAATGAGCCCTGGTCTGTCATCTGCGCTGGCGGTTTTCCGGGAAGAAGGGGTTGTGGAGATGCTCCTCGCGGAGGGTGGTGGGGTAGCCGTGACCCGGATAGACGACGGTCTCCTCCGGCAACTGCGCAAGCCGGTCGATGCTCGCGAGCAGGGTTTCATAGTCGCCCCGGGGATGATCGGTGCGGCCTACGCTGCCCTGGAAAAGGGTATCGCCGCTGAAGAGCAGGTGCTCTGCGGAGTTGTAGAAACAGACGCAGCCTTCGGTGTGGCCCGGGGTATGAAGCACCGTCAGCGCGGCCCCGCCGAAACGGAGAACATCCCCCTCGCCGATCTCCTCGAAGGGCCCCTCATACGGGGTGATGGCCAGCCCGAGCCGGGTGGCGAAATCGATCGAGGTCTGCACCTGGAACCGGTCGTCCGGATGGAGGGCCACCGGGACGGGCCACTGCCGGGCGGCGGCCGCCAGACCGAAGATATGGTCGAAGTGCCCGAGCGTCAGCAGAATCCGGGATACCTGGAGTTTTTCCTCCTCCACGAACCGCTGCAGGCGGCGGAATTCCCCGGCGTCGTAGCAGCCGGGATCGATCACCACGCACGCCCGGGAAGGTTCGTCCCAAACGAGGTGGCAGCATTCGCGCAACGGGTTGAAATATAGCGTCTTAATATTCATCTAACTAGAAAATCGCCGCGCTGCGGCAACATTTTTACAAAAGTACGAACTCTTTTTGTATTTTTGTTACGATAAAACTAAAACCACCCGTTATGCACATTGCGATTGCCGGCAACATCGGCAGCGGAAAAACCACGCTGACCAAGATGCTCGTGGAGCATTTCAAATGGACGCCCAAGTTCGAGTCTGTCGATTACAACCCCTATCTTGCCGACTTTTACAACGATATGGAGCGCTGGTCGTTCAATATCCAGATCTACTTCCTGAACAAGCGCTTCCTCGACGTGGTCGAGATCCGCAAGAGCGACAAGATCATCGTCCAGGACCGCAGCATCTATGAGGACGCCTGCATCTTTGCCCCGAACCTCCACGACATGGGCCTGATGTCCAGCCGCGACTTCGACAACTACCAGTCGCTCTTCTCGCTGATGGTCTCGCTGGTTCAGGCGCCCGATCTGCTGATCTACCTCCGTTCCTCCATCCCGAACCTGGTGGCCAATATCCAGAAGCGGGGCCGCGAATACGAGAGCAGCATCCGCCTGGACTATCTCAAGGGACTCAACGAGCGCTACGACAAGTGGATTGACCACTACTCGGACGGCAAACTGCTGATCATCGACGTGGACAATCTTCGTTTCCAGGAAAACCCCGACGATTTTGCAAAAGTGTGCGATCTGATTGAGGCTCAGCTGAATGGCCTCTTCTAAATAAAACCGTTTTTCTCCGTTTTTTTTGGAAATCGGTTAATCTTCGCCCCGGACCTTTTCGGGGCTTGTTTTTTCTGCGGGGCGGCTCTACCTTCGGGGCAAAAACGCCGCCTATGCTGTTCAAGAGTTATTGCGCCAGTTGCATCGGAATCGATGCCGTCACGGTGACTGTCGAGGTCGATATGTCCACGGGGGTGGGCATCCGGATGGTGGGACTGCCGGACAATGCGGTCCGCGAAAGCCTGCTGCGGGTGATCACCGCCCTGGGAAGTTACGGATACCGGATTCCCGGAAAACGGATCCTCATCAACCTGGCTCCGGCCGACATCCGCAAGGAGGGCTCCGCCTTCGATCTGGCCATCGCCGTCGGCCTGCTGGCCGTCTCGGAGCAGGTTTCCGTGCCGCGCAGCGGGGAGTTTCTGCTGCTCGGAGAGCTGGCGCTCGACGGCCGGCTCCGTCCTGTGCCCGGTGCGCTTCCCGTGGCTGTCCATGCCCGGGACACCGGTTTTGCGGGCTGCATCTTTCCCCGGGAATCTGCCATGGAGGCGGTGGATATCGCCGGATTGGAGATCTACGGTGTCTCGTCGCTCGCCGAGGTGATTGACATTCTCTCGGGCGAGCGCGACGTGGCGCATCTGCGCATGCGGCGGGAGGAGGCCCCGGCGCCGCTTCCCCGCCATGGGTCCGATTTCCGGGAAGTCCGCGGACAGCCGGCTGCCAAGCGGGGACTGGAGATTGCCGCCGCCGGCGGACACAACCTGATTCTGATCGGAAGTCCGGGCAGCGGCAAGACCATGATGGCCTCCTGTCTGCCCTCCATCCTTCCGCCGATGAATCGGACCGAGTCGGTGGAAACCAGCAAGATCTACTCCGTCTGCGGGTGCAGTATCGGCCGCAGCGGCCTGATGCGCGAGCGGCCTTTCCGCACCCCGCATCACAGCGCCAGCCTCGTTTCGCTCATCGGCGGCGGGGCCCTGGCCCATCCCGGGGAGATCTCCCTGGCGCACAACGGGGTCCTCTACCTGGATGAGATGGCTCAGTTTCCGCGCACCGTGCTGGATGCCCTCCGCCAGCCGCTGGAGGACGGCCGCGTGACCATCTCGCGTGCCCGCTACAAGGTTACCTACCCCGCCTCGTTTATGCTCATCGCCTCGATGAATCCCTGTCCCTGTGGCTACTACGGCGACGGCACCGGGCGCTGCCACTGCACGCCGCAGCAGATCGCCGTTTACCGGGCTCGCATCAGCGGTCCTCTGATGGACCGCCTGGACCTGCATATTCAGTGCGACAACGTGCCGGCGGAAGAGCTGCTGGGCGACCGTGAGGAGGAGGCCTCTTCCGCCATCGCGACGCGCGTGGTCCGGGCCCGCGAAATCCAGCTAGCCCGCTTCCGCAGTGAGGGCATCTTCACCAACTCCCAGATGGATGCCGCCCGCCTGCGCCGCTTCTGCCCAGTCGATGCCCGCGGTACGGCCTTCCTCGCGGAGGCCATCCGCCGTCTGAACCTCTCCGCCCGCGCCTACAGCCGCATCCTCAAACTCGCCCGCACCATCGCCGACCTGGCCGGCTCCCCGCAGATTGCCCTTCCCCACCTCTCCGAAGCCATCCGCTTCCGCTCCCTCGACCGCCTCACCGACCGCGAAATCAAATAAAGGAATAAGCATTTTTGCTATCTTTGCGGTATGACCGAGATTATTGTCAACGGAATTGAGGATTTGCCGCGGGCGGCCCGGGTCTTTCTGGACAAGAGGGGAGACGCATCCATCATTGCTTTCTACGGCTCGATGGGTGCGGGGAAGACCACCTTCATCACGGCGCTCTGCGAGGCCCTGGGCGTGAAGGATGTGGTGAACAGCCCCACCTTCACGATCGTCAACGAATACCGCGACGGCCGTGGAGATAGCGTCTATCACTTTGATTTTTACCGGATTAATCGGCTTTCGGAGGCGCTGGATATCGGCCTTTACGAATACTTCGACAGCGGCAGCCTCTGCCTGATCGAGTGGCCGGAGATGATTGAAGAACTGCTGCCGGAGGAGACGCTCAAGGTGCAGATCCTGACCGATGACGCCCGTACCCGCCGCCTGCTGTTTTAGCACGATAGTTGCTGAAAGAGAGCCGGACTAAAAACGAAAGAAATGAGACAGAAACACCATACGCCGCTGCGATTCGTCCTGATGCTGCTTCTCCTGCTGCTTGCAGGCGCACCGCTGCAGGCCCAGAGCGCCCGCTATCTCGATGCCCTGCGGCTCTACCATGCCGGCAAGCTGGACAAGGCGGTGGAGCAGTTCGAAAAGGAGCTCTCCGCCAACCCGCAGAACGACGCGGCCTACTTCTACCTGGCTTCCGCGCTGCTCGCCGGACAGAAACCCGACCTGGAGCGGGCCGAGAAGAACTTCCGCAAGGCCCTGGAGCTCAGCCCGGACAATTACTGGTACAAATACTCGCTGGCCCTGCTTTACACCGAGACGGGCCGGCCCGAACTGGCCTCGCCGCTGCTGGAGCAGCTGATGGCGGAGCACCCGGGCAAGAGCGACCTCTACTTTGACGCCGCCGGCGCTTACGTCAGCCAGAACGACACCGAAAAGGCCCTCGAGGTAATCGACAAAATCGAGGCCGTGGCCGGCAAGAGCGAGATGATTGCCGTCTCCAAGATGGACCTCATCCGCAAGCGGGGCGGCGGTTCCGCCCAGAGCGAAAAAGAGGCCTACGAATTCCTGATTGATTATTATAAAGATTGCCAGACCCCGCGCCTGGCCACGATGATCGGCGATTTCTACCAGCGGACCTTCCGCGACAGCCTGGCCGTGGCCTACTACGACGAGGCGCTCGCGATGGATGAAAACTACGGTCCGGCCTACTACAGTCGCGCCCACAGCTACCAGGCCCTGCGCCAGTACGACCGCTACTTTGCCGATATCCGCGTCTTCCTGCGCGATCCCGACATTGCGCCGGCAGCCAAGGCGGACTACCTGAACCACATGATGGAGCTGCCGCAGTTCATCCAGGCCTTCCTGCCGGAGGTGGACACGATGATGCTTGACGCCCATCTCTCCGCACCGGAGGATTCCACGCTCAGCAATGCCGTGGCGATGTACTACTACCGCACGGACCGGCAGTACCTGGGCATCGAGCTGCTGTGCCAGATGTCCGAGCGCTATCCGGACAGCTACACGCAGTCCTTCCAGTATCTGCTGATGCTCTACTACAGCAAGGCCTGGGCCGGGGTGGAGGATGTTTCCACCGCCATGCTCCAGCGATTTGACGAAAAGCGCGATATCCTGATGCTCCGGGCCTCCGCCTTCCGGATGCAGGACAACTACGACGCGGCCATCGCCGATTTCGAGCAAATGCTCTCCGTCGCCCCCAAGGACAGCGCCACCATCGTGTCGGCCTGCACCTCGCTGGGCGATCTCTACTATTACAAGAACAACCTCAAGAAGGCCTACGCCAACTATGACAAGGTGCTGAAGGTGGCGCCCGACCATCTGCCCGCCCTGAACAATTATGCCTACTTCCTGAGCCTGGAGGGCAAGAAACTCAAGAAGGCTCTCGCGATGAGCCGCAAGACCATCGAGGCGGAGCCCGACAATCCCACTTACCTCGATACCTACGCCTGGATCCTGCACCTGCTGGGACAGGATGTGGAGGCCAAGGCGATGTTCAAGCACGCCATGCTCTACGGCGGCAAGGAGCAGGCCACCATCCTCGACCACTATGCCGAGTTGCTCTATTCCCTGCGCGAATTCGACCTGGCCTACATCTACTGGAACCAGGCTAAGGCGTTGGATACCACGGGCGAACTGAAGATTGACGAAAAGGTCCGCGAACGCAAAAAGAACCAATAGCAATGAAATCCCTGCGCGCAATCCTCTCCCTGCTGGTGCTCTGCGGCCTCTGTGCCGCTCCGCTCTGCGCGCAGAGTCTGGATGCCCAGAAGCAAAAGAAGGAGAAGATCGAGCAGGAAATCCGTTTCCTCGACAAACAGCTCAAGAGCCTGGGCGACCGGCACCGCTCCACCACCGAACATCTCACGCTGGTCCAGAAGAAGGTCTCCGCGCGCCGTTCGCTGCTGGGACGGATCGACAGCCAGATCCGCTCGCTCGATGCACAGATCGACCTCAAGCGCATGGAAATCCAGCGCACGCAGGCGGAACTCGATACCCTCGGCGGCTACTACGAGCGGCTGGTTTACAATGCCTACAAGAACCGCGACACCAAGGTCTGGTTCATGTATGTGCTGGGCAGCGAAAGTATCGGGCAGGGCTATCGCCGGCTCAACTATTTCCGGAACCTTTCCGATGCCGTCAGCGACCAGGCCTCCCGCATCCGCGAGACCCGCGAACGGCTGGAGACCGAACGCGCTTCGCTCGAGGCCTCGCGGGCGGAACTGCGCTCCCTGCGCGGCGAACGGGAGAAGGAATACCGGGAGCTGGTCAGCGATGAGAAACAGTCCCGCACACTGATCAAGCAGATTTCCAAAGATCAGAAAAAGTATCGCAAGGACCTGGCGGCCAAGCGCAAGGAGGTGGAGAATCTCAACCGGCAGATCGCCCGCCTGGTGGCCTCCACCGTGGCGGCCGACAAACGGGCCAAGGATATGGTCGATACCACCCTTTCCGGGGAATTTGCGCAGAACCGCGGCCGGCTCGGCTGGCCGGTCAACGAAGGGGTGATCACGGACCACTTCGGCGTGCACTACCACCCGGTTTACAAGAACATCCGCCTGCCGGAGAACAACGGCATCACCATCTCCACCAACCAAGGCGCCGAGGTGTACAGCGTCTTCGACGGGGTGGTCAAGCAGATCGTGGTCATTCCCGGTTACAACCAGTGCGTGCTCATTCAGCACGGTAAATACTACACATTCTACTGCAAGCTGGGCGGTGTGACTGTGAAGCCGGGCCAGAAGGTCCGCAGCGGAGAGTCCATCGGCTACCTGCAGCCCGACGGCAATGTCTCCACCCTCCACTTCCAGATCTGGGACGGCACCAAAAAGCAGGACCCGGAGAAGTGGCTCAAGCGCTAAGACTGTCGTCGCGGTCGCGTCGTCGGTGGCCGTGTCTGGTTTGGCGGCTAATTCGCTGATTGATATCGTTTATGGCTGATTTAGTGGCAGTTAGCCGCCAAACCCCGGACGGGTCGCCGTAGCGGCGCTCTGGCGGAACATTTCAATCAGGGCGGCAATCGATTTGTGAATGTCGTATTCCTCGGTGGATTCCGCGTAGCGCCAACCCATCTCCTCTCGCTCTTCCGGATGGTCTAGCCAGTAGTCGATACACTCGGCCAGCGCTTTGGCATCCCGGGTAGGGAAGAGGCTGCGTTCGTCCAGTGCGAACTGTGAGGTAGCCGTCAGTTCGCCCTCGGCAATTACCGGAACGACAGCCTGTTGCAGCGCCTCAAGTGCCGACAGTCCTTCGACCTCCACTGTGGCACAGTGAATATACAGGTCCGCCCGTGCTGCCAGCTGCCGCAATTCGTCGCGGGTGTGGAACTTGAAGATAGGATCATACTTGAGCACGCCCTCTTCATAGAGCTCGTGCGCCTGCGATTCGATACTCTCCGCCTCCGGGCCGCGCCCAGCAAAATAGAGCTGGATTCGCTGCGCATTGCGACAGTATTTCATCGCCTCAAGCAGTGTGGGCTGATCTTTTTCCACCGCCAGACGGCCGATACAGACAATCAGGAAGGGACGCGAAGGGTCGTCGTTCCTCTCCACACGAACCGGTTCGTCCGGGATGATGCCGTTGGAAATCAGGTGAAGCCGCGCCTTGAAGCCGAACTTCTTCAGCCGCTCCATCACATTTTCCGTGGGGCACTGGACATCCGTGCAGTAGTTGAACACCAGGTCGCGCCAGGCACGGAGCATGTTATAGTTGAGGAACTTCCAGTCGCCCAAGTTGATTGAGCAGAAGAGATTTTCCGGATGCAGGTGATAGGTCGCGGTGCAGGGAATATGATAATGACGTGCGATGCGCGCGGTGACCAGTTGCAGGATGAAAGGCTCCTCGAGGTGGACTACATCGGCCCATTGGACCGCCTCTTTGATGACGGAGATATCCGCACGTGCAAACTTGTATCCGTTTGAGCGGACCAGACCGTCGAATACCGGTACGTGAAAATCGCCCAGCACATAGTCGGGCTGCGGTGTTTCTGCCTCGTGGTTGCGCCCCGAAAGGACACGCACCTCCTCTCCAGCCTCGCGTAGGTAGCCCACCGTGCGGCGTGCCGATGCGGAAAGCCCGTTTCCGGATGCGTAATAGTTATTGACGACAAAAAGTATCTTCATAATATTCAGCGCTTTGTTGAGTTACTTTTGCGATAGAGCCACTTCATCCCGAGACGGTCGATGGTGCGGCTGGGCAGCAGGGCAATCAGAGGCGGCAGCAGTTTGTTGACGGGCGTCGGGCTGATGACGCGCCGGCCGCGGAAGGTGGCGCGAAGGGCGCGGCGGGCCAGTGCCTCCGGGCTTTGGATCAGGCCCAGTCTGCGGCCTGTGCGGCGCGTGCGGTCGCTGAGTTGATAGAGACCTGTATCCACGGCGGCCGGACAGACGGTGGTGACCTTCACTCCGAAGGGACGCATTTCATAGGAAAAACCTTTGCCGAAACTCTTCAGGTAGGCCTTCGTGGCGGAATAGACGGCGATGCCCGGTGCCGGAATCCGGGCGGTCATCGAGGACATATTGAGGATATAGCCGTGGCCGCGAGCCTTCATACGGGCCCCGAAAAGGATGCACATTTCGGTGACGTTTTCCACGTGGAGAGCAATCATAGTCCGGACCTTTGGCAAGTTTTCCTCGGAGAGATACTCCATAAAGTAGATGCCTGCATTGTTGACAAGCAGCTCGATTTCAAGTTGTTGCGCGTCGCACCAGTCGAGCACTCGCTGGGCGCTGCCTCGCTCCGCGAGGTCGACGCAGAGGTGCTGCGTCTCCAGGCCGTTTTCGGCCTGCAGCGCCCGCGCAGCCTCCGCCAGCTCCCGTTCCCGGTTGCTGACCAGAACGGTCTGCCAGCCTTGCCGCGCCAGTTCCCTGGCATACGCCAGCCCAATCCCCGAATCCGCCCCCGTGATAAGTGCTGTCTTCATAACTGTCCCCTTTTTTACAAAGATAGTGACAAGCAATCCTTGCACCAAATCCAAATGAGCGGTTAAAAAACGTATCTTTGCAAAAACGCCCCGCTTATGGAAAAGCAAAGAAACCTGGACCGGCTGTGCGGTTACCTGATCAATATCGGGATATTTGCCATCGTGGTGGCCGGCCGGTTTTTCTACAAACATAAGGCTGTCCGGCGGCTGATGCCCGACATCCACAAATAGCGTTCTTATGAAACGAGACTATTTCGAGAAGGCCGATGTGGCCGTCACCGTCTGCGCCAAAGACGGTACCATCCTGGATATGAACGCCAAGTCCTGCCGGACCTTCCTCAAGCCCGGTGCGGAGCCGATTCTGGGCAAAAACGTGCTGGACTGCCATCCGGAGCCGGCCCGCTCGATGCTGGCCGATATGCTGGCCCATCCCCGGACCAATGCCTATACGGTAGAGAAGGAGGGAGTCAAAAAACTCATCTACCAGTGTCCCTGGTATGATGGCGAGGAATATGCCGGCTTTATGGAAATCTCCATCGTGCTTCCGGAAAACATGCCCAATCGGGTCCGGAAGCCTAAGCCCTGATTTTCAGACGTCTGTTAAAGATTTGCGAGGGCCGGCAGGTCAAAGGTGATGCTGCCGTAGATTGCATAGCGGGAATAGACCGCGTTGAGGCTGAACCAAGGCAGGGGCTGGATCGAGATGCCGCCGCCGTAGTTGAAGTAGTGGGTGCGGCTGCCCGGCGTCACGTCGTAGTCGTGGTAGAGGGTGGAGGAGTTATCGGACCAGCTGACGTTCACGGAAGAACCGTCGGTGATGCCGTCGTTGGTCTGGCAGTAACCCACGATCGGGGTGATGCGCAGCCAGGAAAGGACCGGAATCTGATAGCCGGCGTTGATGGTGAAGGCCACCTTGTCGTTCCACTTGGTATCGGTGATGTGATGATCGTATTTATGCTCGGGACCTGCCTGCAGGTAGTCGAGCTGGAAACCCCAGGCCACCAGGGAAGCGCCCGCGCCCCAGTCCTCGTACGAGGTGGTCATGCCTGACTTGCCGATAATGAGACCGACTTCCAGTCGACCGTTGTTGCTGTTGAAATCAAAAAAGTTCTGTGCTCCGGCGCTGAGGGAAATCAGCAGGGATGCGACGAGGATCAGTGTCTTTTTCATGGTGTTCTTTTTTAATGGGCGCAAAGATACAAACAGATTTAAAAAATTCACCACTTTCCGGAAAACAAAGTGGGAGAGACTACGAGTGAGAACCAGCCCCAGTTGGCCCTCTTGCTGACACCCTCCCGTTTCAGGATGGCCATGGTCTCGGTCCCGATCATCTGGGTGTAGCCCACCGTGAGCGAGATATCCGGGGTGAGAATCAAAGGCTTCTTCATGTTCATGGGACAAGAATCAGGGTTGCACGCACAAAGGTACTCATTTTGGGAACTTTGCGGCCGAGGTTCTCCGCTTGTCGCTTGGCGATCGGGCCTTGAATATGCTGCACGGCCCAGCCCGGGTCTCCCGGGTTCTTTGCACTTATCCTTTAGGCGGCGACTCCCTTTCAAAAGTGCGTGGCAGATAAACGGCTGGGAGTCAGCAAGATGCTAAAAATTGGTCAGTCAAAATCGCTGACCGATTATTGGCTTTTCGTTGATAGCCAATGAGATAGCTGCCACGGCTACTGTTGGTGGAGGGGCTGTTCCTGGTGTCGGAATGGTGCGGCAACGGGCGTGGTGGCAGGAGCACGTTATCTGGCTGATGGTCAGCGAGATGCTGCTTTTGTGTCGGCAAAAAACGCCGACTTAAAATCAGTAAGTTGTTGAAAGATAGATAGTTGTCGTGCTCCTGAGTCTCGGGGCTCACTCACCGGGAATTGCCTCGCTTTGCTCGCGGCCCCTCACTCACCGGGATTGTCAGCGCGGGCGCGCTCTCCCTCACTCACCCTCGGGATTTCGTCGGGCTGCGCCCTCCGACATCCCTGCCCGCCTGCGGCGGGCTTTGCAAACCGTCATAAAAAATCAGCGCACAAGCAAGCTTGGCGCTGATTTTTTCTACCGCTTTGCGGTGAGTGAGGGATTCGAACCCCCGGTACGGTCACCCGCACACCTGTTTTCGAGGCAGGCTCCTTCAACCACTCGGACAACTCACCGGGTTGAGGGTGCAAAGGTAAGGCAAGTTTTTGGTTTGCGCAAGAACTCCCCGATTTTTGTGAAAGCTGCCCCGAGAGGGATTCTTTATCGGTGATTGCCAGCCTGAAGGATGGACTTGGCGATATTCATCATGTGGTCGGCCATTCGTTCGGCGTTGGAGGAGAGTTCCAGATATTGAGCTCCGACGGAAGGCGTGCAAATGCCTCTTTCCATACGGGCGATATGGCCCTCTTCCATCAGCCGGGTGTAGTCGTCGATTTCTTCTTCAACCTCCTTGGCCTTATCCATGGCTGCGAGGTCTTCGTTCTGGTAGGCCAGCATGGCGTTTTCGTAGAGCAGGTGCAGCAGCCCCTTCAGTTGGCTGATTTCGTATTTGGCGTCGTCCGAGAACTGCTGGCCGGAATTTGCGAGGGCCGTGGCGTACTCCACGATGTTCTCTGCGTAGTCTCCGATCCGCTCCAGGTCCCGGATGCTCCGGTAGGTGGTCGAAAGGTAGGCCCGGTCTTTTTCTCCGAGACCGCGCTCAGCGTTCAGACGTACGACAAATGCGATCAGTTCCTGGTTGATGAAATTCAACTGCCGTTCGTCCCGTTCAAATATCGGTTTCCCGGTGAAATCCAACTTCGTGGCCATCTCCAGGCTGCGGTCCACATTGTCCAGGGCAATCTCGCCCATCCGGAGGATCTCCCGCTTGACCTGGCTGACTGCCACCGGCGGTGTGCGAAGCATGTTGTCATTGACATAGTGAAGGGTGAACTCCGTGCTCTTGGGCAGCGGTTTGTCGGGAATCAGACGCTTGACCAGGGAGACGAGCGCGCCGGTCAGTGGCAGCATCAGGGCAACGGTCACCACGTTGAAGAAAGTGTGGAACATGGCCAGCTGCATCTGCGGCGCGGCGGGGAAGAGTCGCTCGAACAGGCCGCCATACGAGATGTCGAACCAGCCCAGCGCCCAGGAGGCCAGCATGAAGAGCACGACGCCGGAACAGTTGAAGAGCAGGTGAATGAGTGCGGTGCGCTTGGCATTGGTTCCGCTGGTGACGCCCGCGATGACGGCCACCACGCAGGAGCCGATATTGGAACCCATCGTCAGGAAGATGCCCTGGTCGATGCCGATGAGCCCCGTCACCACCATGGCCAGGGCGATGGAGGTCATCACCGAGGAGCTCTGAATGATGGCGGTGAAGAGGGCGCCGAGCAGCACAAGCAGCAGCGGGTTGCTGATTCCGGCGAGGAAAGTTTTGACTCCTTCGAGTGCAGCGAACGTTTTCATCGAGCCGCTCATCAGTTCCAGGCCCACGAACAGCAGGCCGAAACCGGCCAGGATGCCGCCCAGCGTTTTGAACCGGTGGCGTTTGGAGAAGATGCCCAGGAAGGCGCCGATCCCGGCGAGCGAGGAGAAGATCACGCTGGTGGACACCGAGTTTCCGCCGAACATACCCAGCGCCACGATCTGCGCCGTCACGGTGGTACCGATATTGGCACCGTAGATGATGGTGGCGGCCTGGGTCAGGGAGATGATGCCGGCATTGACAAAACCGATGGTCATCACGGTCGTTGCACCGGAACTTTGGATGGCGGCCGTGCCCAGCGCGCCGATTCCCACGCCGAGCAGTTTGTTGCCGGAGGCTTTTGCAAATAGTTTTTTCAGTCGTTCGGAGCTCGCAGCCTCCAGGTTCGAGCTCATCATCTGACAGGCGAGGAGGAATACACCGATTCCCGCAAGCAGTGTCAGCAAAGATGTTAAAATGGCTGTTACATTCATAATTACCGTTTTGAAAGTCAGACTTGGATTCTTGGCAGGGGGCAAGAGTCCGGCTAAAGCCTGAGCCGGCAGTGGGTGAGCCACTGCTTTTCAAAACGGTTGGGAATGGAAACGGGGCCGGCAGGGAGCCGCTCGGGAGCCGCTGCTGCCGGAGAAATGGCAATAAGGGATGCCTGCGGCTGCTTCTGTTCAACCCGGAAGGTCCGGAGAATGGCCTCTTCCTCTACGAGGTCGGTATCCTCGCAGCAAACCTCCTGGGTCTGGGAATAGTTTACCAGTGGCGCATCTTCTGGCTGGACCGTCAGGAACAAAGCGAGGAGAAGCGTCAGAAGTTTCATCAGAAACAGCTAAAAGTTGAGGACGAAGCCCACCCCGTTGGGGGTACGGCCGAAGTTGAGGGTCACCTCCGGGAGGGAGGCTTCGGGGGCGTGGGACTCGTTGTATCGATTCACAATCGCATTCATCTTCTTGCAGTTGGATACGGTCGTGGGGATGCCGGCCACGGCGCAGGCAATGCCGGCGCCCGTGACGATCCCCGAGCCGATATACCACGGCGCAAACTGCTTCCGGAGGTCCTCCTCCATCTTCTCGGTGGCCTCCCCGCTATCGTCGGCGATGGCGGTAATGGGGGCGCCCAGAATCAGCACCAGCACGTGGACGATGGTCGTTCCCAGTAGCATCACCGCTCCGGTACCGGCTGCAATCGAACCGCCCACAATCAGGCCGACGCCGGTCTTCCGCTTCTTGTCGAGCGCCTGCCACTCTTCGTTGTAGTCCACCCCGTCAATGTCGGAAAGGATGTAGGCCACCTGTTCAGGCGACAGTTTCACCTTGTTTTCCTTGTCGAGCGTCTGCATGAGGCCGCCCTTGCGCTTGAGTGCGCCCTCCGGGACGGTGCTGACGAACTGCGCGTGGGCAGCCACCGACACCGTCGCCAGGGCGAGAATCAGAAACCATTTTTTCATACGGTTGTCCTCTGTCGGACCGTAGTCCTTATCTTACTTTGGCAAACTCCACATCGGTAGCGGCGCGGGCAGCCAGGCGGGCATCGGCGGAAGCGGTCTTGACGTATTCTTTCACCTTGTCGTTCTGGCCCTTGCGTGCCGAAATGACTGCGCGCAGGTAGTTGGTCTTGGTGCAGTCGTGGCTCTCCAGCGTCTTCCAGGCACCGTCGAGGTCGCCGGTCAGGATCTGGGCGAGGGCTTCGCTCGTGCCGCCCTGTCCCTTGAGCTGCTTGGCGGCGTTCTTGTAATCACCCTTCCAGATGTTCAGGATGCCCTGGTTGTACTTGCCCTCGTCGCCGGCAGCGGCAAAGCAGCGTGCGGCCTCCTCGAGGTTATCCTTGCGCAGGGCCACCACGCCGAGCAGGTTCTGCACCCGGGGGGTATTCTTGTCGCTGATCTTTGCGAGATAACCCTCGGCGCGGGCGACGTCCTGGCTCTTGAGGCTGATGCAGGCGGCATTGTACTTCGCGCGGTCGCTGTTGTATTTCTTGATGGCCTGGTCGTAGGCGGCGTAACGGGCGTCATCCTTGACCAGCGTCGCCACGCGGAGGAGTGCCTCCTCGTCGAGCTCGGTGATGTTGTTCTCCAGCAGGTCGCGGAGCTCGGCCTCGGAGTAGTTGGTGTATTCCACCGTGGTGATGAAACGCGCGCGGCGCAGCTCCGGCAGAATGGTGTTGGCCAGCGATTTATAGACGGATGAGAGGTTGCGGATTTCGCGCTCGCGGACGTTCGGGTCGCTGTACATCGAGAGCACGCGGAGAATCAGGTCGCGGTCTTCGATGCTGGAGCCAGCCACCAGTTCGCGGAAGCCTTCCCAGTCCTCACCGATACTGCGGGTCTTCACTTCGCCCGTGTTGACCTTCTTGGTGAGCTTGTCAAAAGCCTGCTTGGCGGACTTTTCACGGCCGGAGGAGAGCTGGTTGTTGTGCTTGACATCCCCTTCGGGCGATGCGTAGGCGATGATCTGCGTGCCTTTGACCTTGGAGCGCGGGTCGGAAGTCATCTGGCCGATAATGTCCACGAAGTCTTCCATATCGTTGCTCTGGACCTGCGATTTGCGGACCTCTGAGCTGTTCACCAGGTAGAGGATCTGGGCCTCTGCAGTCTCGGGAATGACCTCCTCGTATTCGTCGGGAATCAGGTCGAAGATGCCGTTCTTGCCGGCCAGCATATAGGTGGTGTTGGCGCCGTCGGCAATCCGGATGTCAGCGGGATAGGTGTATTCTTTCTTGCCGTCGCTGACCTTGGCACGGGCCACGAGGCGGCATTTTTCCATGCCGGGGATATAGTTGAAATGGACGTCCTCGCGGATGGTCGCACCGTTCTTCTTGCTGACGGTCTTGAAGTTGTCTGCGATCTTTTCGCCCTGATAGACAAAGGGCTGTCCGATTGCTTCGCCTCCTTCATAGACAATCACGGGGGTGAGGGTCAGGGTGTACTTCGGCTGGAAGTAGTCCGGCGGGAAGGTGACCTTTACGGCCGCATTGATTTCACCGGCTACCACCTCGAGCACTTCGGGCGTGCATTCAATCTTGATCTGGTCGGCGGCTTCCGCCATTTTCTGGGGGTTGTTGCAGGAGACCGCAGCCAGGAGCGCGGTGCCCGTCAGCAGGAGAGAAAAGAATCGTTTCATAGTATTGCAAGTATCGTTTTTGTCGTGTCAGAAAGCAAATATAGTGCAAATTTTGTAAAATTTGTAACTTTGCGAGATAGGACTATGGACAGAACAAATCGTAACATACAGGATATCAAACAGCGTTTCAGCATTACGGGCAACGATCCGGAGCTGGAGCGCGCCATCGAGGTGGCCTGCCAGGTGGCCGGAACCGACCTCTCCGTGCTGGTGACCGGTGAAAGCGGCGTCGGCAAGGAGGCCATTCCGCAGATCATCCACGCCTTCAGCCCGCGCAAGCACGGCCCCTATTTCGCCGTGAACTGCGGCGCGATCCCCGAGGGAACCATCGATTCCGAGTTGTTCGGCCACGAAAAGGGCGCCTTCACCGGCGCAATCGATACCCGCAAGGGATACTTCGAGGTGGCCAACGGCGGTACGCTCTTCCTGGATGAGGTGGCCGAACTGCCTCTCTCCACCCAGGTCCGCCTGCTGCGCGTGATTCAGTCGGGCGAATTCATCAAAGTGGGCTCCTCCACCGTGCAGAAAACGGATGTCCGCGTGATTGCGGCTACCAACGTCAACCTGCCCAAGGCCATCGCCTCCGGCAAGTTCCGCGAGGACCTCTACTACCGCTTGAATACGGTTCCCATCACCATCCCGCCGCTCCGCACGCGCAAAGGGGATATCCACATGCTGTTCAAGAAGTTCGCAGCGGATTTTGCGGACCGCTACGTGATGCCGCCCGTGCGGCTGGAGCCCGAGGCCGTGCAGCTGCTCGAGGCCTACTCCTGGCCGGGCAACATCCGCCAGCTGAAGAGCATCGCCGAGCAGATTTCGGTGCTCGAGCACGACCGCCTGATTTCGGCCGACGTGTTGCGCAAGTACCTGCCCGAGGCGCGCGCCAATCTGCCGGTATCGACCTCCTCGCCCTATACGGATGCCGACTACAATGCTGACCGCAGCCTGATCATGCAGGCTCTCTACACCCTCCGCAACGAGGTGAACGAGATCAAGGAGCGCCTGGCCGGGGAGGAGGAGAGCGGCACCAACGAGGCGCCCGCCCGCTCGCTGATCATCCATCCGGACGATGTGCACTCTTCCGCAGAAGAGGCGCCGCGTGAGGAGGAATCCTATACCATCCAGGATGCCAATATTGAGTTGATACATAAAGCATTGGAGCGCCATGGCGGAAACCGCAAAGCAGCCGCCGCCGAACTGGGCATCTCCGAACGCACGCTCTACCGCAAGCTCAAACAGTTTGACCGATAACCGATGAAATCCGCGCTCCGACTCCTCCCGGCGCTTGTCGCCCTCGCCCTGGCCGTCAGCGGATGCTGGCTCTACTCCTTCAGTGGAACCTCCATCCAGCCCGACGTCAAGACCATCTGTATCGAGCCGGTGGAGAACAAGGCGATGAAGGTCAATCCGAGCCTGGCCAACAGCCTCTTCGAGGCGATGTGCGACAAGTACAAGAAGCTGACGAAGCTCGAGCAGGTCGAAGATGGCGGCGATCTCTATGTGCTGGCCACCATCGAATCCTACCAGGTCTCCGCAGCGGCCGTGACGGCCGATGAAGTCGCCGCGCTCAACCGCCTGACCGTCACCGTGAAAGTGAAGTTCGTCAACGAGAAGCATCCCGAGGACAACTTCGAAAAGAGTTTTGCGGCCTACGAAGATTACAACTCTGAAAATGCGCTGGATGCCGTGGAGGGGACCCTCTGCGACACCATCATCGACAAGATTGTCGAAGATATCTTTAACGCCACCGTCGCCAACTGGTAACCGCCATGGACGTCACCCTTCTCTCCCTCTCCGAACTGGAGCAGCTGCTGGACCGCTATCCGTGGTTCACGCTGGCGCGCAAGGAGTATGTCCTCCGCCACCGCCCCTTTGGTGAGGAGGATCTGCGGGAGGCGGCTGCCCGTGCGGGCATCTTTGTGCTCTCGCGCAGCGAGTTCCTGGCGGAGATCACCGGGAAAAGGCTGAAACCGGCGGCGGCGCCCGTTCCGCAGGCGGCCGCTCCGGTTGCCGATGTTTCCCCGGTTGTCGAGGCGGCTCCAGTTGTGGCGGAAAAAGCGCCTGTGGAGGCTCCTGCCGTCGTGGAGGCGCCCGCCGATTCGGTCGCAGCCCCCGCTCCGGAAATGCCCGCTCCGCCGCGCAAGGTGTACGTGGTGGGCGGCGACTATTTTGACAAAGAGGATTTCAAGGCACTGGGCGAGGCCGGTGCCGAAATCGACAGCAAACTGGATTTCAATCCCATTACTGCGACGCTGGAGAGCATCTCGGCGCCCCCCGCTCCCGCTGCGGCCCCCGCTGCAGCCCTCGCGGCCGTGAATCCGGTGGCAGGCAGTGCCGGAGAGCCCGCTTCGGAAACGCTTGCCCGCATCTATGCCGACCAGGGACTTTACGACAGAGCGATAGCCGTTTACGAAAAACTAATTTTGCTAGATCCCGAAAAAAGTGCTTACTTTGCAACCCTTATTGACAAATTGAATCAAACAAAACAACAATAATTATGCAAGCAGCTTATATTGTCATTTCCGTTATCATCGTGCTGGCCAGCGTTTTGCTGACCCTCGTGGTTATCGTTCAGAACTCCAAGGGCGGCGGACTGGCAGCGAACTTCGCTTCCGGCAACCAGACCTTCGGCGTTCGTCAGACCGCGGACTTTCTCGAGAAGCTGACCTGGGGCCTTGCAGCCACCATCATCGTGCTCTGCATCGTCGCCAACTTCGTCATTCCGAGCAAGAAGCAGCAGAACAGCAGCGCCCTGAAGCAGCAGCTGGAGCAGACCGAGCAGGCTACTACGCCTGAGTTCCCGGCCGGCACCCTCCCGGTGGAAGGCGCAAACCCTGACGCGAAGTAGCCCCCACGAGCGGATATCGACACAGCAGCCCGACGGATTCCCGCCGGGCTGTTTTTTATAGGTACCTCGCCCCCACATCCCGCATTCCACATTCCACGTCCCACATTCCACACTCCGCATCCCACATCCCGCATTCCACATTCCACATTCCACATTCCGCATTCCATGTCACACATTCCACATTCCCCGTCCCACACTCCACATTCCGCATTCCACATTCCACATTCCA
>JAFYEZ010000041.1 GCA_017544005.1 Bacteroidales bacterium
GAAGTTCGGCGCCCCCGCGGCCCTGGATCTGATTCGCAAGCACGAAGTGGAGCTGGTGATCAACATCCCCAAGAACTTCACCCACAGCGAGCTCAGCAATGGCTACCAGATGCGTCGCGCGGCCATTGACTTCAACGTGCCGCTCATCACCAACAGCCGCCTCGCCACGGCCTACATCCGCGCCTTCTGCGCGGTTCCGCAGGACGAGATCAGCATCAAGAGCTGGGATGAGTACTAGTAGGCTGCCCTGGCATCTGCTGGCGCTCGTCGTCGTGGCCATCTGGGGCCTGACCTTCGTGAGCACCAAGACTTTGATTTCCGCAGGACTGGATCCTGCGGAAATCTTTGTTGTGCGCTTTTCGATGGCCTACCTCGGCATCTGGATCTACTCCGCCATTCGTCGGTTACATCTTAGTCATTCCGGGCTTGACCCGGAATCTCCTTCCCTCTGGGCCCGCTCCTGGCGGGACGAGCTGCTCTTCGTCTTCCTGGGCGTGACGGGCGGCTCCTTCTATTTCCTCGCGGAAAATACGGCCCTGGCGCACACCCAGGCCAGCAATGTCTCCTTCCTGGTGTGCAGCGCGCCGCTCTTCACCGCCCTCATTTCGCTGCTCTACCGGCGCGTCCGTCACGACCGCTTCGCCGATGCGATGGAGCGCATCGGCTCCGGGTGGATGCTCGCCCTGGGCACGCTCCTGGCGCTTGGCGGCATGGCCCTGATGATGTTCGACGGGCAGCGCGTCCAGGTGTCGCTGCGCGGCGACCTGCTCGCCCTCGGCGCAGCGCTCTGCTGGGCGCTGTATAGCCTGTTCATCGGGCGGCTGACAGACGAGTACGGCCCGGTCTTCGCCACGCGCAAGGTGTTCTTCTACGGCCTGCTGACGATTCTCCCCTTCCTGCTCGGGCGCGAATTCGCTCCGCTGGAGCTGTTTGCGCAGCCGGTGGTCTGGGGCAACCTGCTGTTCCTCGGCCTCTGCGCCTCCCTCGCCTGTTTCGTGGCCTGGAACCTGGTGACGGCCCGGCTCGGCAACATCACCGCCGTGAACTACGTCTACCTGAACCCGGTCTTCACGCTGATTACCGCCATGATCCTGCTCGGCGAGCGCCTCACGCCCGCCGGCGCCGTCGGCTCCGCCCTGATCCTCGCGGGCGTCATCCTCGCCGGGAGACGCGTTTAATCGCATATTTCTGCGTGAAATCGCAAATTAAATTTGGTGGTTTCCCAAACAGTTCCTATATTTGCAATCCCAAAACGCAACTGGTGCTGTAGCTCAGATGGTAGAGCAATGGACTGAAAATCCATGTGTCGGCAGTTCGATTCTTCCCAGCACCACCTGTAACCCGCTGATTTTCAGCGGGTTATATTTTTTGTTCTCACTTTTGTTCTCACTTTTCGTAAATCCTACCCCACTCTAATCCACGCTACTATACGCTACTGAATCTGGCCCTCATTGCGTTGTATGGCCGTTTTGTAGCGGATACTATAGGCTACTATAAAGACTGCCGACCGTCAAAAAGGCTTTCCCATATGTTTCCCACAAGTGAGAACAACATCGCGAAGTCCTGCAGCAAAAGTGAGAACAAAACCATCGATTTGAGGCCAAAAGTGAGAATGAAAATGCCGTTTCTTCTCACTAATTTTCGTAAATTTGCGTAAGTATTTGACCTTCACTTAGAACTATGCCACGCTTCGTTCCATCCGTGCTGATTGCTGATTGTTGGGGTTCCGTTGGAGACCTGACCTTCTATCATGTGGACGGGCGCTGCTACTACAAGAAGAAATCCCAGTGCGAGTTCAAAGGAACGGCCGGCCAACTTGAGCAGCTCGAAGTTCACCGGCGGGCGCTTGCTGCTTGGAGGACCGTTCCTCACGAGACACAGAAGGTCTGGCACGAGTACGGCAAGGGCGCATTGAGTCATAAACCGCCGTTTGACGGCACTTCGCATATCAGCGGACAGAATCTCTTTGTGAGTGCTTATCACGGCTTCTATACCCTCGGAAACGAGCATACGCCGGAGCCGCAGCCTTTTGCCAAGTTTCCGATTGATGCGCTGGAATTCGTTTCCTGCGAGCGGCCGAATTCAACCGATCTGCTCCTCCGCTTCCATTTGACCTTTGAAGACTGCCCTTCCCCGGAGCGTTACCACCTTCTCCTCAAACTTCAACTGACCAGCCCGGGCAGAGGAAAGAAACCAGGCCTGATGCGGAACTTCCTCGCCATCGCTCCCTGCAGCGCCGGTGATTCGACCGTCATAATTCTGGTCAAGAATTACCGGGACATCTGGGGACTTGACCTCAACGAATACCAGGCGCATTGTCACTATGTTCTGCTGGACCGACAGACCGGCTACCGGAACATTCACACGCCCTTGAAGTTTTCCTTCTCAGTCTGAGATTTGATCTTTGATTTGTCGAGCCAACGCCGAACGTATGCGCTGGCTCGATTTTTCTTTGCC